>JANXXL010000207.1 GCA_025350625.1 Bryobacterales bacterium | reverse complement strand
TGCGATCCAATCGGCGCGACAGAGCCCAGACTGGCCGAGTGCTTTGATTTCCCTTCGATGTCAGATTCTACGCAAGGTTGCTTTTGATGCTCGAAGCTTCGGACATCGATCAAGTTCGCTAGAGCGCGCCGAATGCGCCGGCCGCCGCCATTTGATATGGTAGCTGGAGTGAGAAGGAGGCTACTTTGAAACGATATTCACTCATTGCGCTGGCGTGCCTGGGCGCCGCTGCGTTCACGCCGGCGTGGGCGGCCGATGTACCCGAAATTCCGTTTGACTCGGTTCCGAACGTACTGAAGCTGCCGCCGGATATGCATCTGGGCGAGGTCTCGGGGATCGCGTTGAACTCGAAGAAACACATTTTCATTTACAATCGCGGCGCTACCACGGGACCGGCGTATAGCGCTACAGCGTCGCAGTTGCTCGAATTCGGGCCGGACGGCAAGTTTATCCGCGAAATCGGCAAAGGCCTGTATGCGTGGTCCTTCGCGCATGATGTTCGCGTGGATAAGGACGACAATATCTGGGTGGTCGATAAGGGCACCGACATGATCATCCGCTTTAATCCGGAGGGTCGCGTGACCATGGTGTTCGGGCGCAAGAAGGAAGCGTCGGATGAGAATTCGGAGCCGTGGAAGCATCCGAATCCGCCACTGCCGGCGATTGACGGCCAGTTCCGCCAGCCCACCGACGTCGCCTGGGACACGCAGGGGAACATTTTCATCAGCGACGGCTACATTAATTCGCGCGTGGCGAAATACGATAAAAACGGCGACTGGGTGAAGTCCTGGGGCACGCCGGGCACGGGGCCGGGCCAGTTCAACACGCCCCATGGAATCGCCAATGACGCGGCGGGCAATATCTATGTAGCCGATCGCGGTAACAAACGCATCCAGGTTTTCGATCCCGACGGGAAATTCCTGCGACAGATCACGATGGATGTGCCGGTGCCGGCCGATGCTAAGCCATGGATGGGCAACATGCCGAATGCGCAGACGGGGGCGACGCAAAGTGCGGGCGCGCCGTGGTCCATTTGCATCACGCCAGGGCCGACGCAATACCTTTACACATCCGACGCTTTCCCGGGACGGATTTATAAGATGACGCTCGATGGGAAGATCCTGGGCGTGCTCGGTAAGGCCGGGCGGCAGATGAAACAATTCGGATGGATCCACGAAATCGCTTGCCCGTCTGAAAACGAACTCTACGTGGCCGAGCTACTGAATTGGCGTATGCAGAAGCTGATTCTGCATCCGGCGAAGTCGGGTTCGTAGCGGGTTCTGCCGCTAGGGCGACGGCGCGGCCTTCGCCAGCTTAGGGGCAGAAATTGTCTTGGCGGGGCGGCGTTTCATTGCGCTTACGGGCGCGGATTGCGCAACGTAAACGTCTTCGACAGCGGTGCGCAGGATTTCGGCAACGCTCCAGGCTTGCGCGATGCAGCCGCGCGGGGTGTGGGGATATTCGCCGTCCGCGATCTCGCAGATGTGGCCCAGGCCTGCTGCGGTCACATGCTCGGAGAAGCCGGCGAGCCACTTCTCGACTTGCTGGCGCGCGGCTTCGCTGCGCTGGTTCACTTTCAAATACGCGGTAATGAACGGACCCATCAACCAGGGCCACACCGTTCCCAGATGATAGGCGGTATCACGTTCGGTAACGCCGCCTTCATAGCGGGCGCGATAGCGGGGATCGTGGCGCGATAGGGTGCGCAAACCCATCGGCGTCAGCAGCTCCTCTTCGACCGTTTTGACGACAGCGCTCGCGCGTTCGGGAGGCAACATGGTGTAGGGAAGGCTGACGGCGAAGATTTGGTTGGGCCGCATGGAACCATCGGCGTGCCCGTTTTCGACCACGTCATATAGGGACCCTGTGACATCATTCCAAAAGCGCGCGTTGAAAGCTTTCGAGGCCTCGGCGGCCAACTCGGCAAATAAAGTCGCAGCGGCCGAGTCAGCGAAACGCCGGGCAAGATCTTCCATGATGCGAAGGGCGTTAAACCACAAGGCCTGGATCTCAACCGGCTTGCCGGTGCGCGGCGTGACTACGTATTCGCCGACCTTCGCGTCCATCCACGTTAACTGCACCCCGGGTTCTCCGCAGGCGAGGAGGCCGTCCGCATCGACACGTATTCCGAAGCGCGTGCCGCGAACGTGCCAATCGACGATGTCTTTTAGCTGCGGGTAGAGACGGTCCCGCACAAAGACTTCGTCGCCGGTGTACTTGAGGTAGGCGCGGATGGATTCGAAGAACCACAGGGTGGCGTCGGCGGAATTGTATTCGGGCGTCTCGCCCGAATCCGGAAACCGGTTGGGGAGCATGCCCTGACTTACGTTTTCGGAGTACGCTTCGAGAATCTGGCGGGCGATCGCGAAGCGCCCGGTCACGAGCGTCAATCCGGGAAGCGCGACCATGGTGTCGCGGCCCCAGTCGGTGAACCAGTGATAACCGGCGACAATCGTTTTGAACGATCCGCGCTCGACAATGTACTGGTCCGCGGCGGCGGTGAGGGTCCTTACCAGCGGCTGATCGACGGGCGCGGCATCGGCCAAAGCCTCGCGGCGCTGGCGTTCGCGTTCGCGCAGGACCGCGGCGGAGGTCACGTTATGAGGCTCGGTTGAGGCGATCACGGCGGCAGCGCTGCGGCGGTTTAGTTCGAAGCGCAGCGTAAACGGCTGGAACAGGTCTTCTACAAAATCGAGGCCGCGCTCGCGCTCCATGCGATATTCGAGGTTGAGATACCATTTGCCGTCGGTTTCCAGCGCCTGTGCGTTGTGGGCAAAAAACAGCGGCGGGAGGTTGGAGTAGGCGCTAATACTTACCAAGCCGTCTTTGGTGTCAAGCGCCGGATTCAACGCGTCGTTTTGATGCGTGGCGCTGTGATAGTCGCGGAAGGCGATGAGCGGACGAAGCTCGAGGACGCATTTCGGTATGCTCGACCCATCGATCGGCCTGACTTCGTATTCGGTCACGGTGGTGTTTTCGCCGTCGACCATGAAGACCCGCTTCTCGATCTCGAGGCCCGCCACGCGGTAGGTAAAAATCGGGAATGGGTCGAGGCGGAATTCCTTTAAGTACTGATACCCCTGGGGATGGATCGCGCCGGGATACTGGTTCGCGGACAACTCATAGCGTTGATCCTCGACAATGACGGTTTCCTCGAGTTTCGACAGCAGCAGCACGCGCCCGGTCGGCGGCGTGGTCGAGGCCGTGAGGAGTCCGTGATAACGGCGCGTGTTCAGGCCGATCAGGGTCGACGAGGCGAAGCCGCCGAGCCCGTTGGTTTCAAGCCATTCCCGCGACAGCGACAGGTCCAGCCTGGAGCAGACGCTTTGATCGAAGCGAATGATTTCTGGTTTCATCTGCAAACTCCGACACGCTACGGGGGTGAATCCGCGGGCGCGGTTCATCTCTATAAAGATCGTTCATCCAGCGATATGTTACGGCGGAATCCAACAACTTTTGGTGAATTTCGCAAGGGGAATGGGCGTCTCCAAAGAGCGAGTCGCAGACGGCGAGATGGCTGCTACGTCGCATATACCCGAACAACCAGGAGACTCAGGGGAGGTTGAATTCCAGGCTTCGTAAACAGCATACTCGCATTTTTTCAGTTTGGAAATCCTCCCCGTGGAGTATTCCGCACAGGCGGGGTTGAAGGGAACGCACGGGCAGGCCTAACTCGTTCCCTATGTGATCCTTTGGGCCCGCACGATGAATCGGTCGGGCGCAGGGCCGACGAAATAAAAGGGATGACAGGTCACCAGGGTCAGAATCTCGCGACCGTCGGAGCTTAAAACGTCGACATCGGACGGGCTCACTATTTTCGTCGACACTACCCGGTAGCGATACTCACCTTGCAAGGTGGTGAGCATAATCAGGTCGTCCTCGCGGATGTTGCGGAGCGGCCGGAACAGAGTATCGCGGTGGCCGGCGATTCCTATATTACCCGGCTTGCCGGGCAGCGCCGTTCCGCGAATATGGCCGCCGGCGCGGCGGAGAGTGGCTTCTCCGGTTCCTTCGGCGACGATCATCGAGACTCCCAGACGCGGAATTACCATGCGCCCCACCAATCCACCCATGGCCTCTACACCGGGACCCGGTGGAGGGCCGGGCGCGAGGTTCATCCGGTCGAACTCGCGGCTGGCTTGGCTCTGGAAAATCCAGGTGTCAGTCAGCACCCATCCGCAATAACCGAGCATTCCGGCCGCCGCCGTAAACAGTGCAGCGCGGGACCATCGTACCAGCCGGCTCACGGATGCATGCGGCATGGCGACTCTCATCGCAGGGACACCTTGGCCGGCGGCGCTAGGGTTTCGGTGCTGTAACCAGCGCGGGTACGCACGGATAGCTTCCCGTCGGTCTTGGCGCGGGCCGTGAGACGAACTTTGTGATAACTTCCATCGCGCTTTTCGTTGGCAGATGAATAGCCGATGGTATATTGATCGCGGATATCGCGGGCGATCCGCTCGCAAATCGCCACGGTTTCAGAGAGCTGCGCGGGGAAGAACGCTTGGCCCCCGGTTTCCTGAGCTAGGCGGCGGAGCACCTTGGGATTCGCGTCGGGATCGTCCGGGTCGAAGAGGCCCATGGTGTAAATCACGGCGCTCGATTGTTCGGCCAACTTCAAGACGCGATCAAGACGGGCTTTGCTTGCGTTGTCGCCGCCGTCGCTGATCACGATCAGAACCTTTTTGTCGCTCGCGCCTTCTCCCAGCCGGTTCAGCCCCGATACGATCGCGTCATAGAGCGCCGTCCTGCCCTCGGCCGGCCTGGCCCAAATCGCGTTTTCGAGCTGATCCGCGTTATCGCTGAAATTGATGCCCTGCGGGAGGCCCAGAGACACGGTTTCATTAAAATCCACGACGAACATCTGATCGTGGGAGTTACTTGACTTGACGAACGCCCTAGCGCCGGCGGTCACGTCGCCCAGTTTCTCGCGCATGCTGCCGCTGTGGTCGATGACCAGCCCCACCGTAACCGGCGTGTCTTCGTGGCGGAAAAGACGGATCGGTTGCGGCCGGCCATCTTCAAAAACTTCAAAGTCCTGCCTAGCGAGGTTGGGGACTGTGTGGCCTTCGCGGTCACGAACGGTGGCTTGCAATACCACCAGCGAGACATCTACTGAAATGCGGAACGCGTCCGCGTCCGGACCCGTGCTCGACGGCTTGAGCTGCGCTCGGGCGAAGCCTCCGGCGGCGAGGACGAGAAGGAAGGCGGCAGGTTTCATGGGGCGCTTCTTCAGGATGCTTCGATTTGACGGTACTCGGGCCGCCACATGGCATCTTCCACTTGCTGGACGATATCCGCCAGTTTAACGCTCGCTAAACCTTCTTGCACTGCGGCTTCGGCCACTGCCACGGCGACGGTTACGGTCACGCTGCGCAGATCCTCGATGTGAGGCAGGAGAGTGGCGCCCGCGAGACGCACCGCTACCAGGCTCGAAAGCGCGTTGGCTGCGGCCACCAGCATGCCGACGCTGATATATCTGGCGCGCGAAACGATGGAGCCTAATCCCACGCCCGGATACAACATGGCGTTATTCAACTGGCCGATCACGTGGGTGATGCCTTTGTAAGTCACCGGAGTGAAGGAGCCGCCGGTGGCGATCAAGGCGCGTCCATCGGTCCACGCAATGAGATCGGCGGGTGTCGCCTCGGCCAGGGCAGCGGGACTTGAAAGCGGCATAATAATGGGCCGGTCGGTATGCCATGCCATTTCCCGAACGATGGCCTCGGTGAACGCGCCGGCTTGCCCGGAGGTTCCGATCAGCATGGTCGGCCATACCTGGTGCACTACTTCGGCGAGACTTATGGGGCCAGTGTTCCCGGCTGAGGCCGGGTCGCCGCCGTCGCGCGCGGAAGGTTTCCCGTCGGCGCGCCCCGATTCTCGCGGGCGGACGGCGTGGCGGGCCAGGCCCCTGCCGTCGGCAACGTGCCGCGCCGATCCATCCCCGTCGGCGTCGCTAACAGCCGGTTCTTCTCTACCGCTGCGCGCCGCCGGCCTCCTGCCGGAATTGCCGCGCGCCGCTTCTTGCGCCGGATGGCGCTCGGACTCTTTCCCGCCGACTTCCGACCGCCTCCAGCCCTTTACTTCGGAGGCGGGACGGGCGTAGGTTTCGTGGTAATCCCGCAACTGGTCGCCCATATCGTCAACCAGTAATCCATCGGCGTCCACGCACCAAAACCGGCGGCTGGCCGCTTCGGGAGTCAACCCGTCGCGCACCATCACATCGCGGATAAAGTCCGCAATGCCGATCCCCGCAGTACCGGCGCCGAGAATGACCACACGTTGATTGCGCATGGGAGTTCCACAAACCCGCATCGCCGAGACCACCGCCGCCAGGGTGATGGCGCCGGTGCCTTGCAAATCGTCGCTGAAGGTTCGGAACTGGGTGCGATATTTGTCGACAATACGGCGGGCGTTGCCGGGCGCGAAATCCTCGAACTGCAGCACGGCCCGGGGAAACAGCCGGGCGACGGTCTTTATATAGGAGTCGATGAAGGCGTCGTAGCGGTGGCCGCGAATTCTGGCGTGGCGGTTTCCCGGATACATCGGGTCGTTGCGCAGGCTCTCGCGGTTGGTGCCGACGTCGATCATCACCGGGATCACGCGCGCCGGGTCGATGCCGCCCGCCGCGGTATAGATCGCCAGTTTGCCGATGGCAATCTCGATCCCTCCCACGCCCCAATCGCCAATTCCGAAAATCTGCTCGGCGTCGGTGGCCAGAATCAGGTCGATATCATCGGCGCCGTGGCCAAGATTTTTAAACGCCGCTTCAATCCCGTCGGGGTCGTTGATCGACAGGTACACGCCCCGCGGGCGCCGGCATTCGTGATGATACTGCTCCATCGCGAGGCCCACAGTGCGATCGTTCACGATCGGGATCATCTCGCGCAGGTGCTCGGAGAGCAGGCGGAAGAACAGGACTTCATTCCGGTCGTGCAGCGCCGTGAGATAAATGTTCCTGCCGAGCGCGTCGGGCAAGCGCTGGTATTGAAGATAGGCGGAAGCAACTTGAGATTCCAAAGTGCTGATGACGGGCGGCAGCAGGCCGTTGAGGCCCAGGCTTTGGCGTTCCTCGACCGTGAAGGCCGAGCCTTTGTTCAAGAGCGGTGTGGTGAGAACCGCCATGCCCCGTTTCTTTGTCACATGACTCCCCATGCCGCCGGGCCGGCTCTTGCGGAGTGGCGGCACCAATAGTGGGACGACTTTTTGTTGCATCGGGTAGCTCCTTCACGCCGCGGACCGCCCATCATGGGGCGGCGCGCCCCTGCGACGCGCCGGTTCAATTCACTGCGATGCTTAGAGAGCTCGCTTTTGAAGGAAGCCCAGGGTTAAGGCTCCCGCTAAAGCCAGCATCCCGAAGAGCGCCACTAGCGGCAGCGAGCTTGCGGTTGCCGGGAGTGCCGCCGGCGCATCATTCTGCGCCACCAGCACGGCCGGGGGCGGCGCTGTAACTACCTGGGCGATCTCGACTTCCTCGCCGGTCGGTTGAACCGCCATTACGGGGGCCCGTTTGAGCTCGACCACTACCGGCTCTTCCGGCGTTTTGATGGCCACGGCTACTTCAGGTTCGATCGGGGCGTCGGTGTAAAGAACCGCGGTGTGCGTTTCCTTCGCGAGTATTAACGCTCTCGACTTCGGATAGACGAATTCTTCGCCCCATTCCCGGCCCGGATAAAACCACGCACGGAGAGCTTCCGGTTCACCGGCCGGCCGTTCCCGGAACGTCATCACGGTTTTGTCGGTCGCCTTCAGACGATAGTTGGGGATGGCGAGGATGGTGGCATAAACGGTTAAACTGTCTTTGCTGAAAATCTGCACGATATGGCGGTCCGACTGGCTATCCAGTATTTTGAAGATGTACGTGCCGGCCGGCAGAATTCCGAAGCCTTGCAGGTGGACGCCCGGTATCTCCACCGGTGCGCTGAATGTGATGGTGGTTTTGCGATCCTTTTCGTCCGCACTGGCGGTAGACGAAAACGCTGCGCCCAGAAATGCCAGGCAGAGTACGGGTGTTGCTAGTTTCAAAACTTTCATGAGTTCTCCTTTGTGAATGTGCTGACCTCTGCGATCCCGAGTCGCCGGTCTCGCACGCTCGACTAAAGGCACGTCGAGGTCCTTCCACTTTGCGTCGATCGGAAACAGGGCGTGGCGCAGCAAACGAACCTCACTTCCGCTGTGAACACTCTCTCTCTAGAGAGATTAGGGAGACGCCGCGGCGCCTTTAGGAGCGCGATCTAAAGGAAAGCGGTGCTAAAAAGCTTGACCGCACTCGGTCATCTGACGGGATAAGGTCAAAAGGGAAGGCTAAACGGGGCGGGAGCGCAACGCAAACATTATGAGGACTTCTTGCTGTCGGAGATCAAGAGTGCAATCCCGCCCAGCAGCGCGATGCCGCCCGCAATAGGAGGCAGAGGCAAGGTATGGGATTTCTCGGCGGTCACGTGGAGGGGACCGAGGTCGACGACATTCTCTCGGGTCTTATAAGTGATGCCTTGATAGGCGAAGGCGATAATTCCGAGAGCGATGAGAACAATTCCCAACAATTTCGTGGTGTTCATTTCGGGATGGGCTCCAGTTTTTCGCGCGCATCAGCGGGTTAGCCGGTAATTGCTGATCGGCCCCCAGAGGCCGGCTGCCTGTAAGACCCAAACCGAAACGGCGACCACAACGACCACATTCAAAATCGTCTTGATGCTGGATGCCATCGGTATAAAGCGATTAATGAAGTATAATCCCACGCCGACTACGATCAAAGCAATCACAATGTTTATCAAAGGCATCTCAGTCTCCAGAAGGCATCTGGTAGCAATTCACGATCCAATGCTTGGGGCAAACGCTTAGGCCGGAAACTAAGGCTCAGGTTTGGGTAAACCCCTGGAACGGGCGCAGCCGGTTACCAGCTGTTTTCGATTGGCATGGGAGCGTCTAGGGACGGACCGCGTTCTCGCGACGCCACGCCGAGACGAGAGGGCGCCGTCGACCAGGCTCAGCGTCGCCGGCTCGGGAACAGCGGTAGAGTTGATCGATTCTTGTACCGTGGTGCTCCCAATTTGCGCGCCAGAAGTCGGATTGACGATTCTGGTGGTCTCTACGATCGTGAAAAAGGTGGTGCCGAAACTGCCGCTGCCCCCGGAAGCGCCGGCTGTACCGGCCCCAGTTGCAGCGGGACCCAGGTCATCGTAACCGTGCTGCCATCGAGATAAATTGTACCCGGGGCCGCGGTGAAATCGTGAATCACCAGGTTAACGAGAATGCAGAGAAATTCGAGCCGAGACCTCCCGCCTGCGGTGATCGAGGCGGCTTGGATTGTCCTTTTCTGGCTCTAATCACCCACTCTGCGGGGAGAGGCGGCGCTGTGGGAAAAGCAGGACCGGGTCCGATCCGCGAACGGTGCGGCGAGTCGCTGTTTGCGCCTTTAGTTCGCTGGATTTAACGGCAACAATGCGCTGGTTATTTTAGCGGAATATCATCCGGTGAATTCGCGACCTGGTATGGTCGCGATGACCGCCGAAGGTCGGGAAAAATTAAGACGTCAGGCCTGCAGCAGCCCCGGCGGGTGCTGTTTTTGACCTCAGAAATGGTCGGCTCTACCAAACTCGTTTCACGGATAACACCTGTGTTAGAAAAGAGTTACGTATCGGGACTACCCGGTATAATAAACCCGTTGACCATATACGGTCGCAAATAAATATCTTCGAAAGGATGCACGCATGATGATATGCTGGGTTTTTACTGCCGTTCTTGGCTTCCCACAGTTTGCAGAACATGCTCCCCGTGTTCTCCAGGCCGCCGGCCTCCCGGATCGGGCAAGGAGAAATGTTCTGAACTCCACGGCCTCTCAACCACAAACCAGCCGCTGGCTCGCGGAACATGGTCCGAAGGAACTCGAGCTATTGCTGCGGGCAGTGGTGTTCCATCCTTCCGCGCCGATATTGATTGCGGACGACGATCGCCAATATCGCGAGGCAAGCATCGGCGCCAGTAAGCTGCTGAGACTGCCGCGCGAAAAAATCATTGGGCGCAGTTTGGATGATTTCGCGGTGCCCGAAATAAAGCCGATTATTTCCGAGCGCTGGCAGTCGTTTTTGGAAGCAGGCGAGCAGGCCGGGACGCTCCAACTGCTGGATGCGGAGGGAAACCCCCGCGAGGTCGAATACACCGCCAAAAGGAATGTGTTGCCAGTGCGCCACCTCTTGGTGCTGCGCGACGCGACCCGGGTGACCGAACCCGACCCTGCGCTGACCGACATACCGTCCTGGGTGCAGGATTATGGCCTCTACCTGTTGGACCAGGATGGACACATTGTCTCCTGGTACGCAGGCGCGGAGCGGATTTACGGTTATACCAGCGACGACGCTGCCGGGCACTCTATGTCGCTGCTCTGCGCCGACGAGGATAATCTCCGGTTAAAGCTGGACGATGAATTGCAGCGCGCCGCCTCGGCGGGACATTTCGGGAACGAAAGCTGGCAGGTGAAAAAGGACGGCACGCGATTCTGGGCGAACGTGATCACCATGGCCCTCCGCGACGACAATGGCGATTTACAGGGCTTCGCCCGAGTGGTCCGCGACTTTAGCGACCGTCACGAGAAAGATGAGAAGCTGCGGCGCAGCCGCTCGCGTCTCCATCCGCTGCCTGCCGAAGCAGCCATCGCAGGAATTGTTTCGGGTGAGTTTGAGCGAATTCCCGAGGCCAACGATGCCTTTCTCGACCTGCTGGGTTACAGCCGCGAGGATCTGGCGGCGGGGCGTTTGGTCTGGTCCGATCTTACGCCGAAAGAATATGTGGCACTGGACGAATTCGCGCACGAAGAGGGCTTGCGCTTCGGCGCTTGTACTCCTTTTGAAAAAGAATTGATCAGGAAAGACGGAACCCGGGTGCCCGTGCTGGTGGCGACTGCGGTTTTGAAACTGTCCCCCTTCCGCTGGATCACCTTCGTGACCGATCTGCGGGATCGCAACCGGCAGGAGAATCTCGACGGGGATACGGCCGAAATTACCCATGACTTCGAGGAAATCGTGGGCACCAGCACGGCGCTGAAGCGGGTAATGGGGCAGGTGGAGGTAGTGGCGCCGACCGATGCCACGGTATTGATACTGGGCGAAACCGGAACCGGCAAGGAATTGGTGGCGCGCGCGATCCACCGGCTGAGTCCGCGGCGGAATATGCCATTCATCAGCTTGAATTGCGCGGCGATTCCGACCGGACTGCTCGAAAGCGAGTTGTTCGGCTATGAACGCGGAGCCTTCACCGGCGCCCTGGGGCAAAAGATCGGCCGCTTCGAGATGGCGCATCGCGGAACCTTGTTCCTCGACGAAGTCGGCGACATTCCCCTGGACCTGCAGCCCAAGTTGCTGCGCGCTCTGCAGGAGAAGTCCTTTGAACGGCTGGGCGGGACGCGCACCATCCCTATCGACGTGCGGCTGGTGGCGGCTACCAACCGCAATTTAACCCAGATGATGGGGGATAAACTCTTTCGCAGCGATCTCTACTACCGGCTGAAGGTGTTTCCGATCATTACGCCTCCCTTGCGCGACCATGCCGAGGATATTCCGATTTTGGCGCGGCACTTCACTAAAAAATACGCCGAAAAGATGGATCGGAATATCGATAAGATTCCGTCGGAGACGATGAAGGCGCTGGTGAACTGGTCCTGGCCGGGGAATGTCCGCGAGCTCGAGAACTTCATCGAAAGGTCGGTGATTCTCTCGCGTGGACCCAACCTGCGCGCGCCCCTGGCGGAATTGCAGGCCGACGCCCCCGAAGCAGGCGGCAGTTCCACCCTTGAAGACGTAGAGCGGGATCACATTCTGCGCATCTTCCGCGAAACCGGCGGCGTGATCAGCGCCGCGGCCACGCGCCTGGGCATGCCGCGGACAACCTTGAACGCCATGATGAAAAAACTGGGCATCTCGCGCAACGATCTCTAACCACGCCGGTAGCAAGAATTACCACTCTCCGCTCAAGGAACGAAGCAGGCCGTGGTTTCGCTGGCAACTGCTGAAGTTGGATGAGGCATTTTGCAGATATCGACGTGTCTAAAAACCTGCCGACGTTCTACGGTAAGACGGCTTGTCTAAGGCTGAGCGCGCATTGGCAGTCACTCGTAGTCTAGCGATCCACAGCGCGAGTGCGATGAGTAAGAGCGAAGGAATGGATACCGTCCGAATATTAACCGCCTCTGGGGAAACCTTGTCGGAAAAGGGAAAAACAAATGTCAGTACCGGGATCGACAAGAACAACATAAGAAGACCGAATCCAAACAAGTTTGTCCAACACGGCCGGTTGCTCAGCACTTGGCGCCCCAGCACGACAATGGGCAGAATAAGGATCACCAGGTAGTGATCCCAAGCAATAGGGGAAAGTAAAACCATAAAGATGACGAAGAGCGAGTACTCCAGGTCGAACCCTTCGCCGAATACGGGATCAGGCCTGCTTCGGAGGTACAAGATTGTGGCGGCGACGGACGCCAAACCCAGCAACGCGACCAGAACTCCGCTCATCGGCAAGCCGTTTTTTGTAAACAACGCCAGCAGAGAGAGATTAATGGGATGGCTGCCGTATATTTTCGCGATAGCGCCAGCCGCGCTATAGTATTCCGAGTAAATCCGCCAGCCGACAAAAGGTACCGGCGTAACGAAGGCGATCAATATGGTGACCAATGCTGTCGCTAGCGCTCGCCGGTGATAGAACAGCAGGTAAACGAGGAGAAGGCCAGGATAGAGCTTCAGACAGGTGGCCACCCCTATGGGGATGCCGGCGAGCCAAGGATGCCCGCGCCGCAGAAGAAACCACGCCAGGACTATCAGCGGAGAGATCAGCAAACCCGACTGACCTTGGCGCAGCAGGCTTATTGTAGGCTCCCAAGCAATCAAGAAAGCGAAGACGAGCGCCGCCGAACGTGGCGTCAAATGAAACGCGCCACTTTTTAAAATCAAGAGCAGGACCAGGCCTAATCCAGCAAGCGACAGCAGGTCGACGAAAAGTGCAGTTGCGTGGGGGCCTAACAGGGCCGCTATCGGCACCGCAAGGATCAATAACAACGGGGGATGTGCCTGAATCGATAAGAATGAATGGGTCTCCCATACTTCCTTTTGACGGAGGCTGGGAATCCAGCGCCCTAGAGAAAGGGCTGGCGGATTGCGTTCCAGAGAATCCCAGATTATCGCCTTCATGTCGGATGGATATGCGGAGTCTCCTTGCAGGAGCTGCCGCGCTGACGCAAAGTCCTGCATAATATCCAATGGAGCTACATAGGCCATATACACTGCAAATCCGGCGCGAGCAATGGCGGCAAATATGAAAACCGCAAGCGGTGCGGGTCCGGTCAGAAATTTTCGGATTGCGGCGCCGGCTGGCACCACGCCGGCGGGATCGCCGCGGAGCCGGGCGAACTGCCAGATGAGTATGAGAAACGCCGCGAGGCATCCCCAAAACGTCGGATTGAGAATCAGTTCACGAGTTGGATTAAACACCGGTGCAACCTAGTTTTTTCAGCCGCTCGACTGCGCATTTGGCTTGGCCGCTTCCGTACTCTGCGACCCAGTCGGCACAAGTGAATCCGCTTCGCCGTCTGCGGCCCTTCGAATTGAATGCTGGACGGTTACAGGGTCCAGGTATGGACCCTCCCTGCTGGTAAGTTTTCACTGGCTATCAAGATACACCATCTCACCGCATTGACAAGAGGTGCCACAACGAAGACATCGGCGGCCGAAATCGCCTAAAATCCCCAAGAGTTCCGTTCTTTTTTGGTTGGAAGCATATGGCGCGCTGCGGTCATGGCAGTAGATCCAGGTACTGCTGTTGAATACCAGAAGCTGCGATCTATGTGAGGGTTGTCTTCGAGAAACTAGAGGGCAATCGTTACCGCCAGCCTTACTTGCGGATCGTTACGATCGAAAAGGTAGTAGCCATCGTAGTCGTAATCGACATAAACGTCGTCTGAGGCATACCAGTTAGCGGACCAGTATTCCGGCCACGGGTCGACCAGCAGGAATGAATAGCCGCCGTATTCGAAGCGCGGATATCCCAAATACATGACCGGCCGGCTGCGGAGGCGGAAGAAGTGGTCGGGGCCGAAATAGAGGCTGAAGGTGTTCTGGGGAACGTAATAACCGCCGTACCCGCCGCGCTGACCCCAGGTGCGATGGTCACTCGACCAGTGCTGGGCCCGATCCTGCTGGAAGCTGTCGTGTCCCTGCCAGCCACCCTGCTGTAGCCATCCGCGCTGTTGCTGCCAGGATCGCGCCTGCTGCTGCGAGCGCTGCTGTTGCGGCTGCTGCCCGGACTGTTGTTGCAGCTGCGGCTGACGATCTTGCGCGCGCTGCTGTTGCTGAGGCTGTGGTTGCTGCTGCTGGGCCTGCTGAGAGCGCTGGGACTGCTGTGATTGCTGCTGCTGTTGCCGGGACTGTTGAGCGCGCTGGGACTGTTGCTGTTGCTGTTGCTCTTGCTGGCGATCTTGGGCGCGCTGTTGTTGCTGAGGCTGTGGTTGCTGCTGGGGCTGTTGAGCGCGCTGGGACGGTGGTTGTTGCTGGCGATCCTGGGTTCGCTGCTGTGTTTGGGGCTGCTCAGCGCGCTGCGGCTGCGGTTGCTGTGGTTGCTGGCGATCCTGGGCACGCTGCTCTTGCTGGGGCTGCTGGGTGCGCTGGGGCTGCTGGGGTTGCTGCGGAGGCTGCTCGGCGCGCTGGGGCTGCTGGGGCTCTCGAGCACGCTCCGGTTGTTGCGGGGCGCTCTGGTCGGGCCTGCCATGCGATCGGTCGGACTGACCCTGCTTATCGTCCTGCTTCCCCTGCCCGTCATGCTGAGCGGAAACGGATAATATCGTTCCCAAGAATAAGAAGGCGGAGACTGCACCATTTACTGTTTTGCGCATTATCATTTTCAAACTCCAGATAATTTATGCAGGCACGTGTGGAACCAAGCTTACGAGGGGGGAACCCCACAGTTGGTCTCTCTCGTGCATATCATAGAGCCATGTATAGGAACTACGCACGAAGCGTAGGCTGGGGGCGGGGACAGTTGCTGGCGATGGTCGCGGTAAGCGCTTTTTTTTGCGGCGGGGGCGCTGCCCAGGAGCCGGATCCTGCAAGTTGGCAGAGTAAACTGCGGTTTCATGCGGTCAGCGCTTATGGTCCGGCCGCGCTCGTAGGCTCGGCCGCATATGTGGGGGTGCTCCAGGAACTAGATTTCCCGAGGGAGTGGGGACAGGGCGGATTAGGTTACGGCAAACGCCTGGGGTCGACCTTGGCCTACGCCGGTCTTCGTAACCTGATGGGTTTTGGACTGGACACCACGTTGCACCAGGACCCGCGATATTATCGCTCGAGCGAGCGCGGATTCTGGCCCAGGACCAAGCATGCGTTCCACGGGACCATTTTTTCGCGCACCGATGCGGGCGCCGAGACTTTCGCCACCTGGCGGTTCGGAAGCGCTTATGGCGCGACATTTCTATCGAATGAGTGGTATCCCGACCGGGTCAATACGGTCGCGCTGGGCTTCGAGCAGGGCACTACCCAAATCGGGTTCGATTTACTGGCCAATATGGGGTCGGAGTTCTGGCCTGACATCAAGAAAAAGATCCTGCGCCGCAAGCGGTGATGGAAGTAGCTGGCAGGGCGGCGCGGGGACGTAGTTTCTTCCGAATTTGATTGACCGTATTTAGTCACATGACCTTTGGCGGACACCGCCGAAAAGGCGCTCCACGCGCATTAAATCCAGCAGATTCCTAACTTGGCGCGAGATGGCGAGGGCGGGTTGCGGGCCTGACGAAAAACCCAGAACGTTCAACGGCCATACGCGTGCACCTGCTCACGCCGAGTTAAGGAGCTCAAGAAAAAAATGCTGTGGACAATAGCTGTGATTCTGTTGGTCTTATGGGCATTGGGATTGGTTACTTCCTATACCATGTCGGGGTTCATCCACATTCTATTGGTGGTCGCGCTGGTCGTAATCCTTATTGGTATAATTCAAGGCCGGCGTCCGGTAGTCTAAATTTGGTGTGCGCCCGAGAGAGTCGAGTCGAGCAGCGTCAATCGGCCTTCGCGGAGAAAGCGAATCAATAATTATGGAGAACGGATGGATGTGAGGGAGACTCGAAAATCGCCTTTCGTTGTGTCCTGGCTTTCTCTACTCGCATTGGCGCCGGGGATGGCCTGCGCAGCAGACGGGCTGCCGAGCGTGGAAAACGTGATTACGCGCATGGCGCAAGCCCGCTTGGAGAACCGGGCCCGCCTTCGTCCTTACACCGTGACGCGAAACTATAAATTAATCGGCAAGGAACAGCAGACTCCGCGGTCGGAGGTAATTGCGGAGTTGAGCTTCATTCCTCCGGATGCCAAACAATTTGTGATCCGCGAAGCTACCGGCATGGGGCTAGGGGAACGGATTGTGCGCCAGATGCTGGAGCATGAAACCGCCATTGTGAAGAACTACGGATCGACGGACATGTCGCCGGCCAACTATGAATTCCGCTGGGCCGGGGAACAAGTATGGGAAGGCCATCCCTGCTATGTGCTGGAGATGATCCCACGCCGCAAAGACAAAATTCTGCTGCGCGGTAAGATCTGGGTGGATGCCACTACTTATCTGCTGCGCCGCACCGAAGGGGAACCGGGGAGGGCGCCCTCCTGGTGGCTCCGCGACTCGCGCATTGTATTGATCTATGGCGATGTCGCCGGGATGTGGTTGCAGACTTCCTCGGAGTCGACTGCCGAGGTGCGGTTTCTGGGGACGCACACCATGATTTCGCAGGATGTCAAATACAAAACCGGGGAAGTGGTGGCCGCCACTGGCGCCGAGGTTGGATTTGGCCGATAGATGAGTATGCCCCCACCCCTACTGCCGATCCGTGTGCCGTCGTGGCTCGGGCGGGCTGCCGGCTTCGCCGCCCGCCTCACCGCTCTTTTCCTGCTTTCCACTTCGGTGTTCTACGGCTACTCGGTACTGACGCACGAAGCCATTGTGGATTCTCTGTGGGAAGGTTCGATTCAGAAGCTGCTCGCGAAGCGCTTCCCGATGGCGACTGCGGAGGAACTGGAGCAGGCCCACGCCTACGTTTATGGCGGCTGCATTATTCAGGACATGGGCTATTATCCCTTCAGCAGCAAGCTGTTCAGTGATTTGACGCATTATGTCCGCAGTGGCGATTTCGTCGCGGCGCTCATCCGTGAATCGCAGGACCTGAACGAGTATGCTTTTGCGTTGGGCGCGCTCGCCCATTACGCCGCCGATAACAACGGGCATCGGCTGGGAACCAACGTAGCGGTGCCGGTGCTTTATCCGGAGCTGCGGAGCGAGTTCGGGCAGACCGTGACCTATTGGGACAATCCGCTGTCGCACGTCCGTACCGAGTTCGGCTTCGACGTGCTGCAGGTGGCGCAGGGGCGCTATGCGCCGGGGAGTTACCGGGCCTTTGTCGGCTTCAAGGTCAGCAAACCGGTGCTGGAGCGGGCTTTTCTCGATACCTATGCCCTTGAAATGAAGGATCTCTTCAAAAGCCTGGACCTGGCGCTCGGAACTTACCGGTATACCACTAGCTCGGTACTTCCGGGAATGACGAAAGTGGCGTGGCAGCTGAAAAAAGACACGTTCATTAAAGAGATACCCGGGATTACAAAAAAGAAATTCCTATTCAACCTTTCGCGGTCAAGCTACGAAAAAGATTTCGGGAAGGACTATCAGAGGCCGGGATTTCGCACGCGCCTGTTGGCGTGGGTGTTGCGGGTGGTTCCCAAGTCGGGTCCGTTCAAGGGGCTTAAATTCCGCGCGCCGACTCCGGAAGTGGAAAAAATGTTTATGGCCAGTTTTAACGCGACCATCGACAACTACCGCGGGCTGCTGGCGAAAGTCGACACCGGGAACCTTCAGATCGTGAACGAAAATTTCGATACCGGCAGCCCGACGTTAGCGGGACAATACCTGGGCGCCGATCTGGCTTACGACAAGCTGCTCGACAAACTGGCGGAGCATAAGTTCGCGAAAGTTTCGGCGGATCTGCGCGACAATATCCTGGTTTATTACAAGGACCGGAGGCCGCCCGCCTCTCCGGCTAGCAAAAAAACCGGTGACGAGTGGGCCAAGGTATTGGAAGAACGGACGCAACTGGAACAAATGCAGCCGGAAACGGCCGCTAGCAAATGAAGTTGATGGGGACCGCAAATCTTTTTTGGCGCCACCCTGAGGCAATGATCGCGCTGTTACCGCGATTAAAATGAACCGATAACGAGACGCATGATGACAAAGCTTGAGTTGAAAAAGTTCCAGACCACGCTGCTCTCCCGGCAGAGCGAATTGGAGGGACTCATCCGCAACCGCGAAGCGGCTGCGATTGAGACCAGTGCGGATGCGCTCGATCAAATCCAGCACGCCGTTGAGCGTGAGCTGGCGCTGGGAACCCTGGCGCGCGAATCGGTTGGCCTGCGCGATACCCGAGCGGCGCTGCGCCGCATGGACGATGGCGCCTTCGGGGCCTGCATCGACTGTGAAGAAGAGATCAGCCTGAAGCGGCTGGCCGCGGTGCCGTGGGCGGCCCGGTGCATCCCCTGCCAGGAGCGCGCGGATCGGGAAAAAGTCAAAGGCGATGACAGCGAGCCGTTGCAGGCCGAAGCGGCTTAAGAAAACCTGACCGCAGACGGTCATATGACCACACTTGGTTAAACCATTTAGGCCGGTTTTCGCGGTTTTCTAATCCTAAAACGAGTTCAGCCGAACAGATGCAACGCTTCCGGGCAGCGGTGCGGCGCGTGCATTTAACAACACTGTCATGATTATCCTTCACGACAGAAAACAGGTGACGAAATGAAACTACTTCTCATAGCAGCCGTGGCGATTACTCCGCTCCTGGCCAAAGATAACGAGCCATCCAAGCGATTAAATGAAGCCGCAGCGGTGTTTTCAGAGGTGATGGGAGCGCCCGATAAGGGTATTCCGCAGGAACTTCTGGAGCATGCTCACTGCATTGTGATCGTGCCCGACTTAAAGACGGGGGCTTTCATCGTAGGCGGCAAATATGGGAAGGGGTATCTTTCCTGCAGGAGCAAGGTTGGACCGGGTTGGTCCGCGCCGGGCACTGTTCGCATCGAAGGCGGCAGCGTCGGATTTCAGATTGGCGGATCTTCGACGGATTTGATCCTGCTAGTGATGAACGAGCGTGGAGCCGATAAACTGCTGTCGAGCAAGTTCACGTTAGGCGCGGAGGGTTCGGTCGCGGCCGGACCGGTGGGACGAACGGCAACGGCACAGACCGATCTCCAGATGCACGCGGATATACTTTCGTGGTCGCGTTCGCAGGGACTTTTCGCCGGTGTGGCTCTCGAAGGAGCCACCTTGCGGCAGGACCTGGACGATAACGCGAACCTTTACGGATCCAAATTAGAGAACCGCGCGATTATCAGCAGCCGCAGGCGCGTTCCTCCGGCAGCCGCGAAGTTGATTGCAATGCTTAACCGCTACTCGGCGCGGGAAGAACAACATTCGGGTCGGTAATTGGCGCCACAAACGCACCACAAGGAAACTATCATGAAACAACTTATCGCCGCATCCCTGGTGGTGTGCGGAGTTCTATCGGCGCAAACCCCGGCGCAGGAACGAAAAGAAAACGCCAACCGGACGGCTGCGGGACTTACTCCGATCTATCGCGTCACGGTGACTGAGAGGACGACTAAGTCGATCAGCTACCGGAATCGCAGCGGGGCTACTAAGATCGACTTCGGCGGCACTCCGCTGATGCCGGCGGCTCACGGCGAGGCTAAAGTCGAGGGCAAAAAAGGATACATCGAAATTGAGGTTGAATTTCGTAATCTTCAGGACGCCAGCCAGTTTGGTGCCGAGTATCTCACTTACGTCTTATGGGCCGTCACGCCGGAAGGACGCACGTCGAATTTGGGCGAAATCCTGCGCAACGGAACCAGCGGCAAGCTGGATGTGACTACCGAATTGCAGGCGTTCGGGCTGATTGTTACGGCCGAGCCCTATTTCGCGGTGTCCCGCCCCAGCGACGTGGTGGTGATGGAGAACGTGGTTCGCCCCGATACGGTGGGGAAAATCGAATTGATCGACGCCAAATTCGAACTGCTCGAGCGCGGTCAATATGAACATCTGGCGAATGTGCTCGACCTGCGGGTTAATCGCAAGATGCCGCTTGAACTCTATGAAGCGCGCAACGCGATTCAGATTGCGCGCACCAGCGGGGCGGATCGTTATGCCACCGAAACTTTTCACAAAGCCGAGGGCGACCTGAAGCAGGCAGAAATCTACCGCGCCCGCAATGCCGGATCGAAGCCCATGATCATGACAGCGCGGCAGGCGGTGCAGACGGCTGAAGACGCACGCGCCATAGCCGTGAAGCGCCAGGACGATGATATCCTGGCCGCCGAACGCCAGGCGGGTGCGGACCGGGAAGCGCTGGCCGAGACGCAACGTGCGGCTGCGGCATCGGAAACCGACCGCGTGAAGCGAGAGGCGATAGAGGCGCGGTTGCGTGCCGAAGGCGAAGCCGAGCGGGTAAGGCGGAGCACGGATGCGCAAGCGGCGGCCGCCCGGGCGGAGGCAGAGCGTTTACGGCGCGATAATGACGCCAAAATCGCAGCCTCGCAGTCGGAAACCGATCGTTTGAAACGGGAAAATGATGCGCAGCGGGCGAGCGCACAATCGGAAGCAGATCGCTTAAAACGCGAACTGGACATGCAAAGGGCGTCGGCGCAGTCCGAAGCGGATCGTTTGAAACAGGAAAATGACGCGAAGATGGCTGCCGCCCAGAGCGCCCTGGACCGGGCTGCGCGCGATAAAGCGCAGGCCGAGGCGGAAAAGATTGAATTGCGAGCCAAGCTATTGCTGCAATTCAACGCAATTCTGCAAACTCGCGACACGGCGCGGGGCTTGATCGTGAACCTGTCGGATGTGCTATTTGATACCGCCAAGTTTTCGTTGCGTCCCCAGGCTCGGGAAAAGCTGGCCAAGGTGGCTGGTATTGTCTCGGGACATCCGGGTCTGCGGTTGGCGGTCGAAGGCCATACCGATAATGTGGGCGGCGATAGCTACAACCAGAATCTCTCGGAGCAGCGCGGTTTTGCAGTGCGCGATTACCTGACCCGGCAAGGAATGCAGCAGGACGCAGTGACTACGAAGGGCTTCGGCAAGACTCAGCCGATCGCCACGAATGATACTGCAGCAGGCCGGCAACAGAACCGGCGCGTCGAACTTGTGATCTCCGGCGACGTTATTGGCGTGGAGATTGGCGTACCCCTGGCCCTCAGGTAACGCTCGGCGTAATTTGAATTCACCATGGCTGGCCTGGACGCGAAAATCGCTCAGGCCAGTTTTTTTGTTCGCGGAGCGCTATAAAGCCGCGTGCTTGCGCATATACGCCGCGATGAATGGACATTGGGGCACAACCTTCAGCCCCCGCTCGCGCGCAAATTCGAGCGCAGTCTTCGCCAGGCTGCCGGCGATGCCTTGTCCCTCTTCCGCCGCGGGAACCTCCACGTAGAGCAGGAAAATCGTATCCTGCTCCACTCGATAATCGAGCTGCGCCAGCTTGCCGTTCACCAGAACTTCAAACCGGGTGGCGTCGAGGTTATTTTCGATTTTGAGATCCGTCATAAGAACACAGGGGGGCGGCGCTGGAATGGTGCAGATTAAAGCTTAGTGCTTGTGACGGCTCTTACCTGAATGTCCTCCCCCCGAAGAGCGATGCGGCTGGGAAAAGTGGGGAGATCCACGGGGAGCCGAGGAATGCGATGACGAAAAGCGTGGCGCAGAAAAATGCGGCTCCGACCGCAGGGGCTTGAAAGAGAAATGCTGCGACGACGTCCGCGGCGCTTCGAAGCGAGACGGCCGCTCCATAGAGCGCCCGAAGGGATTGGCGTTTCGAAAATTCGACGCCGTCTGTGGAGAGGCCGCGGCGCTCGACCGGCGGAAGTCTTCCGGACGACCGCCATTGGATGCGAAACCTGACCGGTAGGGCTCCCCTCCGCGATCGTAGCTTCCCATCATGCGGTTGGGGCGTTGGAATCCACGCGCCCCCGCGGATGAAAAGGGACTCGACCCGGTGCCGCCTCCCTCGAAACGATGCCATCCTTCCGAAGCCCAGTTGCCTGCGCGGCCCCGGCCTGAATCCGCAAAACCGGGAGAGCGAAAGCTTGCGCCGCTAAAACGCCGGTAACCCGAACCTGCGTTGAGATCCGCTCCGCGATAACCGGCGGCGCGAAACCCGTTCGCATAGGGAATACCGCGGCGATGAACAGGATCGTGGGCCCATACCGACGCCCCGTTGAAGCCGCCATTGGACCGATAGCCGCCGCCGGAATTGTTAAATCCCAAGCCATTGAAGAACAAATCGTTCAGAGAGAGAGAGTGGGTAAACCAGTTGAGAATCCATCCCCATCCTCCTAATCCTCCGAGAAGTCCTCCGCCCAGCGAGTTTTCGAGAGAGCCGGCGCCGCCGAGTAATCCGGAAAATAATCCGCCGAGATTGGCGCCGGAGCCGAATCTGGAACCCGATTGATATCCGCCCTGCGAATATGCGGAGTTCCGGTAATCGCCGGGGGCCGATGAGTCCCATACTTCCGATGGATTATAAAGCGGAGGATAAATGACTTGCGGATCGGCGGGCTGAATCTGGATCGCCGATTGATTGTCTTCGGTTTCGGTCGAGACGATCTGCTGGGGCGTAGTCGCCAGACGGCCATTTTGAGTGGCCCGCGCTCGCAATCTCTGGATCGCGTCCATGACATCGGCCTGCTGGGTTAAGAACGCGTTGCCCAAGCTGGTGGTCCAGCGAACATCGCGGCTGCAGAGTGCGAGCACGTCGGGAAACGCTACCAGAAGCTGGACGCTCGGATCCCAGTTCTGCTGCTTGGCGGCTTCGATCAGGCGCTGTCCTTGCAGGTTTCTATTTCCTTGAAGCCATTGCTGGGCTTCTACGATTTCAAGCGGATAAGTGGCGGCGGCAAGTACCTGGCTCAACAGGGGATCGGGATAGAGCGCGACGGGCGCAACCAGATCCTCCAATGGATCCTGCCGATCTTGCATGGAGCGCTGCGAAGGGAACGATTGAGCTTGCATTACAGAGTGGGGGGTTAGCAGAACCCATGCAAGCGAAGCTGAGAACCAACGTTTGCTGATAAAGGGCATCATCGATTGATCGCTCCCGGAATACACGAAACCTGGGCGTTTAGCGATGCACTTGATTTACCACGCCGCAAGATGTTGATTATGCAAATAGGCGTCTAAAGACTAGAAATGCCGGAGCGGTTGGAATCCACCAGGGTGGTTGTGTTCAGCCGAACATTCCGACACAACAGTGACAAGAGCGCGCGGCCATCGGGTGGCAGCGAACAGCAGACGAAAAGGTAAAGAAGCGCTTAATTAAACCGACAACAACTCGTCTACGCGTCCCTTGCTGTCGGCAAAAGTATCTTGATGGACGCCTATTTTCTCCAGCAGCGTCAGGTGAAGATTGGCGAGCGGAGTGGCCTCGGCGTACTTGATGTGGCGGCCGCCCTGGTGCTTCCCTGCTCCGCCACCGACTAAAACGATGGGGAGGTTGACGTGATCGTGAACGTCGGGATTGCCCATGCCGCTGCCGTAGAGAATCATCGAATGATCGAGCAGCGAACCGTCGCCATCGGGCGTCGCTTTCAGCTTGTCGAGATAGTAGGAGAAGAGCGACACATGATAGGCGTTGATCATCGCCAGTTTCGTCAGCTTCTCTGGAATGTTGGTGTGGTGCGAGGTGGGATGATGCGCCTCGGGAACACCGATCTCGGGATAAGTACGTGTGCTGGTTTCGCGCGCTAACTGGAAGGTGATGACGCGGGTTACGTCGGCTTGGAGAGCAAGCACCTGCAGATCGAACATCAGCTTGGCGTGATCGCCATAGGCCGCAGGGACGCCGACCGGACGTTCGAGGTCGGGCAGAGTGGATTCGGCGGTTTGCTGCTCGGCTTTCTGGATGCGGCGCTCCAGTTCGCGAACGGTATCGAGGTAGTTGCTCACCTTGGTGCGGTCGGATGCGCCGAGCTTCTTTTGCAGGCGCGCCATATCGTCGTTTACCCAATCGAGAATGCTTCCGTTCTTGCGCAGTTCTGCGCGGCGGTCGTCGGCGCTACCGCCGTCGCCGAACAAGCGTTCAAAGACGATGCGGGGTTGCGCTTCTGCGGGCAGCGGGGTGGTGGGCGTCGACCAGGAGAGATTGTTCTGGTAAACGCAGGCGTAGCCGTTGTCGCAGTTGCCGACGGGAGTCAACAGATCCATGGCGAGCTCGAGCGACGGCAGACGGGTGTCCTGGCCTAAGCGCTTGGCGGCGATCTGGTCCACCGTGGTGGCCAATTCGTAGTCGCTTCCTTCGGTCATCTTTGCTTTGGCGGCGCTGAGGAAAGAGGCATTGGCGGTGGCGTGATTGCCGGGAGAGTACGCGTTCTTGAGCTCGAGACCGCTCAGCACCGTGGTTTGATCGATAAAGGGTGTGAGGGCTTTCAACGTTGGCGACAGTTCGGTGATTCTGCCTTCGGCCGCAGGAGTCCATTGCTTGATGTTCGACCCCATCGGGATGTAGACAAAGCCCAGGCGGCGCACGGGAGTCGCGGCGCTGGCTCCGCGCGAAAGCGCAGGAATCATGGCATCCAAAAGCGGGAGTGCAACCACCGCCCCCATGCCGCGCAAAAACGTCCGGCGTTGCAAAGCCTTCTTGGTGATGATCATTGCGATCTCCTCATTTGAAATGGCGTGCTGTTTACAATCCCTACGATGAGCGATGAGAAACGGAAGTCGTTGTTGTGAGCGTCGCGCACAATTTTCCGCACGGCGGGGGCGTCGTAATAATCCAGCCCGCGGCCGAGTGCATAAGTAAGCAACTTTTCGGTGGTGGTCGACACAAACAGTTCTGGCCGGTTCAATACGGCTTTCTGTAGTCCCGATTCTCCCACGAAATTGAGCCCGTCGGGCAGATTGCCGGACGCGTCGATGGCAACGCCATCCTCGGCGGTTCTGAAGCGGCCGACAGCATCGAAATTCTCCAGCATGAATCCCACGGGGTCCATCAGCTTGTGGCACCCGGCGCAGGGCTGATTGGCACGATGTTGCGCCATTCTTTCCCGCATCGTCAGGATCTTACCGGTAGTGGCATTGTCCTTCAGCGGCGGCACATTTGGCGGAGGTGGCGGAGGAGGGGCGCCGACAATATTGGTTAAAATCCACTTGCCGCGAATGACGGGCGAGGTGCGATCGGGATAGGAGGTTACGGTCAGGATGCTTCCCTGGCTGAGCAATCCTCCGCGCACACTGTCATTGTCGAACGCAACGCGGCGGAATTGGCTCCCGTACACGTTCGGGATACCGTAGTGCTTCGCGAGCCGTTCATTCACGTAGGTGTATTTGGCGCTCAATAAATCGAGAACGTTCCGGTCCTCACGCATGACACTCGCAAAAAATAGCTGGGTCTCGCGACGCAGGGCCTGCCGCAGGTTGTCGTCGAAATCGGGGAACAGGCGTGCGTCGGGAATCGTGGTTGCCAAGTTGCGCAGATAAAGCCACTGATCCGCGAAGCTATTGACCAAGGCTTCCGAGCGGGGGTCGGCCAACATTCGGCGCACTTGCTGGGCCATCATTTGTGGGTCTTTGAGCTTCCCGGCCACGGCCACGTCCAGCAACTGGTCATCGGGGATGCTGCTCCACAGGAAGAACGATAACCGCGAGGCGATTTCGAGGTCACTCAGGCGATAGGCTGTATTCGGAGCTGTATTGGGCGGCTCCTGCTCAATCTGGAACAGAAATTCCGGACTGACCAGTAACGCCCGAAGCGCCATTTCAATGCCGGTTTCAAATGCGCCTTCTGCCCGGGCATCTTTGTAGAACTTGAGCGCAACGTCAACTTCGGCGTCGGTGGGCGGACGGCGATAGGCGCGGCGCGCGAAGGTCGACAGAATCCGCTTGGCGCAGGGCTCTTCTTCAGACGGCTTCGCTGGGTGGCACACGAAAATCCGGCGGCGACTGGGGGTGTCTCCGGCTCCATTCGCACTATAAGGTCCAACAATTGAAACCGAATAGAGCGCGGGCTGCTGACGGGGATGCCGGTCCAGATTGAAGTGCGCCATGTAGGGCTGGCGCTCGGTTTCGAGCAGAGCGGAAGTCTTTTTAGGGAAGGCAACCCCAATATCGTGGGGACCGGCCTTCACCTGAATCCTGACGTTGAGATCCTTGTCGACATTGCTGTGATCTTGCCCATTCGGTGGGGGCGCGACCTTAAACAATTGGACGCGCTCGCCATCCAAGGTCAATTCCACCTGATCGGGCGCCGACAAGCCTTCGACCCGCTCGTTGCGATCCCGGGCGAGGCGAAGCTGGATTCCGTATTCGGCATCGAGCGGGAAGGTATAGTGAACCACGGTTCCCCCGCGCGTTCCAAAAGGCAAGCCGTCGAAGTGATCCTCCTGGGTGCGATCTGAGGGGACCATGATGGTATCGCCACCGGGAGATTTAATCGATCCGCCGATCGCCAGGCGGCTGATCTTTTGCGCTGCTGCCAGGTATCTTTCGAGTAATGTCGGCGACAAGGTGCCGACCGTTATATTGTCGAAGCCGTAGCTCGAATCATCGCTAGGGAGAAGGCCCGTGACATCGACATCGAGTGAAAGCAAATCGCGGATCGCGTTTTGATACTCGGTCCGGTTCAGCCGGCGCAGGGTTTCGGTGCGGCCGGGATTGGGCTTCGCGGCGGCCGCACGGTCGAGTGAAGTTTCTAGATAAGAAGTGAAGCTTTCGTAGGTCTTCTCGTCCGGACGCGGAAGGCCATAGGGCGGCATGTAACGGGCGCGAACCTTGCGCAGCACTTTTTCCCATACGTCCGGGTTCTGCTCGACGTGATCGATGTTCGCGGAATTGAGTTCGAGGCCAGCCGTTTTGAGTTTTTCGTTGTGGCAACCCATGCAGTACTGGTTGACCAAAGCGCGCTGGGGCGAGGTGGCTGGCGCGGATGACGCGGCAGGCTGTTGCGGCGGGGCGGCGGTGACGGAAACAGCGCATGCCAGGAATAAACCTGCGAGCACGATTACAGGCCGCGTAGAGGGAAGCAATCTCCCTGTTTTATCAATTACTTGCGAGCGTCCCGTGCGCAAATATACCATGCCGTTAGTAACATATCCAAAATAGCTTTTAAAGTCAACCGCCGCTTGGGTAGTGGGCTCCTTGCTTTCGGTACAACTTCATCAAGATCCACGTATCTTGAGCAGCACTCCCGCAATGGCTGCTGGCATCACGGATCGGCTGTGGGAAGTATCGGACCTAGTGGCCCTGCTGGAAGCCGATAAACGGGGGTTTAAAAAAGCGGCGTAATATCCAAAGTGTGCAACTCCTCGACATGGTGCGTCCCACTTGGCTTCTTGCCGCTGGCTTGTAGCTGGGCTGACTCAGCGGAGTACGATTCCGGCTCTCCAGCGCATATTGTTAAACATGGAGCTATTTCCATCCGTATGCCGGTAAGGAAAGTAATCAGCCTCGACTACCCTGATCGCGAAATGGCGCTTCACGCCTATGTCCAATCCGCCGCCGACGGAGGCTGCAAAGCCCGTCTCATTGAACGACGAGGCTCCGGGTATTCCGGACGAAGCCGACACGCGTCCCGCGCCAAATAAGGCATGAACGAAAGGGCTCACCCGTTTTGCCGGCAGAGTGATGGTAGGGCCGAAAAGAAATGTGTGCAAGCTGCCGCTTGCATTTACCTTAAAGCCTAGAATTGTGTCGGCGCTTTTATAGAGCCCGCTAAAATCCGCAGTGACACCGAAAATACGATTGAAGTTTAAAGTTGCGCTGGCTCCCCAGCCTGGTACGGTGCCCAGCACATCCTCGCCAACCGATTTTATTTCGGCGCTATTCGTTGGCGACTTACTTAAATTCCCGGGCAGGCTCGGCCGCATGACAGCAAAACCACCGAAGATATTGATCCTCGAGAAGTCCTGAGCATTAGCGGAAACCGCTGCAAAAAAGCCCACAACTAGAGTAAAGGCGAAGCGTTGTGTGATCACCCCTGGATCTCCTTGAATGAGAATTTGCTTTCTCGCTTCCTCGCGTTCCGCGATTAAACACCAGAAATATCTCTGTTTAATCCAGACTTAAAGCAAGCGGTTGCCGGGAATCTTAACCTTGGACGGGGGATGTGTCAAGCAATATTGGGAGGAATGGACGAAAGATATGTCAACGGCTTGGCTTTTCACTCACCTGGCGACTTTAGTGGACTGCGAAGCCACCGCCTGCCAGCGGCCATTGCGCCGGACAAAAACATCGGTCCACAGGTATTTTTCGATGACTTGCTTGCCTTTGGATGCGCTTTTGCCGGTGTCGCTGCCGGTCACGATCGCGCTGTCGCCAAAGACGCGGACCTTCATCTCTCCGAGCCCGGCGGCCTGGGTTGCCGGCAATCCGGTTTTCAGGTTCGCGATGGTCTGGGCTTTGGTCACGACTTTACCCTGGAAATCGATATTGACCCAATCGTCGGCCATGATTTTGTTCAAGGTGTCGACGTCTTTTTTTAGCGACGCCTGGGTCCAGTCGCGCTCTAGTTGCATGAGAGTCTGCTCCACGGAAGTCTCGGGAGTGGCTTGACCGAAAGAAAGCAAGGCGATGGCCGGCAACAGGCAAAAAATGTTGAGAGACTTCACCTGGTTCGAGTATAGCTGGGTTATTCGGGAGCTCGGTTTCTGCGGCTAAGCGGCTGGTCCGGAACCACTTCGAGCTTGGTCCCGTCTTCAAATTTGATGTTCATCAGAAAACCGTAGGGAGTGCCATCCCTGGCGGGATTCACTTCTACAACCACAGTCTGACCGATCGCTTTGGCGAAATTCTGCCGCTCCAGGTGGATTCTTTGAAACCACGCCGGCGGATTGGTCTCGATTCTCCAGGACTTGGTTTCGCTGCCGCCGTTGTTCGCATCGACCAGCATTGCAATATGTGGATTCACCCAGTCGACTTGAGTGAGGGTGCCGGTGATCGTCACTTTTCTTGCCAGATCGAAGTCGGCTGTGGTTGCGTGGTGAGCGAGCAGGGAGACGGCCATGCATGCGGCCAGCACAGCGCGAATTTTGTTTCCCGAAGCCACACTCTTAAGAAAGCTAGATAAAAGCCATGGTCTTGACGCCCGAAATGTCAAACCGTTTGCGGCAGCGCATGTTTTTACACATAGCTTTGTCGTCCAACAATACCATGTAGCTGGCGAATTTCGCGAAGCGCGCCCGGTCGCGTTCGTCGGCGCCGCGCGGCACCTGGTCAAGTTTTTTTCGCAACATCCAGCGCAGGTCGTAAGTATCGGCGGTCCGGCAAAACGGGCAATTCAGCGTTGCCGGCTTGGTGGTTTCGGACTCGCGGAAAAAGGCGCGTTCTTCCATAGGGCAGTGCCCTTTATAGCACAGCGGCGCTTACACTAAGAAACGCATGCATCCCCGTCCGATCAGGTGCTACGTTACGGATCGCCGTAGCTTACCTGCAGGCATCAGTCTGCTGGAAAGTGTGGCACGCAATCTGGAGGCCGGTATCGAGTGGATCCAGATCCGCGAAAAAGATCTCCCGGCCCTGGAGCTTTTTGCACTCACGGAGCAATTGCTCGCGCTTCCCAATCCCTTCCATTCGAAAATTCTGGTGAATACCCGCATCGATGTGGCCCTGGCAGCGGGGGCCGGAGGCGCTCATCTACCCGCCGGATCGCCCGCTCCGCGCGATTGGCGCGCATACACACCAGCGGGGTTTCTCATTGGGGTCTCCTGCCATACGCTGGATGAGGTCCGGGCAGCTGAAGACGAAGGCGCCGATTATGCGGTCTTCGGTCCGGTATTCATGCCACGTTCCAAAGCTATCGGCATGGAGCCGTTAGGAATCGAAGCTCTCGCCCAAGCGGCGCGCACGGTGCGCATGCCGCTATTGGCATTGGGAGGCATCACCAATGCGAACACGGAGGACTGCTTGCGCGTCGGCGCCGCCGGCGTTGCCGCGATTTCGCTATACCAGTCCTGTTAAAATTCATGCGTGGCACATCCGGCAATGAGTCAGTCTTTTACTCGCGAAGCGGCCCGGCGTCTGCTGAAGGTTTCCGAGAAGCAACTGAAGAGTTGGGAACAGCAGAAACTGGTCCAGCCGGCCGCCAACTACGGGTTCCGCGAGTTGCTGGCGTTGCGGACGCTGATCAAGCTGCGCCATAGCAAGGTTCCTCCGCGACAGATCCGGCTCGCTCTGCAGGCGCTGATCAAGAAGCTGCGCGGAGTGGAGGATCCGCTTACCGAACTGAAGCTGTACGCTCACGGCAAAAAGATTCGCGTGGAGCTGGAAGGCCATTCGATGGACGCCGAATCCGGCCAACTTTTACTCGATTTCGATCCGGCTGAGCTGAGCCGTTTGCTGGAATTCCGTGCCAAGGAAAATCCTCGCGCCGAGCGCGAGCAACGGCAGGCGGCTGAGCACTGGTTCCAGCGAGGTCTGGATTTGGAAGCTAACGGAACTCACCCCACGCAAGCCATCGAGGCTTATCGCAAGGCCATCGAGCTCGATCCAGGCTCGGCGGGCGCACTGGTAAATCTGGGGACCATTTATTTCAACACTCGCGATTTCAGTCTGGCGGAGCGCTACTACGTTCTGGCCACAAAAGCTGACCCGGAATACGCGCTCGCGCACTTCGACCTGGGAAATCTCTGCGATGAACGCGGCGACCGGGTGCGCGCTTTGGAATGCTATCTGGCGGCGCTGCGCATTGCGCCGAATTATGCGGATGCGCACTATAACATTGCCCTGCTGTATCAAGGTGCGCAGCAGTCCATGAAGGCGGTTCGCCACTGGATGGCCTACCTGAAGCTCGACCCTTCGAGCGAATGGGCTACCATCGCCCGCCGCGAGCTGGCTAAGTTGCGGGAAGCTGCGGTGGTACGCGGACGCTGAAGCGCAACTCAGTGAGTGAGCGAATAGACTACGTAATTCACGCCGATGCGAATGCCTAGCGCGGAATACTTTTCGGGATAGCGCGGCGAGTCTGCCCATTCCCACGAATCGCCCACATCGGAGTTAAAATCCATGGCGACCATGAGGCGTCCGTGGTCGTCGTAAATGCCTTTCCAATAGGCGTGGGCTCCGTCGTTGCGGTAAGTAGTCCCGCGCATGAGGGCCCACTGGCCCGGGATCTGGTAGCGGTCGTCCAGATCGTAAACGGCGTGAAAGATGGGATCGTCGTCGGCGATTTCGACAATCTCACGGTCCGGGAATATCAGGCGCATGCTTTCTTCGAAGCGGTCCCATTCTTCGGTCCCCCAGAAGTCGTCGAGCATCAGGAAACCGCCGCGCAGCAAATAATCGCGGAGGCGCGCGGCTTGCGAATCGGTTAGCTTCCAATCGCCCATTTCACCGGCGGCGAGCCACGGCCAGTTATACACGTCGTCGCCGTCATCCAAATTGACAGGTTGTTCGACCGACCGGGTATCGAGACGGGTCAGGCGCCGCAGCGCTTGTGAGAACTGGCGGTCGGCGCGGGGATAATCCTGCGACCAGCTGGTGCCGCCTTCGCGCCAGTCGAAGCGTCCGCCAAAACCGATCGGACGGCTGAAGCGGGCGCGCGGATGGGAGGGATACATCAGACGGGCGAACACAAACTCGGCGGGAACACGGTAATCGTCAGGCAGGGGAACGTTGTCGTAGCCTTCGAGGCTCGCATAGACGCGGAACTCGCGTTGGAATGCGTACACTGCCCCGACGGAAGCGGCGAGGCCGCCTATCACCAACCACAACCGGGTCCGGGCATTCATGTCGCCACTGTGAGGATATCATTTATGAATGTTGGCGGAGACGAACAATCTAGGCCGGTAAGCTCCGCAAGGTAAAATAGAAACATCTTGGACCGAATCTCGTTCGCATTCCGCAGTTTCTTCTCCATACTGTTCCAGGGGGGGCTCGCAGCCGACATCGCGCTGGCGTTTGGCTATGCCAAGCCTGTGACTGTCAAAACGACCGCGCCGCCCAAGCCGCAGGCTGGACCCGCCGACGGCGCGGTGCAAATTCTTTCGCTGCTGCAACGGGACGCGCGGCTGGTGGATTTTTTGATGGAAGATATCTCTGCGTACTCGGATGAACAGGTGGGCGCTGCCGTGCGCGACGTGCAGGCGCAGTCCCGGCAATCGCTTGAACGCTATCTTCAATTTCAGCCGGTGATTGACGGGGTGGAAGGCACCTACACCAAGACGGAAGGTGTGGCTGTGGGCGCGATCAAGCTGATCGGCAACGTGCCCGCCAACGGGAAAGCTCCGGGTGGTCTGCTGCGGCACAAGGGCTGGCTAGCTGCCAAGATCGATCTCCCCGCCGCCGTGCCCGGCGCTATTCTCGCTCCTGCCGAGATCGAAGTCGAATAGTGGCGCTGGTCAAATGAACATCGGTATCGACCTCGGCACCACCAACTCCGCGCTCGCTTACATTGATTCGACTGACGAGGCGGATTACCCCACCATTCATGTGCTGGACGTCCCGCAGTATATCGCCCAGGGCCGCATCGAGCCGCGCCGGTCGTTGCCGTCGTTTCTTTATCTGGGCGATCAGGAATACACCGGCGTTTACGCGCGCGAACAGGGCGCCATTGTGCCCACCAAGTGCGTGCACTCCGCGAAGAGCTGGCTGTCGAACCCGGCGGTGGACCGCACCGCTAAGATCCTGCCGTGGGACGCGCAGGAAGGTGGGCGCGTGCTGTCGCCGGTTGAAGTATCCACGCGCATCATCAAACATCTGGCGGATGCGTGGCAGAAGCAGCAGGGGTCGGCGATCTCCGAACACAATGTGGTGTTGACGGTCCCCGCTAGCTTCGACGAAGAAGCTCGTGAGCTCACCGTCATGGCCGCCCGCGAAGCCGGGATTGAGAAACTGACGCTGCTCGAAGAACCGGCCGCTGCTTTCTATTCCTGGATCGCCAATGACCTTACGCGCTCGCAGAAGAGCCTCTTCGACGGGCAGACGGTTTTGGTGTGCGATGTTGGCGGCGGCACCAGCGACTTCACGCTCATCCGCGTCGCGCGGGAAGGCGACCGCATCGATTTCACACGCACTGCGGTGGGCCAGCATCTGCTGCTCGGCGGCGATAATCTCGATCTTACGCTCGCCTGGCTGGTGGAAGCTAAACTCGGCAAGACGCTGTCGATTCGACAGCGCAGCGGTCTGCGCCGTCAATGCGCGGCCGCTAAGGAGCGTCTGCTTGCCGATCCTACTCTCGCGAGCACGGAGATCACTGTGCTCGGCGGCGGTTCTTCGCTGGTTGGGGGCACCCTTAAAACGGAGATCCTTCGCGAGGAGGTGCTCGAACTCGCGCTCGATGGTTTCCTGCCGGTGTGCGAGCTGGCCGATCGTCCCAAGGAAGAGGAGCGCAGCCCGTTCCGCGAACTCGGGCTGCCCTATGTCTCCGACCCCGCGGTAACGCGCCACCTGGCGGCGTTTCTGGCGAGTGCGGGCGATGCGGTGCCGGACGCGATTCTCTTTAATGGCGGCTTTTTCATTCCGGAGATTCTGCGCCAGCGCGTCGCCGATGTTCTCGAGCACTGGTATGGGCGGCGGCCCTTGATCCTCGACAATCGCGATCTCGACCTTGCCGTGGCAGTGGGGGCGGCGTATTATTCCTACGTTCGATCGACTGGGCAAGGGCTGCTGGTCCGCGGCGGTCTGCCGCGCGCCTACTTCATAGGGTTGGGCGGGGAGAGCGATCAATTGCGAACACTATGCCTGGTGCCGCGCGGTGCAGAGGAAGGTTCAACGGTCGAGATCGATCCTGGAAATCTGCAGCTGGTTGCCAATAAGCCGGTGTCCTTTCGCCTGTATAGTTCGCGAACCCGAACGGAGGACCGGCCTGGCGACGTCATCGAATTTCCGCGCGAGCCACAGGATGGCGAGCCGCACCTGCACGCGCCGCTCAACGCCGTACTGCGCTTTGGCAAGGCGGGCGAGCGCCTGGTGCCTGTCAAGCTGGGCGCGAAACTGACTGAAGTCGGTACGCTCGAAATCTGGGCGGATTCGAAAGAGACCGAGCACCGCTGGCGTCTCCAATTCGAGCTTCGCAAGGCCGTGAAGGAGCAGGTTGCTGCGCGCCCTGCCGCAGTGATCAGCGAGGAAGCGCTCGCAGCCGCGGAGGCGCTGATAGCAGCCGCTTTCGCAGGCGACGCGAGCGAAGCCTCGCAACTGCCCGCCCGCCTGGAACAAGCGTTGGGGCTGGGGCGCAACTCCTGGCCGCTCTCGGCCATCCGCCAGTTAGCCGATCGCATGTTCGAACTAACGGAAGCCCGCAAGCGCAGCGCAGCGCATGAACTCCGCTGGCTGAATCTCTGCGGCTTCTGTCTGCGGCCTGGCTTCGGCTTCCCGGGCGACGATTTCCGGATCGAGCAGGCGCGGCGGGTGTACGCTTCCGGCCTCACTTTTGCGAATCAGGTGCAAAACGAAATCGAGTGGTGGATTTTCTGGGGGCGGGTCGCTGGGGGTCTCAATAAGAACCAGCAGACCGATGTTTTCCAGCGGCTTTCGCCGACATTGCTGCCGCGCGCGTCGAAGAAACCGCAACGGGTGAACCCGAGCCTGCTGCGCGAAATGTGGCGTGCCGCGGCCAGTCTTGAATTCCTGCCGCTCCAGACCAAGACGCAGCTGGGGGACGAACTTCTCGCCCGCATCGTCAAAAACGACTTCGTCGAAACCGGGCTGTGGTGCCTGGCACGCCTGGGCGCTCGCAAACTGTTCTACGGACCCATTAACCAGGTGCTGCCGCCCGCGACCGCTTCCCGTTGGGTGGAGGCGCTTCTCAAAGTTCCCAGGGCGGCGGACGCCATTGCCGCGATAGCGCGAGTGACGGGCGACTCCACGCGCGATCTGCCTCCACACACTCTCGAAACCGTGCGCCGCGCGTTCCCGGATCTTAACCTCGACGCCGAACCTACTGGCGATTTGGCCGCGATGGGTAAGATCTTTGGTGAAGAGTTGCCCTCGGGACTCGTCTTTCATGAATGAGTTGGACATCGTCAAAAAGTTGCAACGCCTGGCAGGGCCCGTCAAAGGCATCTCCCTCGGTATCGGCGACGATTGCGCCATCTACCGGCCGCGCCCGAATGAAGAACTGCTCTTCACGGCCGATCAATCGATCGAGGGCATTCACTTCTTTCCGGCGCTTGCTCCGGCGATCATCGGCCACAATGCGCTGGCTCGCAGCCTTAGCGATATCGCTGCCATGGGTGGTGAACCACGCTTCTGTCTGGTTTCGCTAGCTGTGCCCTCCGGGCGCGGCGCGAAGTTTATCGACGGCTTTTATCGCGGAGTGCTGGCGCTCGCTCGCCGTACCGGAACGTCACTCGCGGGCGGGGATCTGGCACACAGCGACAAAATTTACTGCGATGTAATGGTGTGCGGGTCGGCGCCGCGCGGGAAAGCTCTGCGGCGCAGCGGCGCACGTCCGGGCGATTTACTCTGCGTCTCCGGCCGCCTCGGAAAGCCGTGGGGAAGACGCATTCAGCCGCGTCTCGAACTCGGGCGGGCACTGCGCGGGCGGACCACTTCCTGCATGGATCTAAGCGACGGGCTTGCGCTCGACCTTCATCGATTGGCTCTGGCCTCGGGTGTGGCGGCTAGGGTCGATCGAGTTCCGCTTGCTCGCGGTGCTACTCTCGAGCGCGCGGTTCATGGTGGGGAAGACTACGAGTTGCTGTTCACTCTTCCGTCCCGCAGTGCTCCCCCGCGTGGCACCACGGTCATCGGGAACATTATCGAAGGGCGCGCCGGCGTTGTGATGTTCCGGGGCAAACCCTTGCCGGCGCGCGGATACGATCACTTTACGGAAGGCTGAAGCGCGTATTCTGGAGTCTGCACCGGCAGCGCTATGCACATTCCCGATGGTTACCTGAGCCCCGCCACCTGCGCAACGCTTTACTCTGGTTCGGCGCCGTTCTGGTGGGTTTCGCTGCGGCGGATGCAGCGCGGGTTGCACACCCGCATGGTGCCACTGCTCTCCGTCTTTGCAGCCTTTTCGTTCATCATTATGATGTTCAACCTTCCGTTGCCGGGCGGGACCACTGGGCATGCGGTCGGTGTCGGCATCGCAGCGATTGTGCTCGGCCCGTGGGCCGCGATCCTGGCGATTTCGATTGCGCTCATTATACAGGCCATCCTTTTTGGCGATGGAGGCATTACAGCCATCGGTGCGAATTGTTTCAACATGGCGATCATAGGCTCCCTGGTCGCTTACGGGACCTATAGAGTTTTGTCTGGCCGGGCGCCGGTTAGATCCCGGCGACGCGTGCTCGCCGCCGCGCTCGCCGGTTATGCGGCGATCAATTTTAGCGCGCTGGCCGCGGCCATTGAACTCGGGTTGCAACCTTTGCTCTTCCGCGATGCAAGCGGCGCCGCGCTCTATGCTCCGTATCCGCTTTCGATCGCCATACCAGCCATGATGGCGGGTCACCTCACGGTGGCGGGCTTGGCCGAAATGGTGGTCTCGGGTGGTGTCGTCGCCTACCTGCAACGCATGGAGCCAGATCTTCTCCGAGCGACTGCGCCTGACGCGCGGGTGAGTGAAGCCAGCGGTTGGCGTGCGCTCAAACCGGTGTGGATCGCTTTGGGCGTTCTGGCGATTCTGACGCCGTTGGGGATACTCGCGACCGGCTCGGCGTGGGGCGAATGGTCGGTCGACGACTTCGAGCATCCTCAAACACGGGAGCAAATCGCCAACGCGTCCGCGGGAAGTGCGCCACCCACTGAGGCCCCTGCCGGATTGCAAAGGTTACAGTCGCTGTGGATGGCTCCGCTATCGCGATACGCCCCGCGGTTCCTCAAGAACGCCCAGCTCGGCTACATTGTCTCGGCCATGCTGGGGATGATGGCGATTATCGCAGTGTGTCTCGGAGCCGGATTCATACTACGCCGGCTTGGCATTCGGCGGGGCCGTAGCTTTATCGAGCGCACTCTCGAGAGCCTGCTTCGCGCCTCGGAGTTTGCGGCTACGGCGGAGCATTCGGCAGAATCGGGAGGAGCGCTGCAAAGGATTGACCCGCGCGTGAAGGTAGTAGGCTTGATGCTGCTGGTGATCGTGGTCGCCGCTTCTCGCCATTTACCGGTGATAGGCGCGATATTCGTCTTCGCGGTCGCCTTGGCTCTGTTTTCCGGGATTGGTCCCGGCAAACTCGCGAACTGGGTTTGGATTCCGGTGCTGCTGTTCACTGGAACGATTGCGCTGCCGGCGATTGTACTGACGCCCGGAACGCCGGTTGTCGGGTTTGGCGGGTTCTTCGTCACCACCCAGGGGCTGCGGGGCGCGGCGTATCTACTATCTCGCGCAGAAACGGCGGCTACGCTGTCGGCCTTGCTGGTGCTCACCACGCCGTGGCCGTGGGTGCTTAAAGCCCTGCGAGTTCTAAAGTGCCCTACCGTGCTGGTTTCGGTTCTGGGCATGACTTACCGTTATATATTCGAAATCCTGCGCGCGGCATTGGACATGTTTGAATCGCGCCGGAGCAGGACCGTCGGCACCTTGAGCCCCGCCGATAACCGCCGCCTGGCCGTTTGCGCGATAGGAGTTCTGTTGAGCAAAAGCGTTCAATTGAGCGGCGATGTGCACATGGCCATGCAATCGCGCGGATTCCGGGGTGAAGCGCACGTCCTCCAGGACTTCCGCGCGCGAACTATCGACTGGTGCTGGCTCGCCGGTTTCGTGGTTCTTGCAGCGGCGGCGTTGTGGTGGGGGCGCTGACGAGTGCCTACACCAGTCTTCGAACTGGACCACGTGTCTTACCGCTATGACACGGTCGCGGCCCTCTCAGATGTTTCTTTATCCATCGAAACAGGCAAACGAATCGCGTTGCTAGGCGCGAACGGCTCCGGGAAATCGACGCTGCTACGTTTGCTCGACGGCCTCTACTTCGCGGATTCGGGCCAAGTCTCATTTCATGGCTGCGTGCTTGCACCCGAGGCGTTCGTCGAGGATGAGTTTGCCTTCGATTTCCGCCGCCGGGTGGGACTCGTGTTTCAAAATCCCGAGGTCCAGCTTTTTAATCCAACGGTGTTTGACGAAGTCGCTTTCGCACCCTTGCAGTTGCGCTGGCCCAAAGAGCAAATCGTGGAACGAGTGTCGGCGGTGCTCGATCTCATGGAGATCGGTCAGTTGCGAAGCAGGCCGCCGCACCGGCTTTCGGGAGGCGAGAAGAAACGAGTGGCGCTCGCCTCGGTCCTGGTGCTCGATCCGGAAGTTCTGCTGCTGGATGAGCCGACCGCGGGTCTCGACCCGCGCAGCGAAAGTCAGATCATCGATATGTTGATTGCCTGGGGCGATGGCGCGCGGACCGTCATCACTGCCACACACGACCTGGGACTGGTGGAAGACATCGCCGATCACTGCGTCCTGCTGCACGAAGGAAAGATCGCGGCGGAAGGCGAACCGGCGGTTTTATTGCGCGATCAACAACTCTTAGGCCGCACCAACATGATTCATGCCCATCGTCACCGGCATGCTTCCGGAATGATCCACTCGCACCAGCACACTCATCCGCACCGTCACGATTAGGCTACTCGGGCAACAGGTTACGATTGATAAAAATGGGATTCCACGGCCGGATCACCCAAGACTTGAACACACCCTCTTTCACGAAGGGGTCGGCATCCATTATTGCCGCGACTTGTTCCTTAGTATCCGCCTCATATACAATCAACGCCCCGCCGCCTTCTGTGAAAGGCCCGGATATCACGAGCTTCCCATTCGTGCGCTGCTGAGTAAGGTACTCCCGATGTGCTGGACGCACCACCGGAGCCTTCGGGTCGGCTGCATCATAGTCGACGATCACGGCGAATTTCATGCGTACACCCTCACGCCCGCTAATACGTACGGGCCTTCGGGCACCACAGCGATTCGCGCCCCGGGTTTTAAACCTTCGCACAGGGCCTCGACGGCTTGCTGCGGATTGGCGTAGGCGCGCCCCCACACCTTGCTTTGATATTCGCGGGGCACACCCGGCACCGCATAAAGAACATCGTTCTTCTGCGTGACTAGAGCTAGTTTTTCCAGTTGCCACTGGTCGACTGTCACGGGCACTCCTTCGATTCCGCGCAGGAATTCATCGTCGGACCCATAGCGCATCATCATTTCGCTGAATTCAGGGCTGCCCACTCCTTCCGAACATTCGCCCACCATCAGGATGCGCCCGCCCGGACGCACCATGGTCTCCGCTGCGGTGATTCCCTTGATGCATTGGTAGAAGGTCATGTCGAGCGGATAACCGCCGCCGGTGGTGATCACTGCATCCGCCGGATGTTCCAGATGCTGCTCGAGCGTGGAACGAACCCACTTTACGCCGGCTCGATGTGCGCCTACCGGTTCGCCTGCGAACACCGCCGAAATCTTCCGGTCATGCGAGAGCGATACGTCGATCAAAAAATCGTGCCGCGCCAGGCGCGCGATCTCGAGCAATTCGGCGTGCAAGGGATTGTCGTCGATCGAGCCTTCTCGCGAACGCGGGTCGCGCATGAAGCGCGAGCTGTGCAGTTCCTTGATGGTCTCCTGCGCGGCCAGGCCAGGGGCGATCAGCTTCCTGCCGCCTGAAAAACCCAGCATTAAGTGGGGCTCGATGAATCCCAGCGTAAGATGCAGATCGGCGCGAATGAAGCGCTCGTCGATCCAGACCGGAGTGCCCGAGCGCGTCACGCCCAGATGTCGATGCTCTTCGCGTTTGCGTGCATCGTGATTCACGATAGTGTAGGTCGCGGCGATCTCCGGCCCCACGATCTTCTGGATCTCCGCCTCCGTCGCCGCACGATGCAGCCCGGTCGCGATCAGGATGGTGATGTTCTGCCGCGCAATACCGCCTGCCTCGAGCCGTTTGAGCAAAGGAGGCAAAACCGTGGAATTGGGCGCGGGGCGTGTGATATCGCAAACCGAAATCGCCGCCGATTTCTTACCCGCAATCAGCTCGGCCAGCGGCGGTCCAGCGGCCGGTTTATCGAGCGCCGCTTCGAT
>JANXXL010000176.1 GCA_025350625.1 Bryobacterales bacterium | reverse complement strand
GAAGAACTGAACACCGATGCCCAGCCTGGCATTCTCCCAACGCGGGATTTTGGTGTTTTTCATGATCGCGAAGTCCATATTGACGAAGCTGGGCCCACGATAGCGATTGCGGCCTTGCGCAAAGTTCACCACGCGACCATCGCATATTCCCGAAGTGCCGAGATGCCCAACATTGAAACCCGTCTCGCAGCCAGTCTGCACAAAGAGCGCTCCCAGACTGGGTGTTTTTCCATCGTTTTGCACTTGCGGTGGCAGGCAAGGAACCGGCGCCGCGGGAATGGCCGCGCCTTCTCCGCAGGGTCCGGCGGGACCAAGGGGAGCGACCGGCACGGAATAGATTGGGCCGTAGAAATTCTGCTTCGCAAGATTACCGGCCGCGGTAAAGTCGAATACCGTGTAAGGATTCCCGGTGCGGGCGAGGATGGTCCCCGAGATTTGCCAACCCTTCAGCAGGGAATCCGGAGCGTGCCTGCCGAGCGCTTCTTTGAAAAGAGCTGCGAAGGGAACTTCCCAGACAAAATTTCCAGTGATGGAATGGCGCGCATCATACTCCGCCGCCCCGTAGCTCCCGCGAAGATTGTTAGCATCCTGCGGAAAAATCGAACCGCCGGTCGTAAAAAACGACAGCCCCCCGTTCGAAACTTCGTCCAACGCGTGCCCGTAGGTGTAGTTGACGCGATAGAAGCCGCTGCCCCACCGGGCAACGCGCTGTTCAAAGGAAACGACCATGCCGTTATAGTTGGAAATAGCATTGGTCTGCAACTCCGTCACGCCGCCAAATCGCGGATCCGCGCACGGAGGAACGTACGGAGTGGTGCACAAACCGGTGGGGAATGATCCGAACCCAAAAGCATTTGCGTTGGGATTCTGGACCAGTTCATGGATACCGTGGTTGCCAAAATAGCCGACGGTCAACGACGCTGAGCCTCCGAAACCCTGCTGTGCCTGTAGGCTCCATTTTTGGTACTGCGCCGAGTGCATCCTATTAGCAGGGTTCTGAAAGTTTGGAGCAACAAACAATGGATTGGACTGTTTGATCTCAGCAACGGATTGACCGGTCTTAAAGCCGTTTACGAAAATCTTATCGAAGGTCATAGCCATCTGGTTCAGGCTATTGTTTTCGCTGGGTGCGAGGTTGAAGCCGCTAACGTTGTAATCATTGTAGAACGGAGGGTTGGCCCCCAAAGTGGATGCGAGGCCTCCGGGGACCAGATCGTAGAAGAAACCAACGCCGCCGCGCAGGACCGTGTTGTGGGAGACGCCGAGCGGCTGCCACGCGAAACTGAACCGTGGCGACCATCCGATGCTGTCCGTATTCGCGAACGCTTGTTTCTGATGAGTCAGGATCCCAGTATCGTACGGCTGGTTCGGGTCATGGCTGAGGGAATTCAGTGGTCCAGAAAGCCGGGTAAAGCAACGATTTTCACAAACCGGATTGGACTGATGATCGGCGCGCAGAGCCAGCGTCAGCGTCAGGTTGGAACGGGCGGACCACTCCTCCTGACCGTAAAAACCGAAACTGTAGAAGGCGAAATGGTTCCAAGTCGATGGAGGAAAGGATTGCTGGAGCAAGGTATAATCTGTGGTTGGATTAGATGGGTCTACTCCTCCAAAAAAAAATGCGCCCATCGAGAGAGGAAGCAGTAGTCCTGCTGCGTGCCGATTGTAGCCACCCCGGGTCGCATCGGTGCGCAGGAAGTTCACTCCCAACGCAAACTTATGCCGGACCCTTGTTTTCACGAAATCGTCGGATATCTGGTACGCGGTGGTTCTGGAGCCGAAGGGCTGGGCATAGTGATTGTCGTAGCCACCCAGCCCGAGTATATTAATTCCCGCATTAAACCAATTCATTTCTGTCGGAAAAGTAGCCAGGGCCTGCGCTGAATTCGCAACACCGCACGTGCCGTCGATGAAGCTTCCTCCGAGCAGAAATTGGTTGGACGCCGTGGGGTCGAGGGTGTGTGTCTCGCTGAGGTGGCCTTGCCAGGTCGCCTGATTGCAGTAGGCATTAAAGACGGGAATGGGATCCACATGGAAGGGAGTTCGTCCCTGGCCGCGCTGTACAAAAAAGAACATGCGGTCGCTCGTTCCAACGTTCCAGTCCGCCCGGCCTGACACCATCGAATCGTTGGATGGTGCGCTGCCGTTTTGATAGAAATAAACCGAACATGCATATGGGGTGGGGTCGGTCGGATCCGTCCAACCATTGCAGCCCAGGGGATCGCCGGAGCCGTTGCCGGGCTTTGCCGCGCTTGCTCCCGGCGTGCTGTTGTACAGGTTAAACATCAGCCGATAAAACTTGTCGGACGCGGAATTGGAGCCAAAGATGTTATCGATATTGAGCAGGGTTTGGGACTCAAATTTCACGCTGGGCAGAACCACCTGAGCGCTGTACGGAAGTATCAACCGCACGCCCTCCGTATCAAAAAAGAAGAACAGCTTATCCTTCTTGATTGGGCCACCCAGAGAACCCGCCCACTGATGGGCGATATCGGACGGGCGCCGACTTAGGAACGCGTTGTCGAACCAGTCGTTCGCATTCAACACCGTTCCGTTCCAGTAGTACTGCGCATTGCCATGAAAAGCATTGCCGCCGGACTTGGTCAGGTAGTTGATGCTCGAACCCGCCGCACCGCCGAATTGACCGGAATACCCTTCGCTCACTACGGTCGCTTCTTGTATTTCATTCTGCCCCAGCAGCATCCCCGTTACACCGCTGTTGTTGGAATTCTCCGTAACATTATTGTTGATATTCGGTCCGTTATTGTTGTCGTTCATTCCGTTCAACGTGAACAAATTGGAGGTGCCGGGCATCCCCAGAATGGAAAAATTTCCCGAGCCGCCGAAGCCTATCGCGTCCGTATTCATGATCGCGCCAGGAGCCGTCTGCGCAATGTACGTGAGATCGTTTCCCGGATTGGGGACCTCGGAAACTTGCTGCTGGTTCATCGTTGTGGAAACGTCGCCATTCTCTGCATTGACCAGCGGCGCGTCTGCGTTCACTGACACGCTTGTGCTTGTACCGGCAACCCGCAACGTGACATTCACGGTCACGGGTGGCCCGAGCAGAACATCCACAGCGCGGTTTTCGGTTTGGAAGCCTGTATGGGCCACAGTGAGCGTATATCTCGCGGGCGCGAGGAAGGCAAACTGATAAACTCCACCATGATCCGTTTTCAATGATTGACTCGTGCCTTTGGAGGTGTTCCTGATCCCGACCTCGGCATCGGGCACGACCGCGCCGCTCGGATCGGTCACGACTCCCGTCAACTCGCCAGAGGTTGTGGTCTGCGCAATCGAGAGGCTTGAGATCAGGAGCACAAGCGGGAGACCCAGGCAAAGCAATTGCACGAACCGCCGGCCAAGGGTCCGGACTGCAAGTTTGTCGAAAGAGCCCATTGAGCGGAATGTTAGGCCCCTTGGTCTGGAACGT
>JANXXL010000126.1 GCA_025350625.1 Bryobacterales bacterium | reverse complement strand
TAACGGCTACGGTCGGGCAGTTGACGAACCCAATCGGCGGTCTGCGCAAGTCCATCGGCGAGCGAAGTGCGGGCGCGCCACCCGAGCACGTCGGCCGTTCGGGCGGTGTTGGCGCACCATTGGCCGTGAAAGTCCCATTTTCGTTTCGGCATGGAGGCGAACTCCGGTTGCGTCGGAATCGCGAAGAGTGTTTGTGCGGTTGCGGCCAATTCGGCGATGGAGGTGGCGCGTCCGCTGCCGATATTGAACGAGTCGCCGTAGTGGGCCGGCGTCAGCGCCAGCGCTGCCTCGGTAAAGGCTTCACAGGCGTCTTCCACGTAAACGAAATCGCGTGTGATGTCCGGGTCTACGAAGCTCGGATAACGCCCCGCATCCCCTTCCACCACTACGCTCGGAATCAGGCGCGAACGCTCTTCCAGCGGCCCGTAAACCGAGTAGAGCCGCAGATTGGCGCAACGCAAGCCGCGCTGTTTCCCGGTGAATTGCAGCAGGCCGGAAACCGCCGCCTTACTCACTGAATACTGGCTGTTGGGTTCCAGCGCCGCGTTTTCGGCGGGACGGTCCGCGTGGACTCCATATTCCGACGAACTGCCGGCATGAATGTAGCAGTACGTTCCGCGCTCGCACAGCAGATCCAGCAGCGCCACCTTCAGCATGATGTTCGTTTCGTAGATTCGATGGCTGTCCTGCTCAAACGAATACGCCCCGTACGCCACGCAATCGAATACGGTCGAGGGCGCCGTCTGGTCCAGCAGCGTTTCCAGGTTCTGCGGTACCAGCAAGTCGAGATAGTACACGTTCTCCTGCGGGACATCATCCAGACGCCAGGCAGGCATCGCGAACGCTGTTCCCACAACGTCCTTCCGGATCGTGAGGATGTGGCGCAGCAGATTGGCCCCAATGAATCCGCTGGCGCCCAGAATCAGGATGGGCCCGCGCAGTGCCGAGATCTTTCGTGCGTATTCAGGATGCAAGCTCTCCCACTCTGGCAAACGGCGCCGGCAGCGTGAAACTGCAGCACGCTGGCGGCGTCAATTCCGGATTCGCGCCGATAAAATTGCTGGGAACCCGATTTTCCTGAAAGATACCCCTTGGCAAAGAAATGTTCGAAACCGGATACGCGCACACGGCTTCGCAGAAGAAACGACGTAAGCGCCTGGCCGAAGCTGCCATGCGCCACATGTTCCTCCACTACCCAGAGTTCACTGCCCGCCGCCACGCGCGATAAGAAGTCGCCGGGAACCGCTCCCGTATCCAGCGGCAATTCGCTCACCACCCAGACCTCAGGCCGCTCAGCGGGGTCGAGTGTGAGCCAGGCCGCCAGGTGGCTTCCGGCCAGCGGGCCGACGTAGACGATCACCGGACCATTGCCTTCAATCAACCTGCGCCAAGGTGCATAGGGCGGCAGTATGAAACCGGCCGGGCGCTCACATCGCCCTAAGCGCAGATAGGTCGGCCGGCCCAGCGCCTGTATCCGCTTCACCATCGGCGCAACATCTTCATCAAAGGCCGGTACGTAAACGTGCATGCCCCCCAGCGTCAGTAGCGTGCCGTAGTCTTCGAGCGCATGGTGTGACGCGCCCATTACGCCATAACCGTAGCCGCCGCCGTTCCCTACCAGGTGTACGGGCAACCCGTGCAGGCAAACGTCGTTCCGGATCTGCTCAAATGGCCGGGTGTAACAGAAAGAGGCAATGGTATATACCCAGGCTTCCAGGCCGGATTTGGCCAAACCCGCCGCTACGGAAACCATGTTTTGCTCGGCCACCCCGGCATTCAAGAACCGCGGCCCCAGCTTGTCGCGCAGCGGCTCCAGCGCCATAAAGCCCAGGTCCCCGGTGAGGAAGACCGACTTCCCGGGGTCAAGTTCACTGACCATCGCGCTGCAGAAAGGGATCCTCATTCGCGGTCCGTCTCCAGCACGGCCAACCGGTATTGCTCGCCGGACATCGGCAGGTAATGCCAAGCCACCTGATTTTCCATGAACGAGACACCCTTGCCCTTGGTTGTCCGCAAGATCACAATGTGCGGCCGGCGCGACCGTGTCTTCAAAGCCGCTTCCATGCGGCAATGATCATGGCCATCCACGACGTCGATATCCACGTCGAACCGGCACAGCTTGTCGGCCAGGTAATCGAGTGACGCCACTTCTTCCGTGGTTCCAAACCCTTGCAGCCCGTTTTCATCGATCAGAATCGAGAGATTATTCAGATTATGGTGCGCCAGGAAGATTAGCGCCTCCCAATTGGACCCCTCCTGCCACTCGCCATCGGAAGTCAGGCAGTATGTGTGCCCGGGCTTGCCTTGCAGCCGGTTTCCCAATGCCAGACCGGCGGCGTTGGCCAGTCCATGGCCCAGACTCCCTGTTGCGAACGGAATGTGCCGCGACCACCCCGGAATCGGATGCCCCGCCAGCAGCGTGCCTTCCTGGTGAAAGGTTTCAAGGTCGCTATCGTTCACAATTCCTTTGGTCCACAACGTGACATACAGGGCGCCGGCGGCGTGGCCCTTGGAGAGCACAAACTGGTCTTCTTC
>JANXXL010000109.1 GCA_025350625.1 Bryobacterales bacterium | reverse complement strand
GCCACACGCGCGCGTCGCCGGAACAGATACGCGATGCGGTGGCCGCCGGAGCCACGCTCTCGACGCACCTCGGCAACGGAGCCGGCAGCGCCACTCGAACGGACGATTTCATCGAGTATCAGCTCAGCGAGTCGCGCCTCGCCGCATCGTTCATCGTCGATTACCATCACCTGCCGGACGAATTCCTGCGCCGCGCAATCGAAGCCAAGGGAGTTGACCGCAGCATTCTGGTGACGGATGCCGTCGCGCCCGCTCTGTGCCCACCGGGACCCTACATGCTCGGCAGCGTAGCCGTCGAACTGAGGGACGACGACCGCGTCACTCTTCGCGGCGGCGAGCGTTTAGCTGGATCCAGCCTGCGCATGGATCGTGCCATCGGCAATGTCATGGACCGCGCCGGCGTAAGCTTGGCACGAGCCATTACCATGGCCACCACCAATCCCGCGCGCGTCGGCCGAGTCCCTGGGCGGCTGCGGGGCCTGCAACCCGGATCGCGTGCCGACTTGGTGCGCTTTCGCATGCACCACGGCCGCGTGGAGATTCTGGAAACCTGGCTTAGCGGGATACGGGTGTGCGGCCCACATGAGTAACCACCGCCTCGACTAGTCCCTCAATCGTGTGCGGGTCGGCTTCGACATCCACCGTCAAGCCGGCAGCGCGCGCCGTCGCCGATGTAATCGGACCAATCGAAGCGACTTTGATTCCAACGAGCGCTTCCCTGCCCGTCACCGCCAGCAGATTCTTCACCGTCGAGGAGCTGGTGAAGGTGATCCAGTCTGGCTTACGCGCTAGCGCTTCTTTCGCCTTCGCCGCGGCGTCTGCCGGGATGATGGTGCGGTAAGCTTCCACCACAACGACGATGGCCCCGCGTTCGCCGAGCGTTAAGGGAACCAGATCCCGCGCCACGGCCGCGCGCGGCAACAGGATGCGCTTACCCTTCAGGTCTTCGCCGGCTAACGCCGCGAGCAGGCTCTCGGCGACGTATTCTTCCGGCATCACATCCACCCGCAGGTGCAATGCCTCGACGGCCGCGCGCGTCGCCGGACCAATCGCGCACAGCTTCGCTTTGAGAGAGCGCAGATCGCGGTCCGAGCGGTCGAGCGCCTCGACGAAATGACGCACGCCGTTCACGCTGGTAAAGATCAACCAATCATAGTCGGCGAGATTCTGGATCGCCTGTTCCAGGGAACTGGATTCGGCGGCGTCCGCTATCTCGATGACTGGTACGAACAATGTTTCCGCGCCGAGCGCTTCGAGCGGCTCGGCCAGCATCGACGATTGCCTCCGGTCGCGGGTAACGATAATGCGCTGTCCAAAGAGCGGCAGCTTCTCGAACCAGTTAAGGCGTTCGCGCAGCGCGACCACTTCGCCGATGACGATGGTCGCGGGAGGCCGCATCACCGCTTGTTCAATCCGCGCCGGCAAGTCCTCTAGTGTTCCGGTGATGGTCTGCTGATCCGGGCGCGTTGCCCAGCGTACCGCCATTGCTGGCGTCTCGGGCGAGCGACCCTGTTTGATCAACTCGCGCGCAATTTCCGGAAAATTCACCAGGCCCATAAAGAGAACAATGGTCTCGGATGCACCGACCTTGCTCCAATCAATCGCATCGACGCTGTGCCCGGTGACGAACGTCACCGCCGACGTATGTTCGCGATGCGTCAACGGGACGCCACAGTAAGCGGCCAGGCCCAGGGGCGTTGTCACTCCGGGGACAACCTCAAACGGAATTCCGGCGGCCGTGAGCGCCTCCACTTCTTCACCGCCGCGGCCGAAGATGAACGGGTCGCCGCCTTTGAGCCGGACCACTGTCTGGCCGCGCCGCGCACGGTCGATCAGCATTTCGGTGATTTCGTGCTGCGTGGCCTCATGCACCGCCCGCTTCTTGCCTACATAAATGCGCTCGGCATGCGCCGGAGCCAAGTCCAGCAGGCGTTCGTTCGCCAGGTGATCGTAGAGGATTGAATCGGCGCGCTCCAGAATCTTCCTGCCCTTGACCGTGATCAAGCCGGGGTCCCCCGGTCCGGCGCCCACCAGATAAACTTTCATGACCCTAAGATGTCGCGTGCGCCCGAGGCCAGCATGCGCTCTCCCAGTTCCCTGCCTAGCGTAACCGGATCGCTGCCAGATGCTCGATCCCGCATCAGCCGAGTTCCGTCCGGCGACGCCACGATCGCCGTCAGATGAAGGACCGGCCCTTCGAAATGCGCGTACGCTCCAATCGGTACCTGGCATCCGCCTTCGAGCGTCGCCAAGAGCGACCGCTCTGCCGTCACAGCAGCGTTAGTCGCAACGTGATTCAATCTGCCCGCTATTTCACGAGCCGCTCCACCGTCGTCGCGCGTCTCTATAGCGAGAGATCCCTGCCCCGCCGCCGGACACATTACGTCAGGATCGATCAACTCCCGGATGCGATCCGCCCAACCCAGGCGACGCAAGCCTGCCGCCGCGAGCACGATCGCATCGTAGTGGCCTTCATCGAGTCTGCGCAGCCGGGTGTCGACATTGCCTCGCAGGTTCTCAGTTACCAGACCGCGACCCAAAGCGTGCAATTGCGCCGCGCGCCGGAGGGAACTGGTTCCCACTTTGCTCCCCCGGCCCAGCTCGGCCAGCGGCTTGCCAATCAAAGCATCGCGAGGATCTTCCCGCTCCGGTATCGCGGCCAGCGTCAAGCCCGCCGGCAATCCCGTTGGCATGTCCTTCAAGCTATGCACCGCCAGATCGATACTCCCGTCCAGCAGCGCCTCTTCAATTTCTTTGGTGAACAGCCCCTTGCCGCCCACCTGCGCGAGCGGCACATCGGTGATTTTGTCTCCGGTGGTCTTGATGATTTCGAGCCGCGTTTCGACTCCCAGTGTCTGCAGACTCGAAGAAATATGCCGCGCCTGCCACAGCGCGAGTTGCGACCCGCGCGATCCGATGACAATCACCGCGCTTTATCCTTCTCCCAGCCTGAATAGCTTGCGAATGGTATGGACGAGCTGGATTCCTTCGGGGTCATTGGCCTTGCGGCGCATCTCGGTGATAGGAGCGTGCGCGATCTTATTGATGATGCCGCGAGTCAGGGTTTCGATAGCTTCTTGCTGTTGCGGCGTAAGCACCCCCAGCTTCGCGCGGACCCTATCGATTTCGGACATGCGTACCTGTTCCAATTGTTCTTGGAGACTCACGATAGTGGGCGTCACTTCGCGGGTTTTGAGGCGCAGCATCATCCGCTCGACTTCTTCCGTGATGATTTCCTCGGCCTGCTCGGCTACATTCACGCGTTCGGCAAGGTTGGTCTTGACCACCTTGTCCAGGTCGTCAATGTCGTATACGAAAATGCCGTCGAGCGTATTCACCGAAGGCTCGACATTGCGCGGCACTGCGATGTCGATCAGAAACATCGGACGGTGTCTGCGCCGGTTGATCACCTCGCGCATCACTTCCTTGGTCAAGATGTAATGCGGCGCGCCACTCGACGTGATGACAATATCCATGTCCGGCAAAGCCTGAGTCATCTCGTCGTATTCAAGCACGCGGCCGCGAAATTCCTCGGCCAAGCCGTCCGCCCGTGAGCGCGTACGATTGGTTACCAGGATGTCCGACACTCCCGCGCGCCGCAAGTGCCGGGCAGCGGACTCCGCCATCTTCCCTGCCCCCACCAGCAGCACGCGCTTGCCGGAGAGCGATCCAAAGATGTCGCGCGCGAGCTCGACCGCGGCGTAGCTCACCGAGACCGCGCTCGAACCGATCTCCGTCTCCGTGCGCACCCGCTTGGCGACGTTGAACGCGCGGGTCATCACCAGATCCAGGAACCCGTTTACCGAGCCGTGCTCCTTGGCGAGCAGGTAGGCGCTCTTCAATTGCCCCAGGATCTGCGGTTCTCCCACGATCATCGAGTCGAGGCTCGAGGCCACGCGGAACATGTGGCGGATCGCGTCCGAACCGTTGTAGTGATAAAGGTACGGAGTCACCCACGCCGGCTCTACGCTGCGCGCTTCCGCAAGAAATTGATCGACGGAAGGCGACGGGTCACTCGATTCTTCCGCGGTAACCGCCACCTCGACCCGATTGCACGTAGAAAGGATCATGCCCTCCACCATCCCCGGCCGGTGGCACAAGCGGTTTAGGGCTTCTGGAAGAGTTTTTTCCTCGAATGCCAGTCTTTCGCGAACTTCGACCGGCGCGGTGTGGTGACTGAGGCCTGTGATCAGCAGTTTCATGGGATCAGCGTTGGCCTCAATCCCGCATGCGCTACCCATGTTAAGGCGCCGCATCCCAGTACTACCAGCGCCATCAGCGCAGCTTTGCGTCCGCGCCACCCCGCCGAGGCGCGCATGAAAATCATCCCCAGGCACAATCCCCAGGTCAAGAAGGAAAGCGAGATGCTCGCGTTGCCCACCCACTTCGTGCCCAGCTCGATGTATGCCCACATCACGCCGAAGACCACGCCCAGTGTGATGAAAATAAATCCAAAGCCCATGGAGCTGCTGATCAAGTCGTCGAGAGTACCCAAGGGTGGCAGCTTTTCGAGCAACGTCTGACTCTTCTTGCTTTTAAGTCTGCGCTCCTGGATCAGGTAAAAAATGGAAGAGACTGCTGTCAGCAGTAATGCCGCATACCCGGCGAGCACCAGAACAATATGGACAATCAGCCAGGCGTCGCGCACACGCACGTCGGACCAGGCCGAGACCGGCTGTCGCATCCCCGCGACCAGCGTCATTAAGAAAACCAACGGAAATAGCGCCACAGAAGTACTGGCGAAATGGTATCTCCAATCGACGAACAGGAAAACCAGAGCGATCAGGAAGGCGCACAGGTTGATGGTGCCGTAGAAGTCCTCAACCGGCAGCCGTCCTTCCGCCATCGCCAGTTCGACAAGTGCGACGCCGTGAAGCACTACGCCGACGCGGAATGCACCCAGGGCAAAGCCGTAGAAATCATCTGCGCGCCTCATGATCGCCAGCATCGAATGCAGCAACCCCAAGGCATAAAGGAATGCCGCTACGCGCAGCCAGAAGATGCTGGAGTCAGCCATGTCGGGTCGTCTACCATTCTACGTCCCCCGCAAGTTCGGCGGATTGATTCGTATCCTGAGAGCATGGATACGCGAAAAGCATTGGAAAACAAAGTATGTCTGGTTACCGGCGGCACCCGCGGCATCGGGCGCGCCATAGCGGAAATGCTGCTGGCCGAAGGCGCCATGGTGGTGGTTTGCGGCCTGTGGCCGGATTCGGTCACCCGCGCCGTTTCTGAAATGGAGGCACGCTGGCCCAGTAAAGTCAAGGGAAAAGCTGCCGATGTAAGTGAGTATGAACAAGTTCGAGCGTTGTTCGAGTTCATCGACCGCGAAACCGGCGGTCTGGACGTCCTGGTCAACAACGCAGGTGTCGGAATATTCGCCAAAGTGTCACGGATCAAATTGGAGGAGTGGGACAAAATGATCCGCACCAACCTCTCCGGGGCGTTTTATTGTTCACGTGAAGCTTTATCAAGATTTGAAAAGCGGGACGCCGGTTACATCGTGAACATCAGCAGCCTGGCGGGCAAGAACGCTTTCTCGGGCGGCGCTGCGTATAACGCTTCTAAGTTTGGCTTGAACGGGTTTAGTGAAGCGCTGCTATTGGATACAAGGTACGACAATGTGCGCGTCAGTACCGTCATGCCGGGCAGCGTGGCAACGGAATTTGGCAAGAGCGTGGGCGAGGGCGATCTGGGAGAGGACTGGAAAGTCCATCCGGAAGACGTCGCAGAAGTAGTGCGAATGCTGCTGCACATGCCGGCGAGAACTATGGTTAGCCAGGTGGAAATCCGCCCGGCTAAACCGAAACGTACGTGAGGGTAGGGGCTGAATCGGGTCGGGGCGAGGAGCATCTAACAAATGGCACTAGGATTGCCTGAAGATCTGTGGAAAATGGGCGCAATGAGGCCCATGAGAAGTGCCAGGAAGGTGGCAGATATGGTACGGCTAAACATCCCTTTGGATCCGGGAAAAACCGGGCGCGAAGCAGTCTCACTCGAGAACAGCTTGCGACGGATGATTGTCGGACAAGATGAGGCGATCCAGCAAATCGTCAACATCTATCAAATGAATTTGACGGGCATGAGCGCCCCGGGGCGTCCCATCGGGAACTTTTTGTTCCTGGGGCCGACCGGTTCCGGGAAGACGCGCATCGTCGAAGCCACTGCCGAAGCGCTGCTGAAGAATCCGCGCGCGGTCATTAAGATCGATTGCGCCGAGTTCCAGCACAGCCACGAGATTGCGAAACTGATCGGCTCGCCTCCGGGATATTTGGGACATCGCGAGACGCATCCTCTGTTGTCGCAGGAAGTTCTGAATCAGTATCATACAGACACCATGAAGCTAAGCTTCGTGCTGTTCGATGAAATCGAGAAGGCTTCGGACGCGTTGTGGAACCTGCTGCTGGGGATTCTCGACAAGGCTACCTTGACGCTGGGAGACAACCGCAAAGTAGATTTCTCGCGGGCATTGATTTTCATGACCAGCAACCTGGGCGCTGCCGAAATGGGCAACCTGCTATCGCCCAAATTGGGATTCGGAGCGGGCGCTGCACGCGCCAAGATGTCGACCGGCACTGTTGAAGAGGGTATGAGCGAGAAGTTGGCGCGGTCCGGCGTCGAAGCCGCACGGCGGAAATTTACGCCGGAGTTCATTAACCGGCTCGACAAGATCGTAACTTTCCAGCCGCTCGGCAGCGAGCAATTGCGAAAAGTACTGGACATTGAATTAAATCTTGTTCAGCAAAGGATCTTTAACACTTCGGCCGACCGTGCGTTTGTGTTCACTGTTTCGGACGCAAGTAAGGATTATTTACTGGAACAAGGCACGGACCTGAAGTACGGCGCGCGCCACTTGAAGCGCGCAATCGAGCGGCTTCTGGTACAGCCGGTTTCGAATCTGATCGCCACCGAACAGGTTCGCGGCGGGGACTGGATTCGAGTCGATTACGATTCCGGCGCCAATGTACTGCGGTTCGCGCGCGAGTGCGAGGGACTGCCGGTACAGGAAATGGCACGGTTAGTGGACACTTCGGTGAGTATGCCGGAACTGGCAGCCGCCAGTGGCGCATCGGTAGAACCCGTTCGCATTCAAACCGCGCGGAGTTCAAAGAGAAGTTAAGAGAATAACAAGCTGAATTTTCGGCCCCGGAGTCATCAAGACTCCGGGGCTTTTTCTATAGGCGATTGAGACTCACATCTTTGTAAAGAAGCGACTTTACGAGGCTTTCACATCTCGCACACGTCGCGAGCGGCTTCGGCGAATCACCCCAGCTAACGCACGCAGCGCTTCATTGACCTCACCAGCGCTCGGAAATATTTCTGCGATGTCCGGATCGAGCACTACAACCGCACTGCCCGCCCGAAATCGGGAGGCAAACTTGTTCGGCCGGGACCGCGAAAAATCATACTCTGGTAAAACTTCGTCAGCTTTCGCGGCTCGTGATCCCGTCAGTTTGCCTTTAGCTTTCTTCATAGCTTTTGCGCTCTCGTAGAGTCGCTGGTCGCGCACTAATCGCCTCTCCGCGTTCAGTGTACATCACCACCAGGAGCCTATTGTGAGCCGAAGATCCGAGGAGGACATATCGCTGTTCATCCTCCGAATGGCGTGGGTCGTCTACAATACGCGCGAGCGGGTCCGCAAACACGGTGAGCGCTTCCCTGAACGATACTCTGTGTTTGGAGAAGTTCCGCGCGGCCTTTCGTGGATCCCATACGAAACGCGCTTCCACTTGGTTCCCGGTCTGACGCCGTCGTTTAGGCGGCGCACTCGCCGCGGCCGAGTTTCAGGCTGTACTCGATGTCGTCGCCCCAGTCGCGGAACATCTCGGGATTGTCCAGCGGAGGCTTGGTGAGATCCGAGGTGAGCTGGCGGAAGGTTTCGACCTTGTGGCGCAGAACGTAAGCGCGGAAGGCCTCGTTTTCCTCGCGGTTGTGCTTGAAGTGTTCGAGGATTCGGCCGACGGCCACCGGAGCCAATCGCGCGGGAATACTTTGCACCGCCACGCCGAATTCCTGATAGGTGCCGCCCAAGAGCATTAGGTAATACGGCACTTCCTTCTTGCCGCCGCCGGGAGCGTCGAGTTTGCGCGCGTTCCCGTAGAATCCGATATCGCCTACCCAGTGCTGGCCGCAGGAATTCGGACAGCCACTCACGTTAATGCGAAGCTTGCGGATTTGAGGATCGGTTTGATTCTGCACCACGCTTTGCAAACCAGCGCCCAAGCCCATGGATTTAGTGAGTCCCAGGTTGCAACTATAAGCGCCGGGGCACGTGATCACGTCGGTGATCTCGTCGGCGCCGCCTTCTGCCAGATCCAGCTTCGTCAGCGCGCCATAGACGCGCTTCAAGGCGCCATCGGGAACCCACCCGTAGATCACATTCTGGATCATCGAGAAGCGCAGGAATCCATCGCCTGCTTGATCTGCGATGGCGGCCAAGCCGCGCATCTGGTCGCCGGTCAGATTGCCCTGCGGCGTGGTCACGGTGACGATAGAGTAGCCCTTCTGCTTTTGCGGGCGGACGTTGGTCTTGCGCCACTCGGCGAACGCGGGCGAGGAAGGCTCCCACACCGGCAGCAAATCGCCCGCTGCCAACGGAGGACGCAGAGCTTTGAAACCGCCAAAGTTTTCCGGCACTTCCGCGGGCATGGCGATGCCGCCGTTCTTCAAAATATCCTGATACTGTTCTTCGATGGTGTCGCGCAACCATTCGAATCCGCGCTCGCGCAGCACGAACTTCAGGCGCGCCTTGTTCTTGTTCTTGCGATTGCCATGCACGTTGAAGACGCGAATGACGGCTTCGATACGCCGTACCAAGTCATCGGCAGGAATAAACTCGTGGAGAACTTTCGATTCGGTCGGCAGCGGACCCAGGCCTCCGGCGACAGTCATGCGGAAACCCTTCACGCCATCGCGGATCATCGCGCGCAGGCCCACGTCGTTGATTGCGGTCGCAATGCAATCCTCGGGGCACCCGGCGAAAGCGATTTTGAATTTACGCGGAAGGCTATCGGTGAGTTCTTTGTGAAGGAACGCAAACGCCACGCGGCGGGCATACGGCTGCACATCGAACGGCTCTTCGGGATGAATCCCAGCCAGCGGGCAAGCGGTCACGTTGCGAACAGTGTTGTAACAGGCTTCGCGTGTGGTCAGACGCACGTCGGCCAGCATGTGAAGCAAATCCGCCACCTGGGGCAGCGGCACAAAATGATACTGAATGTTCTGACGGGTGGTGAGGTGCCCTTTGCCGCCGGCAAATTCGTCGGCGACCCGTCCCATCTGGCGCATCTGGTCCGAAGTCAGCAGGCCGCCCGGGACCTTAGTGCGGATCATGTGGACGTCGGGCTGGCGCTGGCTGTAGACGCCGCGGCGGAGGCGCTGGGGACGCAACTCGTCGTCCGTCATTTGGCCTGCGGTTCTTAGAGCGGCTTGGGAGCGGAATAACTCGATATCCTGACGAACAACCCTATCATATTCTAGTTCCAGGAGTTGTTGTTCGGTGGCCACGTCGGCAATTGCCATAGGCCTCCTTCCCTATAGAGATTACCATACATGAGAGTCGCCCCGCAACCAGGAGGCCGCCGCCGAAGCTACCCCTTCTCGTTTTCCCAGGGATCGCCCGGCCGCCCCATGATTTGCTCGAGGCTGCGTGGCGTCGGCCTATACGGTTGCCCAAAATGCTTGTCGACGTCTTCGCGGTAGCTCATCTGTGGCCCTGGATAACCGATCAATTGCCAGCCGATCAGCCCGGCATTGCCGCCGTGCATGGGGTCGCTGAACATCCCTTCGATGGTATGGGTGCGCAAAAGCTGGAAGAAACGCGTGCGTTCCATCGAGACCAACTTTTTGTTTTGTTCTTCGACGGATAGACTGGCAAAATTGCCCAGGTCCTTGAGCCCCTGCCGATAGATCTCCTGCGGGTTTTCTTTGCCCTGATAACCGTGCTCCGGCACCGAGTCCACCCATGGACCCTTGGTGTATCGATACTTGTCGCGCCCGTACGGCCCGGCAAGTTGGCGATCAATAAAGATGACCACGCCGGCTTCGGTAGCGCCGGGCCCCGTGGCATCGCTGGGAAAGATGCGCTCGCAGGCGGCCGTGATGGTGCGGGCTTCCTCGGCGGAGAAGAACCGCAGAGGTATTTTCACCTTGCCGTCCTGGGCCTGTAGGCGGAACGGTTCGCCCGCCAAAGTATACAGTAACGTGCCACCCATCGCGGCGGCTGGAATGGTTAGGAACTCTCGGCGTCTCATATCAGTTTCTCCGGATGCTTAAAGTATCGATTAATCATGCCGTCCGCCGCCATGTAGGTCAGCGACAGCGAGGTGAGGGTCGGATTCGGCGCGGCGTTCTGCGGGAAGGCGGACGCACCCACCACGAACAGGTTCGGCATGTCCCAATGTTGCAGGTACTTGTTGACCACGCTGTTCTCGGGCGAAGCACCCATGACGACGCCTCCCTGGATGTGCGTGGATTGGTAGTTGATCACATTGTAGGGAGCTCGCGACGGCGGCCCTTCATCGAATTTGGCGCCCATCTCGCGCGCGATGTTGGCTTGGATTTTTAATGCGAACTCGCGCATCTTGTACTCGTGGTCGGTCCAATTCAGCGTGAAGCGCAGCAGCGGATCGCCGAACTTATCTGTATAGGTGGGATCGAGATCCATGTAATTCTGACGATAGGCGAGATGCTCGCCGGACATGCCGATGGCTGCCGAGTGGTCGCGCCACTTGATCGAGGCGGCTTTCCACTCCGAGCCCCAGTTGGATTTGCTCGCGCCCTTCGGCATGACACCGAACGATCCGATAGGAGTGTCGCCGTTGGTGCCGAGAGCGATCATGCCCAAGCGCAAAAGACCGTCTTCAGCGCCGGTGAATCCGTTATCGCCGTCAAAATCCGAGATGCGCGAAGCGAGCTCACCGGCGCCCATGAAAATATTGAGCGGCTTGTCGAAAAAGATGCGTGTGTTGACTCCTACTTGATGCGTGAGATTGCGGCCCAGCGTGCCTTTGCGCGTGACCGGATCGTAGGGCGTGCCGATTTTCGAAAGCGACAGCAGCCGCGTATTATTCAAGGTGAACGACGCGAGGACCACAGTCCCGGCGGGCTGAAAGAATTCTTCGCCGCTCGCATTCGTAAACTGGATGCCAGTGGCGCGGCCATCCTTATGGATGATGCGCCGCACCCAGCTTCCCGTGCGCAACTCGAAATTCTTGCGCTTGGCGAGCACCGGCATCAGCGTGTTGGTAGGCTGCGCCTTGGCGCCGATCATGCAACCGTAGCGCTGGCAATGCCCGCAATAGGCGCATCCGGGGCGCGTGATGCCATCCGGATTTTTATAGGGTTCACTCAAGTTGGCCGCAGGGGTCCGGTAGGGATGGTAGCCCATCCGGCGCACGGCGTCTGCGAACAGGCTGCTCGCGTAGGAGTGCTTCAGCGGCGGCGTGGGGTACTCGTGCTGGCGCGACCCTTCGAAGGGATTGCCGCCGTCGATCTTCTCGCCGCGCAGGTTGCCGGCTTTGCCGCTGATGCCCATCAACTGCTCGGATTTCCAGTAGAGCGGTTCGAGTTCGTCGTAACTGATGGGCCAATCCTGGACCGAGAGATCCGCAGACAACTTGGCTGCGCCATGCTTCTCCGTCAAATGGCTACGCAGCCGGAAACAATCCGGCTGAAAGCGGAACGACGCGCCGCCCCAATGTTCGCCCGCGCCACCCACGCCCGTGCCGGGGTGGAACGACCCGTGCTGGCGCACCGGCACCGCCGAATCCTTCAATGAATGACGGTGCGTGATGGTTTCCTCGGCTGTATTCTGCATCATGCGCAGACGGATGTTGTGGTCGAGTTCGTCCATGGTCACGGCGTAGTCTTCCATCTTGCGCGGAATGCCGCGCTCGAAGACGGCGACGGATTTGGAAGTACTCGCGGTGATTTCTTTGGCCATCAAAAGGCCGGTCCACCCACCGCCGATGATGGCGACATCCACCGGTTTGAGATTGGTCATGAACGCACCTTTCCTTCCTTGCTTTGCAGTAGTTCAGTATATACTGTCACGTTCAAAAGGACGATGTCGAGTTCCCTGTCAACTCTCGAACGGCAAGCTGGAACACGCAGACCGGAAGGCCGACGCGATTCTTGTGGCGAGCGTTCGAGCACATTCGCGGCAAATGTGGTAGTAGTACTATTGTAGGTGCGCGAGGCGGGATCGCATTCCGGCCCGAGTTCTCTATGAGTATGCCCACTACGGCGAAGCATGGCTCGGTTCTTACGGGCTCATTCTGCTGGGAGTTTCCCGGATCGCCCCTTCGCATTAACATTTCGCTCGGAGTCATTTCCAGACTTCGAGCTGAGCTGGATCAACACGAGGGTCTGAGAAGCGGCGGCGCCCAAGTGGGGGGAGTGTTGCTCGGTCGAAGAAACACCCCGAACACCCTCGAAATCGACGACTATGTCTGGGTTTCTTCGGAAGGTCCGCAAAGCGAATACGCGGTGAATCTCGAAGCCCTCGAGCGGCTTCGGTTAGTGTATACCTTCGTAGTGGGTTATTTCCGGACTCAGGCGGATGATGACCTTCGCCTTCGAGACGCAGAAGTAAACTTTATTCGCAATCACTTTGCGGATCCGACGGACGCGGTGCTATTGATTCAGACAGCGCGCGAGCCCTACACCGCCGGGTTTTTCTTCTGGATGGGGCGAGACGTTCTGGCCCCGTTATCGTTCATGGACTTTCCGCTTGACGCCGAACTGTTGAGGCGCGAGCCGGAGCCCGCTCCCATCGAGGCGCGAACCGCCCCACCCGCCAGGGATTCCGTAACGATGCGCGCGCCGGCCCCGACCATCCCCAATGAGCCGGCGCAACGCGAACCCGTAAATAAAGCGCCGGCAGCACCGCAAAGACCTGCGGCAAATCCGAATGTGGCGGCGCCAAAAAGACCCGCGAATCTGAATGTTTCGGCACCCAAGAGACCGGCAAACCTGAATGTGGCAGCGCAGAAACGATCGGCAAATTTGAATCCGCCGGTGCCGGAAGAAGCCGCTAAACCGGCATGGGTCAATGAGCTCTCGACCTTCCGCCCTTCGCAACTGTTGCTGGTAATCGCCGGAGGCGTTCTGTTATTCGCACTGGTGTTCGCAGGAATTTCTACCTTGCTGTTTCAGGAGCGCCGGGCGCCTGAATCCGCAGAGAAAACGCCGGCGGCTGCTACTGCGGAATTTCCGCTGCAACTGGATGTAGAGGCCAAAGGGAATGGTCTGAATGTGCGCTGGAATCCGCAAAGCGCCTTCGTGGTACAGGCTCGCGAAGGGCGCTTGGTAATTCGGGAAAGTGACAAACGGCAAACCGTCATACAACTGGGACGACAGGAACTGGCGAGCGGCCATTTATACTACCGTTCTTTGGCTGAGCGCCTCCAGATTCAACTCGAAGTTACGGACAAGGCAGGTACTGTTTCGAAGGAGTCGGTCTTGACCTTGTCGCCAAAATCTCCGCAAACGAATATAACGGCGGTGCCGGGCCGGTAGCGAAACGGCCTGGACTACCGGGATACCTGAGTCCTAAATTTTCCTCCCGTTCTACAATGGTCCCTATGAAGATCCCGCTGCTTTGGCTGCTCCCGCTGGCAATGTTCGCGCAGCAACCTGTGGCTCATTTTGCGAACCTGAAGCAACTTACCAGCGGCGGCTCAAACGGTGAGTCCTATTGGTCGCCCGACAGCAAGCGCATCATTTTTCAATCCACCCGCGACGGCCGCGCCTGCGATCAGGAATACATAATGAATGCCGATGGCTCAGACCAGCACCTGGTTTCGACCGGCAAAGGCGTAACCACCTGCGGCTACTTCACCAGCGACAATAAGCACATCATTTACGCTTCGACCCACGAGGGCGGTGACGCGTGTCCCATGCCGCCGGATCGCAGCAAAGGCTATGTCTGGTCGATCTACCCCACTTTCGATATTTATCTGGCCACTGACCAAGGCAAAATTATTAAGAAGCTGACCGATACGCCCGGCTATGACGCGGAAGGCACGGTCAATTTCAAGACCAAGAAGATCCTTTACACCTCGCTCGCCTCAGGCGACCTGGAACTGTGGACCATGAAGGAAGACGGCAGCGGCAAGAAGCGCATTACCAACACCGAAGGCTACGATGGCGGCGCAGTTGCCTCGCACGATGGCAGCAAAATGGTGTGGCGCGCTTATCGTCCGGATACTCCGGAGAAGATCGCCCGGTATCGGGATTTATTAAAAGAAAACCTGACGACGCCGATGAAGATGGAGCTGTTTGTAGCCGACGCCGGCGGCGCCAATGCCAAACAGATCACGAATTTTGGATGCGCCAGTTTTGCTCCCACGTTTACGCCGGATAATAAAAAGATTCTGTTTGCGTCGAACAAGAACAAGTGCGACTCGGGCGCCTTCGAGTTGTTTTTGATTAATCCCGATGGCACCGGACTCGAGCAGGTGACCGACTACGGCAAGTTCACCTCATTCCCCGAGTTTTCGCCCGACGGAAAATATCTGATCTTTGCTTCCAGCTACCAGGGCAAGAGCAACTACGAGTTCAACATCTTCCGCGCGGATTGGAAGCCATAGGCAGCGTGTCCTCTAATCCCGTAATTCCCACGCCGGCCGGTACGGCATCCGATGCGCTGGTGTTTTTTGGCGCCACCGGCGACTTGGCGTACAAGCAAATTTTCCCTGCGTTGCAGCAGATGGTCATTCGCGGCGAATTGACAGTGCCCGTGATCGGTGTCGCAAAAGCGGGGTGGACGCTGGAGCAACTTCAGCAGCGCGCACGCGCTAGCGTCACCGAGCATGGCGGCCTGAACGACGCTGCCTTCCAGAAGCTGATCGGCCTGCTGCAATATATCGACGGCGATTATCAGGATCCCGCAACCTTCGAGCAGCTTCACCGCGCTCTCGCGGGCGCGCGCCGTCCCACGCACTATCTGGCGATCCCGCCAAGCCTGTTCGGTGAGGTGGTCGAAGCGCTAGGCCGCTCGGGCTGCGCCCAAGACGCGCGCGTGGTGGTCGAAAAACCCTTTGGCCGCGACCTCAAGTCCGCCCAGGAATTGAACGCCGTGCTGCGCTCGGTCTTCCCCGAATTATCGATCTTTCGCATCGATCACTTTTTGGGAAAAGAGGCGGTCGAAAATCTACTGTTCTTTCGCTTCGCCAACACCTTTCTGGAGCCGATCTGGGATCGCCGCTATATCCATAGCGTTCAAATCACCATGGCCGAGAACTTTGGCGTCGAAGGCCGCGGCAAGTTCTACGATGAAGTGGGCGCGATTCGCGACGTGGTGCAGAACCACCTGCTGCAAGTGGTCGGGTTCCTGGCGATGGCGCCGCCCACCAGCTTATACCCCGAAGCCTTACGCGACGAACAAGCCAAAGTGTTCCGCACGCTTCTCCCGCTGACACCCTCGGCTGTGGTTCGCGGCCAATTCGACGGCTATTGCCGGGAGCCCGGCGTGGCGCCCGATTCAAAAGCGGAGACCTACGCCGCGCTACGTTTCGAATTGGACTCCTGGCGCTGGTCGGGAGTGCCCTTTCTGGTTCGTGCCGGGAAGTGCCTGCCGGTGACCGCCACTGAAGTGGTGGTGCGGCTGCGGGAGTCGCCCTTATGGCGAGTGCCCTTCGGCGCCAACTACGTGCGCTTCCGCTTGAACCCGGATTTCGGCGTCAACATGGGAATTCGAGTGAAGCGTCCCGGCTATGAACTGGTGCCGGTGGCGAACGAATTGTCCGTGATGCACATTGATTCAGACGGCGCTCTCAGCCCTTATGAGCGCCTGTTAACCGAAGCCATGCGCGGGGACGGCATGCTGTTCGTGCGCGAGGACGCGGTCGAAGCGGCATGGTCTGCTGTCGATCCCGTGACGGACCGCAGCTTGCCGCTCCATGTGTATCAACCCGGGACGTGGGGACCTCCGGAAGCCGACCGCCTGGCCGAAGACGTCGGCGGCTGGCACAATCCGGAAGACTAGAAAGTCCCCCGAGTGCCGGCTACTTGTATGCAATCGCCGCGCTGGATGCGCCTGCAAGATGGATAACTTCAAAGCTCTTGAAGCCAGCCTCCGCGCACCACTTCCGAAAATCCGCTCCCGAGTAATCGAAGGCGTCGCCGAATTCGATCAGCATGTTCAGCGACATGAGCATTCCGAAAAGATTCTCGCGTCGGGCGTCGTCAATCAGCGCTTCAATAGCGACCAAGGCGCCGCCTGGCGGCAAGGCGTTATAAGCAGCGCGGATCAAGTGCATCTTTTTTTCGAGATTCCAGTCATGGAGAATCATTCCCATGGTGATGACGTCGGCCTGGGGCAACGGGTCCTTGAAGAAATCGCCGGTAGCTGTGCTGATGCGGCCACTCAGCCCGGCGGCCGCGATATGTTTACGCGCAATCGGTTCCACCGGCGGCAGGTCGAAGGAGATGAACTGCAGATGCGGATGCTTCTTCGCGGTTTCAATGCACAGCAGACCGGTTGCGCCGCCTACGTCGCACAGCGTCTTGAAGCGTGAAAAATCGAACTTTGCCGCGAATGCTTCAAAATTTAACCGGGAGAGGCCGGTCATCGCGCCCAGGAACTGTTCGAGCTTTGGCAATTCTTCGTAGAGCGCCTCGAAGACCCCCTTCTGACCGTGCTTGCTCTCGTTCTGCGGCTTGCCGGTGCGCAAAGCTTCCGGCAGATCGTCCCAGTATTTAAACAGCCGCGCGTTAAGCATGATCAGAATACCCCCGATATAGCGAGGACTCTCGCGGTCAAGATAAAACGAGGATTCAGCCGAGTTGAAGTACTTTGCTGTTTCTCCATCGCCTTCGCGGTTCAGGAATTTCATCGCCACCAGAGCGTCGAAGAAATCGCTAATCGCGCGCGAATTCAGGCCAACTTCTGCGCCGAGTTCCGCCCCGGTGACCCGGCGATCGCCCAGTTTGGTGAACACGTCAAACTCAACGGCGGTAAGCAGAACTTTGGAAGACCAGAAGGCAAAGGCGGTCTGGAGTATAGCGCCAGGATCGGGTTGTGCGTTCATGCTCTGCATAGTTTTTTAGTTAGCTCCTGTCACTTGGGTATCGAGACCGCGGCGATTTGCCAGAGGTCGCCATTCTTAACCCACAGTTCATCCGGCCGTAGACGTTCTTCAATCGCTGCGACTTCAATTTGAACTGGACTCACTTCCCGCTTCCTTCTTTGCGATAATATCACCGCTTCCCGGTACACTCGCTTTATGGTTGATCCGCAAGCCGCGCACGCGGGATGTTGTAAGTAAGATTCGGAGTTGGGCCATCGCCTCAGTGAAGGATCCTTCCTCAAGCGCGTTCCCCCACTTCGGCGGAACGCTTTTATCTGACCGGCATTGCCTCGTGGGCTACTTCGACGATTTGTTCCAGTTTTTCGGCGATTTCAGGATCGATCCGTTCCTTAGGGACCAGATGGGCAAGGATGTGGTAGTCGGTCTTCTGCATCAGATTACCGAGATCAAGTAGTTCAAAGTATTTCTGAAAGACGGGTCCTAGGAAGTCATCGCTTGACTTCACGTCCGGACCAAACGGATCCGGCCGTCCTAATGTCTTTAACGCTCCGGCCACTTCATCCATAGCCTGTTGCATCGCGGATTTCTGGCGTTCCCGCAGCGCAGGCTCAAAGAGGGGCCCGGGTTCGCCGTCGACTTGCTCCGCGTAAGCAAGTAACGTCTCCGGAAAGCACAGGTAGTTTTCGATTTCCCGCCAACGCCATTTCAATTCGCGAAGCGGCGGCTTGCCGTCCAGTTCTTGCGGAATCGAATCGAAAATTGCGATGCCGACTAAGTCCGGTTTGGCTTCCCGCAAGCCGAAGAAGTGATCCCTTGCCTTGACCGGCAGATTTGCGACGTAGTGCACGAATGGCTGCTCCAAAGTTGCCCTGGCAGGATGGTCCAGCAACTCCGCGAAAGCTTGAAGAATTGCCAAGTCCGTCGAACCTTCTAAATATAGTATCCAACCGGTCTGCTCAGCCTGATAATATTGGTCAAATCCGATTGATCGCAGTGATTTGAGCACTTGGCTACGGCGATCGTCAATTCGATGTGGTTTACCCACAAAAGCCACCACTATATCCCGGTCGGCAGCTTCATTGAGAAGCACTTCGGAGTGGCTCGCGGCAATCACCTGACAACCTTGGGCGTTCGCAGTTTGGGTCAAGATTTGATAAATTTGCCGTTGGCGCAGGATCTCAAGGTGAGCGTCTGGTTCGTCGAGCAACAATACGGTCCTAGGGTGCGTATAAAGATGGGCGAGCAGCAATAAGGTCTGTTGAAGACCGCGACCGGAGGACACCAGGTCCAATTCGGTGCCTCCCTCTTCGTAGGACATCGTTATCTGGCCCCGCTCCTTAATAAACTGTGGCGGGTTCAAAGTTACACCGAAGAGATCCTTAATTTGTGCAACCAACGCTTTCCAACTAGATTGGTCTGCAGCAGAGTTTATCTGAAAGCATAGATTCCGGAGAACCTCGGCCGTGCGGCCTTCGCCGATTCGGACGTTGACCGCACCATCCTGTAGCCAGTCTTCTGTTGCAGCCATTCCCGACATTGGTGGTAAAAACGCAACGCTAACGGGAGCAGCTACTCCAGGAACCGGCATGCGCACGGGCTCGGGGTCCTCATTCGTTCGCAACGGTCGGCAATAGAATGACTCTTGATTGGCATAGTCAAACTCAAACCCACATTCCCACTGGATGCCGTCCGTCACTCCCGAAACCAGAATGTCAATCCGGATGTTTCGGGTATCCTGCTTGCCGTTCCTCCGCTGGATGGCCCGGACGTGGAGGTCTCTCCACAACAAATTGGCGTCCGGCACCGGTACCGCGATTAGATCTCTCCGGTTGATCGTGACACCTGGTCGTTTCTCAGGAGTATTTTTAGCAGAGCGTTTCTCCACCCACTTGCGAAGGCCGATCTCCCATAATGCTAAGGCCTGGAGCGCTGTCGTCTTACCCGAATTGTTAGGTCCAACGAAAACAACAGTCTTGCCGAGTTCGATTTCGACGTCTTCGAGGCGCTTGAAGTTCTTAACTCGCAGGTTGGTGAGCACTTCCGACGATATTACCGCATTATGGCGCAGCAACCCAGAAATTCACGGTTTAACTTTCACACCGACATGCAACGCCTCGACAATCGGATCGCAATTGCTCACGATTCGTGCTGTGGGTCTAATGAATCTGCGTCAACGCTCCGGTTCCCATACGCTTCAACTGTCCACACGCGGCGTACACATCCAATCCGCGTGGCTTGCGGATGAAACAAGGGAGCGATCGCCGCACGATCTCTTGGAATGATGCGACCCGCGCTGGGTCCGGCGTTTCAAAGGGAATCCCCGGACCGGGATTCAGCGCGATCAGGTTTACTTTGGCGTTGAGGCGCGCCAGCAATTGCACTACCCGGCGTGCATCGGCGTCCGTATCGTTTACGCCCCTCAGCAGCACGTACTCGAAAGTCAGTTTTTCCCACGTCCGTAGCGGATAGGCGCGGCAGGCTTCCATCAAATCCTTAAGATGGTACTTGCGCGTAATCGGCATCAGCGCCTGCCGTTGCTCTTCGGTGGAGGCATTGAGCGAAATCGCCAGCTTGGGCCGCACCGGCGCTCGCCCCAGTTCGGCGATTTTGGGGACGATGCCCGCCGTCGAAAGCGTGATCCGGCGCGGCGAGAGTCCGATGCCCGCCGGATCCATCAGCAGACGCGCGGCCTTCAACACATTTGCAAGGTTCAACAGGGGCTCCCCCTGTCCCATCATCACGATGTTGAGGCGATCGACCGGAGCGGTTCCGGCGGCCAGCAGCACCTGACCGACGATTTCGCCCGCCGTTAATTGCCGCTCCAGACCCAGCAGCGCTGTCAGGCAAAATTTGCAATCCACCGCGCAGCCGACTTGGCTCGAAATGCAGATGGTTGCGCGCCCGGTTCCATCTTCGGCGGGCATCCAGACGGTCTCAACCGTCTTGCCGTCGGCCAGTTTCAGCAGATACCGGCAGGTCCCATCGGAGGACTCGTAGCGCCGTTCGACGACGGGCAGACCAATCGGGAATTCCCGGCTCAAGCGCTCGCGTAAGGGTTTGGGAAGATTGGAGATCTGGGAGAGGGCCGTGACGCGCTGCCGGTAAACTGCGTCATAAAGTTGCATTGCCCGAAAGCCGGACGGGGGCGCGGGGAGTGCGCCGAGAGCTGCCTGAATGTCGGCAAGTTCCATGCCTACAATAGGTTGCAGCATGGCACCAGTATATCACCCTGGAACAGGTGTCATGGCACTAAAGATGCCCGCGCTACAATAAAGGTGTCTAAATGCCCATGACCAGCCGCAGCCGGAGTCCCCACAAGATTCGCGATATCGAACGCACCGTGCTCCCCAACGGGGTGCGGATCGTGACTGAGCGTATGCCGCACGTCCGCAGCGTGTCTGTGGGCGTCTGGATCGGCACCGGGTCGCGCGAGGAGTCCCCCGAACAGACCGGCATTTCGCACTTCATCGAGCACATGCTGTTCAAGGGCACCAAGAACCGCACTGCTGAGCAGATTGCGCGCTCTGTCGATTCCATCGGCGGCGGCCTGGATGCGTTTACCTCCAAAGAGCTGGTCAGCTATAACGTGAAGGTACTCGACGAGCACCTGCCGCACGCCTTCGGTATCGTCTCCGACCTGGTGCGCAACCCGCTCTTCCAAAAAAGCGATATCGAAAAGGAAAAAGGCGTCATCCTCGAAGAACTGAAGATGGATGTGGATAATCCCGAATACCTCATCCACGAGATCTTCGCCAGCAATTTCTGGAAGGGGCATTCTCTGGGGCGTCCCATTCTGGGGACCCGCCAAACTATTCGCAGCTTCGACCGCGACAGCGTGGATCGTTACTACCACCGCTATTACACGCCGAAAAACATTCTGATCACGGCGGCAGGCAGCCTTTCGCACAAGAAACTGGTCGAGCTTGCCGAAGACCATTTCGGCGAACTCAAGTCGCAGCCGCTGCCCAAGGCCGATGGCCGCCCGCAGCCTCACGCGCCGCTGGTCTTTCGCGAGAAAAGCTCGCTCGAGCAGGTGCATCTGTATTTGGGAGTGCCGTCGATCGAGATGCCGCACCGCGAGCGTTTCGCCTGCTACATCCTGAACGCGATACTCGGCGGCGGCATGAGTTCGCGATTATTTCAGAACATCCGCGAGAAACAGGCGCTCGCGTATACGGTGTATTCGGAACTGACGATGTATCACGACGCCGGCTGCATGATGATTTACGCCGGAACGTCGCCGCGCTCGGCCGGTAAGGTGATCGATTCGATCGTACACGAGATGCGCGAGATCACCGACAACCTGGTAACGCCCGAGGAATTGCGCCGCGCAAAGGATCATCTGAAGGGATCGTTCGTGCTGGGCCTGGAGTCCACTTCGAGCCGCATGGGTAACCTGGCGCGCCAGGAGTTGTACTTTAAGCGCTTCTTTTCCCTGGATGAGATGCTCAATAGTATTGAAAAGGTCACGGCCGACGAAGTGCAGAAGTTGGCCCGCCAATTCTTTGACCCGAAGCAGACCGCCGTCGCCATGCTGGGACGGCTGGAAGGCTTCCGCGTCCGCCGCCAAGACTTGAAGGGGTGAACCCGAGGGTCAAGAGGCAGGCTGATTCGTCCGCACGAATGAAAAATCTATTTAAGATCGCCCGGTGGGTGATGGTGGTGGCACTCATCGTCGTGCCCGCGCAGGGTCTGGATACTTCGAAGCTCAAGCCCACCGGCTACGTGAACGACTTCGCAAACGTGCTGGATGCGCCGAGTAAGCAGACGCTCGAAACATACTGTGCCAATCTGGAGCGGGTCACCGGCGTACAGATGGCCATCGTGCTGGTGCCCACGATCGACGATGAGCCTGTCGAGGATGTCGCCAACCGCCTCTATCGCGAATGGGGTGTCGGCAAGAAGGGCAAGGACGAAGGAATTCTGCTGCTGCTCGCGATTAAAGAGCACAAGAGCCGCGCGGAAATCGGTTACGGAATCGAGCCCATCATCAACGATGGCGCCGCCGGCGGTATTCTGCGCCAGATCCGGCCAATCCTGCAACAAGGCAATTACGGTGGAGCGTTGCTGGCGGCCGCCGAGCAGATGGGCACGACCATTGCGCAGTCCAAAGGGGTTGAGTTGGGCGGCCCGCAGCCCGTCGGCCGCAGGGTCCGCGCCGCGCCTGGACCCTCCATTCCGTTTCCTCTCATTCTGCTCGGCCTGTTCTTCCTGTTGTGGCTTTTGGGTCGCGGCGGCAGTGGGGGCGGGACGGGTTTCCTCACAGGAATGCTTCTCAGTAACATGATGGGACGCCGCGGCGGTTGGGGAGGCGGCGGCTTTGGGGGCTACGATGGTGGTGGCGGGGGCGGCGGCTTCGGCGGGTTCGGCGGCGGCAGTTCGGGCGGCGGGGGAGCATCGGGTGGCTGGTAATTATGGATAACCTCAAAGAACTGGTGGAGAAACTCGAACACGCCTATCAGGACCGTCTGGTCTCGGTAGTGCTTTACGGTTCGGGTGCGTCCGGCAATCACGATTCGAATTTTTCCGACCTCAATGTGCTCTGCGTGTTGAAACAAATCACGCCGCGGGAGTTGGGCGAAGGCGAGCCGATCCTGCGCTGGTGGCGCGGGTTAGGTCACCCGTCGCCGTTGCTGATGACCGAGGAGGAAGTCCACCACTCCGCCGACAGCTTTCCCATAGAATTCAGGGACATGCAGGATCACCGGAACGTGCTGCACGGGATCGACGTCATCGCCCATCTTCATGTGGACACCAAACATTACCGAACCCAGGTTGAGCATGAACTTCGGGCCAAGCTTTTTCGTTTAAGACAGCAGGGGGCGCAAGTTCTATCGGATCCGGCCGCACTGCTCAAGTTATGCGCAGACTCGGTCGCTACCTTCTGCACCCTGGGTCGTCATGCGCTGCTGGCCGGAGGAATCGAAGTTGCCACCGGGCGCCGCGACGTGGTCCACCGCCTGGGGGAAAAGTTGGGGGCTCCGCAGAGTCCGTTCGACGTTCTGCTCGACCTGCGGGAAAACAAGAACGCGGTGGATACAGGAGATGCGGTCGATTTGTTCGCGCAATATCTGGAATTCGTCCGTAGGATGGTCGAATATGTCGACCAAATGGAGGATCACAAATGAAAGCGTTATTAGGCGTACTCGCCGTAGTGGTTTTGCTGGTGCTGGTGGTGGGCGGGAGCCTCATGGGCTCGCGCAACGAACTGGTGACCGAGAAAAATGCCGTTGACGGTGCCTGGGCGCAGGTGGATGTGGCCTTGCAGCGCCGTGCCGATCTGATTCCTAACCTGGTTGAGAGCGTCAAGGGTTTCGCCAAGCAGGAGCTGGCGGTGATGCAGGCAGTGGCCGATGCCCGCGCGGCTCTCGGCGGCGCCCGCACTCCGGCGGAAAAGATTGCCGCCAATGGACAACTGGATTCCGCTTTATCGCGCTTGCTGGTCGTGGTTGAGAATTACCCGAATCTCAAGTCCAACGAAAACTTTCTGCGCTTGCAGGACGAACTGGCGGGCACCGAGAACCGTATTGCAGTCGAGCGCCGCAAGTACAACGAAGTGGTGCAGCGTTATAACACCGATATCGAGATCTTCCCCAAGAACATCGCCGCTTCGATGTTCGGCTTCCATCGTAATGACGCTTATTTCAAAGCGGAAGGTGCGTCCAGGGAAGCTCCCAAGGTGAAGTTTTAGCGGATCGGCAGCGGCGTGCTCGCTGGGCAGTGCTATATACTGGCTCTTATCCAAGAAATGAGTATGGAGGTGAGCATGACCAAAAAATTGACGGCCGTAGTTCCGCTCTTCGCGATTTTGGCGTGGGCTGCCGGAACGGGCCAGGACGCCAAGACTGTAATCGCGAGCGCCACTAAAGCGCTCGGCGCTGACAACCTGAAGACTGTCGAGTTTTCCGGCTCCGGCTTTGATTATGTTGTCGGGCAGGCCGCGAGCCCGAGTTCCCCGTGGCCTAAGTTTATCGACAAGACCTACACCCGGGTGGTCGACTTGGATGCGCCTGCTTCGCGCATGCAAAGAATTCGCATGCAGGGCGAAAATCCCCCGCGAGGCGGCGGGCAGCAGCCCGTCATCGGGGAACAAAACCAGACCCAGGTGGTAGCCGCAGGTTCGCCGCAAGCAGGCGCTTTACGCGACGAGCTCATGATGACATTGCCGTACAGTTTCTTGAGATCCGCCGCGGCTGCGGGCGATGTCACCGTGAAATCCCAGACCATGAATGGGAAGAAGTTCACGGTCCTCTCGTTCACCGGTCAAAACAAGGCCATGGTCCGCGGCTATCTCGACAGCGACAACATGGTCGAAAAAGTCGAGACCAAGATCGACAACAACGTGCTGGGCGACACCCCATTTGAAACCGCCTTTTCGGATTACAAGGATTTCGGCGGTGTGAAGTTCCCGACCCATATCGTTCAAAAGCAGGGCGGCTATCCTGTGCTGGACCTGACAGTGACCGACGTTAAACCCAACGCTCCGGCGAACATCGCAAGCGCCGGCACACCGCCCGCGGGCGGACTCCCGTCGGCCACTTCGGAAAAGATCGGCGATGGCGTGTATCTGATCCTGGGCGGATATGCCGCCATGGCAGTGGATTTCAAAGACTACATCGTGATCGTCGAAGGCGGGCAGAGCGATGAGCGCAGCGCAGCGGTCATGGCTGAGGCCCGAAAGCTGATTCCCAACAAGCCCATTAAATATGTGGTCAATACCCACCATCATTTTGACCATTCCGGCGGTTTGCGCGCGTATGTCGCCGAGGGCGCCATCGTCGTCACGCATCAGAGCAATAAGGCGTACTACGAGAAGATTTGGGCGAACCCCCACACGCTAGCGCCGGATACATTATCGAAGCATCCCAAAAAGCCTAAGTTCGAGCTGGTAGCGGATAAGAAGATCATGACCGACGGCAACCACGTAATCGAGCTCTATCATCAGCAGGATTTGGGGCATAACGACGGGATGCTGCTGGTCTACTTTCCGAAAGAAAAAGTCCTGCTCGAAGCGGACGGCTTCAACCCGCCCGCGCAGACACTCACGCGAACGCCCGCCACCATCAGCCCCTATACGGCGAATATGGCGGCCAACATCCAGCGTCTGAAACTGGATGTGGAAAGAATCATCCCGATTCATTACCCGGCAGACAACCGGAAAGTGATGAACTCGGAATTTCTGACGGCTATCGGCAAGAGCAACTAGTGCACTTCCCTTGGCGCCCCTTTGCCACCAAGTGGCCTTAGGCCCGTCAAATTTACAGGGCCTAGCTCCGGCCTTTCGATAACTTTCGCCAAGATAACGTTCGACTTAGTTCTTTGGACTCGAAGCTGCTTCCAAGCTGAGCGGGAGTCACAATGACTCCCCCAATAGTATTTGGAGGAAACGCGAATGAGTTCAGATAACCTAAGTCCGGCCATGATCATTCTGATTGTTGTCGCGATTCTTGCGATCGCGGCCGCCATCTGGATGTACCTGCAAAAAAAGCGGACCCAGGATCTCCGCTCCAAATTTGGCCCCGAGTACGATAGGGCCATCGACACCCATAAAGATCGCTCGCACGCGGAATCGGATCTGGAAACCAGAGCCAAGCGGGTAGCCAAGTTCAACATCCGCCCACTGACGGAAGGCGAACGGACGCGCTACGCCGAGGATTGGCGGGTGGAGCAGTCCTTGTTTGTAGACGACCCGCGAGCGGCGGTTAAGCATGCCGACATTCTGGTCCAGGACGTGATGAAACATCGCGGCTATCCGGTAAGCGACTTTGAGCAGAACGCCACCGATCTCTCGGTAGATCACCCGCGCGTGGTAGAGCATTACCGCACCGCTCATGAGATCGCACTGCGGGACGCAAGAGGCCAGAGCAGCACCGAAGATCTTCGCAACGCAATGGTCAGTTACCGGGTGTTATTCGAGGATCTTTTGGAACAACACGTAAACAGACCTGAGGAGGTAAGAAGATGACACCACACGAAGTCGAAACACGCGAAGAACACGCCGAAGAGCACCTATCGACGGCGGATTTGGCGCAATCCATTGGCCGTCCTATGGGCGCTCCGGCCTCATCCCGGCCGCAGAACATGGAAGCGCAAGCGAACACTCCCCTGTTTGCAGCCAATGACGCGCAGGACTTCCGTTCTCGTTGGGAGCGGATACAGACCGGGTTCGTGGATGAGCCGCGCAAGGCTGTAGAAAAGGCCGACGAACTGGTTGCCAATGCCATCAAGCGGCTGGCGGAAGTTTTCGCCGGCGAACGCCAGAAACTGGAAGCGGAATGGGATAAGAACGACAACGTGTCGACCGAAGAATTGCGCGTAGCTCTCCGGCGCTATCGCTCGTTTTTCGATCGCCTGTTGTCGGTATAGAGCCGGCTACGTTTCATTCTCGTCCATGTCTTCAAGTCGCTCCGCTGCGGCGGCATAGCGCTTGAGGACTCGAATAGAGCCGCCTGCGCTGAAACCCGCCGTGCGCAGGCGGCGGAACATGGAGGCGAGATGTTTCTCTTCCTTAAGCAGTTCCCCCAAATTTTGGGCGCGAAATTTGCGTTGAAGATACTGTTCGATTAAAGCGGTTTCATCGGTTCCGGAAAAGGCGGCGGCGCTTGCTTGACTGGCGATTTCTGCGCTCACGCGGCGCGCTAATAAATCTCGCAGCACACGGCTTTTGCCGTGGCCTTCCGTATCGCGACGCCAGGCTGCAAAGGATTCGGCGAACTTCTGATCGTTTAGAAAACTGCTCTCTTTTAAGCGATGGAGGACCTCCTCCACGTCGCTGGCGTGAGCGGCGCGTTTCATCAATTTCCGGCGCATCTCAGACACGGTTTGTGCGCGGGCCGAGAGAACGCGGGCCGAATAAGAAAGCAGCCCTTCTGTATCCAGCGGTGCGGGCGACTTGCGCGTTTTGGAAGACCGCGGTGGCTTCATGAAAGGCATCTTAAACGGACCGGGCACGGTGCGCGAAATAGAAAAGGGCCCGCGAATGGGGCCCTTTCATTAAATTATATCGGAGGTTGAAGGTTTAAGGCCGATTCACGTTCTCGGCCTGCAGACCCTTGGGTCCGGTCTTAACCTCAAACTCCACTTCCGAGCCCTCCTCCAGCGTCCTATAACCGGACATCTGAACAGCCGAGAAGTGGACGAAAACATCTTCGCCACTGGAACGCTGAATGAAACCATAGCCCTTGGCGGCGTTGAACCATTTCACTACACCTTTTTCTCTCACTACTTGAATCTCCTATTCCATTCCCGGCATGCCGGGGACAAATATGGCACCTCGGTTCAGCGCCACGAAGGTTCAAGAGTCCCTCCGACCGGCCCCCGCTCCTCTGCAGACGCTAAAACGTTCCGGCCATTGTCGCATGTAATCTTTCTCGCTGCAAGCAGAAAACCCGGGCTGCGGGAAGGCGCGCTCGCGTGGTGAGCGCAGTGGCGAAAGGGACCGCTCCAATGGGTTGGCCACGAACTGCGTCCATTCGTGGGATAGTGTCCAAAGAAGGATGTGAGTATGAACGAAAAAAGCCTTCCGCCGTTTGAACGCGCGATCGACCGCCGGAGATTTCTATGGAATTCCTGGTGTGCGGCGCACGGCTTCGCGGCGGCGGCGGCCATGTCGCCTGTTGTCTCTTTCGCACAGGAGCCAGTGCCAGGTCAGCGTCCGCCGCAAGAATTAAAACGAGCCCCCTCGCTAGGCCGGCAGCTCGCCCGATGGGTAGCTGGCCTGCGCTATGAAGATCTGCCTCCCGCGGTGATCGATCGCGCCAAGGGGGTCACCATCCAGGCGCTTGCGTCCGCGCTCGTCGGCTCGCAGCTACCGAGCGGCCGAGAGGCTGTGAATCTCATCAAGGAAGAAGAAGCAGGGGTGCGCAATGGCGCCACCATCCTGGTAAGCGGCACACGAGCCACCAAGGGAGGCGCCGCTTTTGCCAATTCGGAGATGACCTTGGCTGGTGGAAAGTGGGATACCTTCCGCATGCTCACGCATCCCGGCACCAGTATCGTCCCGGCGGCGCTGGTGGCAGCCGAGAGTGAGGGCGCGTCCGGAAAAGAGTTCATCGCCGGCCTGGCGGCGGGCTACGAAGTGATGGAACGCATGGCGGCCGACTTCATTCCGACGGTCATGGCGCGCGGTTTCCACGCGGGCCCTGTATTCGGCATCTTTGGCGCTGCCGTCGCAGCCGCCAAAATCATGCGCTTTACCGAAGATCAGGTGAACGACACCATCGGCCTCTGCGTGAACCTGGCAGGAGGCAACCTTGAAAGCGCCGCCCTGCGCGAGGGCGCAGCGGTGCGCAACGCGATGCTGGCGGTCGCCCTGGCCAAGCAAGGCCATCGAGGCGGCGAGAACGCCCTCGAAGGGAATGCCGGATTTTATTACGCCTACACCGGCAACAACAAGGGCCAGCTCACCTACAGCTTTACCGGCGACACCCAAACCAGCCTCGACAAGATCGTCAACAATCTCGGCAAGGAATGGATGTTCCTCGAGACGCTCTACCGGATCTACTCGATCTCCGGCTATAACATCGCGCATATCGACGTCACGGCGAAACTCTGCAAAGAGCACAACATTCGATATGAGGATGTCGACCGCGTGGAAGCCGTGGTGAATTGGCTCGAAACGGAGTACCCCAGTCCGGCCTTTCCCACCAGGCGAGAAGCTGCCGGTGAAGCCAAGCCTGGAAGCACTCGCTATTACACCGCCTATGGGGTTGTGAAGCGCGGGTTCCCGATGCTGGCCGGGGCTCCCGATCCGCCGGAGGTTCTGGAGCTGATGAAGCGGGTGACAATCATTCCGTCACATCAGATGACCCTGTTTGGTCCGCGCATCACGATCTTCACCAAGAATGGCAATAGCTATACGAAACAGGGCACCGGACGTGAGTTCATCTGGGATGTCCACGAGGAAATTCGCCGCATTCGGGGTGTCATCCCGGGCATTCCAATACCAGCAGCGCAGTTCGAAGAAATCCTTGCCACCTGCCTCGACCTTGATCGCCAAGATCGGGCAGACACATTAATTCGGCTGACGCTGAGCAAGAAGTGATCGTCGCCCCACCTGATTTTGAAGCTTTCTCTGCCGCCAACGCACGACTAGATTCGTATGATAGATTTATTCCCGGGGAGGCCGCATCGTGACAGAAACCAATAAAACTCTGGTCCGCCGCTGGTTCAAAGAGGTGTGGAACGAAGGACGCGAGGCGACGATAGACGAGCTGTTTGCCGAGAACGGTCGGGCTTACGGTCTCGGCGAAGGTGAGGCAGAAGTGCGCACTCCGGCGCAAATGAAACTTTTTGTTCGCAATCTTCGCGGCAGCATACCCGACGTGCAAATCAGGATCGAAGACATTATGGCCGAAGGGGACAGCGTGATGGTCCGGGTTCTGCTCGCAGGCACTCACTCCGGTTCCGGACTAGGTGTTCCGCCGAGCGGACGCCGGGTTCGAGTCGCGGGGATCGTTGTTGTTCGCATTGCGAATGGACAAATTGCCGAGGGCTGGAATAGTTGGGATCAGCTCGGACTGCTTCGGCAAATCGGAGCCTTGCCTGTCCCCCAGGGCGAAGACCAGTTTCTAACCGCCCGATCCTGAGATTGCGCGGCCTGGGGAAAGAACGTTCAACGCCGGTTTCCTGCGGGAACGGATTCGTCAACGATGGCGCCGGAACCTTTTGCGAGCCATTCACTCGGGCTCAGCGGGACTTCCGCACAGGGCTTTACCGTTAATTTGCCATTGCGGTACTCGCCGCAAGTCCCTTTCCTGGCTTGAACCGGCTCCGCTGGTTTGGCCGCCGCCGGGATCTCAGCCGGTGTCTTATCGAAGACCTTGGAGAGGGTTTTGGGCGTTTCGGCCAGTGGGATCGCAGCGATTGAAACGGGGACCGGAAGCAACGCGGCGGCAGGTTCCTGTGCGCGCGGCCCCGGTGGTTCCATCGCCGGCCTGCCGCTCGACTGAGAGGACGTCGAGGAAACCTTACCATCCTCATACGAAATAATCGTGACTTCCTTGCCGCGATCTCGGGTGTATACGAGTTTGTCCAAATCATGACCGCGATCCACTCTCGTAATCGACAGCACCGGGTTTCCA
>JANXXL010000107.1 GCA_025350625.1 Bryobacterales bacterium | reverse complement strand
TCTTCCAGTCCGGCGAACGAACGGTTGTCGAAGAAATTCTCACCGACATGATTAATATCTGTCAGGGGAAGGACGCGAAACAGATGAAAGTGCTGGAAATCGGCTGCGGCGCCGGCCGCGTGACGCGGGCTCTGGCTGGCGTTTTCGGCGAAGTTCACGCCGTGGATGTCAGCGGAGAAATGGTGGCGCGGGCCAAAAAAGCGTTGGCGGACCGTCCCAACGCGTTCGTCTATCAGAATAATGGAAAGGACTTGTCGGTAATCCCCGGCGGCGGCTACGATTTCGCGTTTTCCACTATCGTGTTTCAGCACATTCCCAGCCGGGAAGTGATCTATTCCTACGTCAGGGAAGTGGGGCGGCTATTGCGGCCCGGCGCCTTGTTCAAATTCCAGGTACAGGGCGATAGCTCCATGCGGACAGCCCCCGATGACACGTGGCTGGGTGTTGCATTCTCTGACCAGGAAGCGGTGGTCATGGCCGAAGCCTGCGGATTTGAACCCCGCCATAGGCACGGCGCCGGAGAGCAGTATTTCTGGCTCTGGTTCTTCAGGAAGTAGCGCTAGACGATTTTTCCTTCCGCCGCGCAGCCCAGTATTTGCTCATCCGGGCCGAAACGATGCGGCGTTCTTCAGGAGACATTTGTTTCCTGCCTCTCTTCTTACCCAACGCTTTCACTGAAACGCCCCCTAGAAGGCCTTCCAGCGTCGCGATGGCGGCATCCAGCTGTTTTTTCTGGACAGACAGCTCATAGATTGCTTTTACGATGTCCATTTTCGACTTCCCAGCGTACACCGGAAATTCGAAAAAAAAATGGCCTTATCGTACTAGGAAAGGCCAGTGTAGTACCACTTTATAACCGTATTTAGCAATAGCTACATACAGGCCAGCCCCAATCAGCAACGCCGGTATCCCTACTACAATCAGGAATATACGCCACGGGAAGCTTCGCTTTTCACGGTGCAAAGTGAGCAGGTAACCAGCGAAAACTCCAACAAAGAATAGAAGTACCATCGGTACCGCAAACAGCATAAGGTTAAAAACGTCGGGAGTCGGGGTAACGATGGCCGCTACGATCACGATGATGAGAATCGCGTACCGCGAGTGAGCAAGCAGGAAGCTGGGTGTGGCGATCCGCAGGAATGTGAGGAAAAAGATTAGAATCGGCAGTTCGAAGACCAGCCCGATGCCCAACATCACGTTCACGAAGAGATCGAAATAATCCACCATCGAAATGGTGGGCCTCACCGTTTGATTGGCTCCGGTCATTCCGATACCCAATAGGAACGTGAGTCCGTAACGGAACGCAACGAAATACGCGAAAGCGCCGCCGGTGATGAAGAGTCCGGCTGAGGTGATGACAAAGGGGGCGGCAAAACGGCGCTCTTTTTTGTACAAACCGGGAGCGACAAATGCCCAGATCTGGTACAGAATCCAAGGCGAAGCCATGAATACAGAACAAAGCAGCGGCAGCTTCATCCAGATGATGGTGAAGGCGTCCATCGGGCTGATCTGAACCAGTTGCGGCGGTTCTACCTTCAATTCTTTCAGGGCGGCGACTGCGGGTTCAGCGACAATCACCCAAAGCTCGGAGCAAAAAGTCAGGCAAATGATGAACGCCACCCCAAGCCCGCCCAGCATATACAGCAGCCGCTTGCGAAGGTCTTCCAGATGCCCTAGGAACGACATGCGAAGCATGCCGTCTTCATCGGGACCGTCCGCGTCGTCCGCCGGCGGCGGCGGCGGCGGCGGGGGGGGCGGAGGTGGCGGAGGTGGCGGCACGGTACGAACTACCGGAACTATCCCGGTTGAACTGCTGGAATGGACGTCGTAGCCATACGGGTCGTCATAGCTTCCATATGCATCGTCCACCGTAGGCGTGTAGGAAACGGTGGAATGGCCGGCTTGGCCGCCATCGGACGGCCCTGCGGAATCGGAAGGGTGTTCTTGGGCAGGCGGAGCATGGTCCGCCTCCGGCCCCGTCACGGGCTCCACGTTGGAGATCGAGCTTTCAGACGGCGGCAATGGCTCGCCCGTTGGTGCGTGCGCACCCTTCTTATCTTCTTCCGATGGCATGCAATGTTTGG
>JANXXL010000089.1 GCA_025350625.1 Bryobacterales bacterium | reverse complement strand
AGTGGCCCTAATCCACCACCAACCACCAGCCGGAAGCCTCGCTTCTGGACGCCGTTTTCTTCCCGGATCACTGCCCGCGCGCCGATATCGTGGATTGCGCCGAGCATACAATCCTTGGCGCATCCGCAGAGTGCGAATTTGAACTTACGCGGCATGCTATCGGTAAGTTCCCGGTGCAGGAACGCGTAGGCGAGCCGCTGTGCATAAGGATTAATATTGAAAATTTCGTTGTGGGTCAGGCCAGCCGTGGGGCATGCGGTGACGTTCCTGACGGTGTTGTAGCACGCCTCGCGGGTAGTAAGCCGTACATCGGCCAGCATGTGCAGAAGCGCCGGAACTTGGGCCAATGGGACGAAGTGATACTGAATATTCTGGCGCGTGGTCAAATGCCCGCGGCCGCTTCCAAACTCATCGGCCACGCGAGCCATCTGTTCCATTTGCCGGGCCGTCAAGATTCCACCCGGAACCTTGGTCCGAATCATGTGAACGCCTACTTGGCGCTGCGTGTAAACGCCTCTCCGCAAACGGAATGCGCGGAACTCGTCGACGGTCAGCTTGCCGGCGGTGTGCGCTTCGGCCTGCTCGCGAAAAAGCTCGATATCAGCCCGGACGGTGGCGTCATATTCCTCGGCTGTCTGCTGGCGCAGGGGCGTGGCAGTTTCGATCATACGGGGAACTCCTCTATCTCTATAGAGATTACCATATTTCGTTAAGGCGTCTACCCGATTGTACTCATTGAACCGATCCGTCACACTTGACGCATGACATCAGTAGGCGCGGGTTTACTGCTGTCTGGATTGTACCTCCCCTCCGCGGCGGAAATGTGGGGACAAGCACGGGGGGTTAAGAGTTACAAGACGCAGGAAGCCTACTGTCAGGACAACCAGATAAGCCGACGTGCATTTAAGATGAGCGCGCTGACAGTGGAAGCTTCGACCCCGGCTACAACCCTGGGTAAAACCCTGGACACAGGGCGGCCCCGCGCGCCGCTTCAGCCGCGCCGGTTAAGGCCAAAGCCGGTTCACCGGAGACGGGTGCAGTTCCCGGGCATTCGCGGCGTATTCAAAGACTAAAGACAGCACCCAAAAGCGAGACCGGGATTTCAAGTCGAATTCCTCAATGTTAGGATAGAAACTCCCTTTGCGCCTCGGACTGCACACATCCATTTCCGCCTCGCTCGACAAGGCCGCCCAGCGCGCTCACGAGTTGGGAGCGAACACGTTTCAGATCTTCTCGGCCAGCCCGAGAATGTGGCGCGCGACGGAGCCGGATCCGTTCGACATCCGGATGCTGCAGCGGACACGCGGGCAATACGATCTTCGTCCATTAGTGATTCACGATAGCTATCTCATCAATCTTGCCTCATTCGATCCGGTGATTCGCGAGCGCTCGATTGCGGCGTTTCGCGGGGAACTGCAACGCGGGATTGCGATCAATGCCGACTACCTGGTGATGCATCCAGGCAACTACAAAGGGCAGACGGTGGAAGAAGGAATGGCGGCCATTGTGCTCGGGTTGGAGGAAGCAGCGGCAGGGCTCCACAGCGGCACCCTGCGGATACTGCTGGAAAACACGGCTGGTTCCGGCGCGTCGATCGGTAGCCGGTTTGAAGAGTTGGCGGCGATCCGCGAACAGGCGCAATTGCGGGTGGAGTTCGGCATAGGCTATTGCCTTGACACGGCGCATTGTTTGGAAAGCGGCCTTTACGACGTTGCGACCGCGGAGGGCCTGAAGGCCACGGTGAAAGCGGCGGAAGCCGTTCTGGGGATGGAATACGTGAAGGTGATTCACGCGAACGATTCCAAAACGCCGCTCGGTTCCCGTGTAGATCGCCATCAACATATCGGACAGGGCTATATTGGGATTGAAGGGTTTCGCCGCATTCTAACCCATCCGAAACTGCGTGAAAAGGCGTTCATCCTGGAAACGCCTGTCGATGACGAAGGCGACGAGCGCAGCAACCTGGAAACACTGAAAACACTATGCCGGAAAAGCAGTACGACCACAATCTAATCGAAATGAAGTGGCACCAGAGGTGGGAGAATCAACCTCTGTACAAGCCCGAGTCCAACAGCACGAAGCCTAAGTATTACGTCCTGGAGATGCTGCCTTACCCAAGCGGCACGCTGCATGTCGGGCATCTGCGCAACTACGCGATTGGCGATGCACTGGCCCGGTA
>JANXXL010000054.1 GCA_025350625.1 Bryobacterales bacterium | reverse complement strand
CGCGACCGAAGACGTGCACGCGTTCATGGAACTCTACTTCGAAACCTTTTTCGGCAAGGTCAAAGAGATTGTTACCAAACACGATCCAAACCACATGCTGATCGGCTGCCGTTTGCAACGTGGGGGGCACACGGGGATCGTGGCTCACGTCCTAGTATTGAATGAGCGCCCCTGCTGCGAGCGCGACCATGAACGGTTGTACGTAGGACGCATTCTTGCTTACAAACCATTGGTCGAAGTCACCGAAAAGCAACTCCACCTGATCTTGAAAGTACGGTGTCGGCGCACCGCCTAGATTCTGATCCTCCAAACCCGCCTCAATGCCAAAAGCAATTTCCCGCGCCACAGACCAGTCGATCATCCACGCGGCGTTTGGAAAAGACGAGTACGCACCTTGCCGGCCCAGGTCGGCAACGGCCAGACGCGATTGCAGATCTCCCGTGCGCTGATAATTCATGGCAAGACCGCGAGCGAAGACCTCGTATCCATTTAGCCAGCCATTATTGCTCAGTACATAGGGCCGGTAAACACTTTGCTCCAAAAGCGCGCAGGCGTTCCAACTGTTATCACTGGTTGCATCCGCGATTTGGTAATACACACGTACGCCATCGTAGTACCAAACGTTAGCTTCCGAGAGCGTCAACTCGTTCGGCGTGCAATGCATCCGGCCGAAGGTTACCCTGTCGGTGGTCCATTGACTAAGTCCGGCAAGAAATGGCGCTGGCGGAAAAGGGCGGCCATGCCTTTGGTTGAGCGTGGGGATCGGATCAACGAAAATCGTGTAGGTCGTCGAACGTCGCAGTCCTGCGGCCGTGGTATAGGTTATGGTTAACGGATACGTACCGAGCTTGGTGGTTGAAGAAGTCGAGATTTTGACAGGGTTGTTGGAATCGACGGTCCATAAGGTCGTAGTGCAACAGAACCGAATCAGGTGACATATTCAATGGTCGTACCAGTTGGCGCGGCGGAAATTGTCGGAACCACGTAATTCCCAAACATATCAGCCGTTCCAGTCAAGACCTGTCCCTGGACCATGACCTACATGAAATGCCCTTGCACTACGTGATGAGGACCATTCGCGATAATTTTGAAATCGGCCTGCTGCGCCTATAACGAGAAGCACCAGGTAGACGAACCAGCCAGTGCCGCCAAACGGATCCAACTCACCCACCGATACAGAATGGTCATGACGGTCATGGTCTCATAGTTCGGCATCTATGGTTTGGGGCCTGCAAGACACCAGAAAAGCGAGCCACAATGCTTAGACCATCTTGCTTAAAAGTGGGGAACCGCACTGATTGCCGTAATTATGGCGTGCGTGGACTCGCACCCATTCTTTCGCTGTTTCACTCACACACGCGGGGGGAGGTCCTAATGCCCACCCTTTGTTTCCGAAATGTCACTTATTCTTAAGAAAAGTTGATGGCACGAACCGGATCAGGTTGCTGCAAATATTTCCGAGGTCCCCAACTGGCAACATAGTTTCCGGTTACGCCGTTTCTGGACCACCGGCTGGATCTTTGGTGGTAAGGGCTGTTCTCGCCAGCTATCGCTCCGCCTCGTGGGTTGATGCCCGACAATGAGATTTCGGGATAGCGAAGGCCACCTCTATGGTTTGCGAGCTACTCGTCAAAGCGACGCTCGCGAAGACGACGGCTCGGTTGCGTTGATCGACCTCAATGGCCACAAGAGGATTCTCTCGAGCGGCTGGAAAAACTTGAAAGCTCTGGCCTGGTCGCCGGCCCGGCGATGAAGTCGGGTTTTCAGCGGACCGCGTGACACGCTCGCAGCTCGTCTATGCGGTGACGCTATCGGGCTAAGAGCGTCCCGAACACCGGTAGAAGTGCACTCACTGGCTCTGTGATCTTCCGCTGCTTAACCTCTCCAACGAACTGAGTCCGGCACGCGCAAATCAATGATGCGCTCATGCTGTCGTTTTGATTTCATGAGCACCTCATCGTTGTTGAGGATTGCCGCGGTTGACGGTTGTGCCTGCTTTCGCCACGAAATCCTCGATCACCGCCAGTGTTTCCTCCAGGGCACGCAGGCTTTGCTCTCCCGCCGCATAGTCTCGCGTCCGCATGGCCAACGCGACCGCCTGTTGCTGGCCGTTCAGGCGGTCTTGAGCAGCGCGGATATTGTCCGGAAGAGGGACACCCGCAACTAATAGTTTTCTTTGAGCTTGAGCCAAAGCCGCCCTGTCCGGGGCGGTTCGCCTCATTACCGCGCCGTAGTGGGTTATGAATTCCGGCTGCCCAGCGGTTGACGTCGCGGACGGAACCTGACGCCCTGGGCCCGGTGGCGGTGCTGCCACTGCCGGCGCAGGTTGCGCGGGAGCGCCGGGCATTCCCCTGCTTACCGGAAGGCTCGGGGCACTGGCCGGCGATGGCGCGGAGGAAGTCGCGTCGCCCAATTGGGCCTCGACGCCATCGATGGGGGCCAAAAGGGTCTGCTGGATGTCCCGATAGGTTTGGCCGGTAATCTGCGAATGACTCTGCTGCTGCGTGCGTACCAGACCTCCGGGCACGTCGTCGCTCGTCCACGTCTTGGTAAACGTCATTGGATCGCCGGCGCGGGCAACGGACTCCCACCGGGTGGAGATCTTCTTCCCATTGATCGTCAGCGTCTCTTCACCGCTCGTGACGGTTCTGCTCGGGTCGTTCACTGGCGCGCCCGGCGCCGCTTGTTTCGCCTTGAAGATCAGTTGATCGTCGGACGAGGAGTCGGGTCCGCTCCTGCCCGCGATCTTCCCGGACGACGTTGATTCCACTTTTACGATGGCCCGCTCGCCGTCAATCGACACGAGCGTGAAGGTATCGTGCGAAATTTTGGTCCTGGTGTATTGATCGGTGCCCGGTTGGTATTCGTGCAACAAGCTGTTATCGTAGCTGGCCTTCGAACCTGCCGGGAATTTCTTCCAGGCAAGGTATTTGGGTGAATCGACAAGGTTACCGGCAGGTGTGGACAGCTTCATCCAATCCGGCGTCGATTCCCGGAAATTCGCGAGTGCTCCCGCATCCAAAACCTTGAGTTGCCGGAGACTCAGAATGCGCACGCCGGCGCCCTCACCGAAGTCCTGAACATCGCCCTGAACCTCTATCGTCTTGCCGATCAGACCGCCAAAATTGTCGCCGTAGCTGGATTGCAGCATGTCAGGGTAGGGAGAAAATCCCACGAAGCCATTAGGGCGGGACTCTTTGAAATGAATGGTCGCGTAATGCGGCAGACCATGTGTATCGACATCGACGCCCGCAACGGTGCCGCGCACGATCACAGGTTTTCCTAACCAGCGCGGATCGTAGGAGCTGGCGCGGAAATGTGCGACCTGGCCATCCGGGATGGCCGCTTTGGGATCCTTCAAAAGCGCTTGGAACCAGACACGCAAGGGCTGTGATTGCGGATCTCCGGCAATCTTGCCTTCGGAATCTTTGGGGGTGTCTTTTAATCGCCCCGCCGCAGCTAGAACGTTCGCTTCGCCATATTTCGCCACAAGCTGGGTGTAGACCGAATTGGCCTTTTGCCAGTTATCTTTCATGCTGAACGCCGCGGCCGGTTGCATGGTCAGCAGCGTGTTGGGATCGAAAGCCAGCGCAATCGCATACGCGCGAGGGCTGCTTTTCGTCACCTGGCTCAGGAAAAGATAGTACGGGTTCGGGGACGGCGATGCGACGAATTCGCCGATCTCGACGGGGGAGCGTGTGGCCAGCCCGCCCACGGAATTCTTCGGCGCCTGCAAAGTCGCGTTCGCGGCCGCCATTACCTCCTTGTCGCCGAACATCTTCACGAAAAGTTTGTAGAAGTCCAGCGTCGCCGCGACGGGGTCGGGCAGATCGTCCTGCTTGTTCTGGCCCAGCGCCCAGCTCACATCCGCTTCCATCTGGCTACGGATGTAAATGTCGGGCGTGATTAACCGGGAAAGATTCAGGCCGCTCGACATAAGCTCCGCCCAGTTTCGGGCATCCTCGTAAGCAGTGCGCCAGTTCGATTCGTCCTGGAGCGTGTCTATCAGCAGGATCGGGTTGGCCGAAGGATCGTTCAGCATCTTGGCTACGAACTGCATCAGGTTCTGCGAACCGTCCACCACCGCGCTTCCCGACGAAGGCTTTTTGTCTTCCGCGCGGCGCATCGCCGCCACCCACCGCGCGAATAGAGGTCGAGCGTACGGCCGGATGCCGCCATCCATGTTGTCGGGGACCTTGTTGAGGTCTTTGAGCGAACTATCGCCGCCCAAAACCGCCAGGGCATTGCCCGCCTTGACGAACACTGAGTTCATGACAGTGCTGGTAGACAATGCCAGGTAATACGCGTCTTTCTGCCGCAGAGCCCGCAGGAAGTCTCTTTCGACCTGATCAATTCCCGGACCGTTCGGCCACAGCGAAAAGTAGCGCTTGCGGGCGGCGTCGATTTTGGCGCTGTCCTTGGCGAAAAGATCGTCCATACTGGCCTTTACAACCGAGGCGCCATTTTCCAGGCAGTTCTTCCGGCCGTCCGGCCTGAGGGGGTGCAGATTGCAGGGGTCATCCCCAAAAGCAAAGGATGCGCTCTGCATCAGCATTGCAGAAGCCAGCAGGAAGCTTTTCATTTTCATCTCCTCGGATCGTCTGATTTTACTTATTGCGGGGTGCTTTGCACGAGGGCGCCGCCGCCATTCGGCGCGCGATTTCCGCGGGGCCGGGATCGAACGGCCCAAAACCCACTAGAGGTGTCCACTGATGAACATAAATCTCGGGCGGCGGCTGCGACGTGTTGGTGCGCGAAAATTTCCATTGGAAATTCAGTGTGCCCCCGAGCCTACCGGCGATCTGCATGGTGGGGAGCGGCCTTGTCATGCCGAGGTGCACAGCCGAGGCGACTATGGGCCGGTAAAAAAGGCCCTTGCAATCGCCTACGCACTCGATGACAGAACGCCCGATCCTTCCGTCCTGCTGGCCCGGCGCGGTTCCCTGCGTTCCTCTGGAATCCCACGTCACGCGGCCCGAGCCCACGCAAAGGAACTTTTCCTTTTTCATCAGGTCGGCCACCTCGTCGACTGGTTCGCCGTCGTGCACGGTGCCGGGAGGGTCATACCAGGCTGGAACCAGGTACTCGAAATTCGGACTAGAAGAGGCCGTATCGAGGTAATTGGTGACGTTGGTTGCACCCGTAAGCGTTTCGGGCCGCTGGCGGTCGCGGGGGGCAACCAGGGCGGGCGACTCGTCCGGCAAGGGAGGCAGTTTCTCACCGCGCAGGACCATCTCCACTTTGTCGCATTTATCGTTCAACATCCTCGCGTTTATTTTCCTGGTCTGCATATCGAACGTCCCCTCAATGCCGAGGGCCTCATAAACCGCCGGGTGATGACTTACCCACGGTTCGGGCTCAAAGTGAAAGCGCCCGGTCTTTTCGTCATACGTTCCTTTCAACCGGTAGCCGGTGGTT
>JANXXL010000024.1 GCA_025350625.1 Bryobacterales bacterium | reverse complement strand
CCTGAATCCCCCTTGGTCCTTCACTCGAAGCCTGTTGCACCGGCTCCTTTTTCTTGCCACGGAACAACGCCGCCAAACCGGCTAGAACCAGCAGAATCAATGCTGCGCCGCCCGCCCCCAGATACAGCATTCCGTTCTCTCGCCGAACGAACGGCTGCAGCCAGCCCGGGTATTGAATGCCGGGGACTGCCGGGGCCGGTATTGCGACCGCCGGCGGCTCTTGATTTAGTGTCGATTCAAAGGGCAGGCTCTCAACAATCAATTGATCCCCCCGTTCCGCCTGCAGACCCACCACGCCCGCCACCAGATCTTTGATAATCTTGAGCTTCTCCGGTGGCGGGGCCTCAAGGATCCGCTTCGCCTTCGGGCCAACACCTTCCCACCGGATAGTGTGATCCACCAGAACCGAGACGGACATCCGCTTTACGTTGCCTTGCGGCAGGTGCAAACGCTTCACCATTCGGCTGGACTGGTAGCTGATATTTTCCGTCTTCCGGGACGTTCCCGCGCCTGCGGCTCCGGGCCGCGACGTGGGGCGCGGAAGGTTGGATGCTGCCCCCGGGACCCCGTTGCTAGTGGTCCCGCCAGCTACATCTTCCGTCTTTTGAGCTGTCACCATGACCGATTTATTGGGATCGAAGGTCTCTTCACTCTGCTCGCCACTGGTGAAATCGCATTCCACCGATACGCCGCTACGGAACTTATCGGCACCCAAAACCGCTTCGAGACTCGAATTGATCTTGCCAAGCAGATCTTTTTCTACACGCTGGCGGTAGTCGAGAGCAGCATCGGAGGATTCTACGCCTTCGCCATTCAAGCTCTTGCGGGGACGGCTGAGGAGGGTGCCTTGCATGTCCAGGAGCGACACGCCCTCCGGCGTGAGTCCGTCCACTGCGCTCGCTACCAGGTACGTGATGGCCAGAATATTCTGTGGCGAGATCTTGGCACCGGCCCGCAGCTTGATCATTACGCTGGCCTTAGCTGGCTGGCGGCTTTCGACGAAGAGCGAATTCTTAGGAAGGGTGATGTGGACGCGGGCCTGTTCCACCTCGGCCAGAGCCATCACCGAACGTTCCAGTTCTCCTTCGAGCGCGCGGTGGTAGTTAACCTGTTCGGTGAAGTCCGTCACTCCGAAGTTGGTTTTGTCGAATAGCTCGTAGCCGATCCGCCCTGTCTTAGGTAAACCCAGTGCCGCCATTTGCAGCCGGGTTTCAGCTACCTTCCCCGATGGCACGAGGATGCTTCCCCCACCATCGCTGACGCGGTATTCCGCTCCCGACTCTTTCAGCTTCGCCACCACCGCTCCGGCATCTTCGGCGGCTACCCCGGTGTACAGGGGCCGGAAATCCTGCTCCCTGCTCCATTTAAGAAATCCGAATAGCCCGGCTACGACGACCACAACTGCAAGAGCGAGCGAGATTTTCTGGCCGTTCGTCAATTTAGAGAGGAGGGAGTTCATTGCAGTCGACAGCGATCCCTACATCTGCATGCGCATTACTTCCTGGTAGGCTTGGACCACTTTATTTCTCACTCCCTGAAAAAGCTCAAACGACAATTGCGCTTTTTGAGTGGACATTATGACGTTGTGAAGCTCTTCGCCTTCGCCGGCCAGGAAATTTCCTATCTTAGTGTCGGCATCTTTACGGAAGCCTTCGACGTTACTGATCGCGGTTGCGAACATCGACTGAAACTCCCCTCCGCTGGAGGGTTCGATCGACGGAGGCTTGATCGAGGGTATCGATTGAATCGGCGGCAGTGCGGGGCTGATGGGCAGCGTCATGGGTTACCTCATCAGGTCGAGCGACCGGTGGATCATATCTTTCACCGCGCTCATGGCGGCCACGTTAGCCTGATATCCGCGGGAGGCGCCCAGCAGATCCACCATGTCTTCCGCGGGATTGATTTTCGGGAATCCTACATAGCCGTTCTTGTCGGCGTCGGGGTGACCGGGGAGGTATCGGCGATCCGGTTCCCCGGAATCCTCGATAACATCCGAGGCAGCTACTCCGTTTGCATCCATCTGGGCCTGGAAGACCGAGGAAAACGGAGACGATTGGGACTCACTCGTGAACACCACGTCCTTGCGGCGATACGGGCCGCCTTCGGGCGTCCGGGTAGTCTCGGCATTTGCCAGGTTTTCGACCAGCAGTTCGGCACGGATACGCTGCGCTCCCATTCCGGAGGCGCTTACCGAAAGTGAACTGAACAGGCTCATTATTTCCCATCCTGTATGGCGGCTCGGAGTTGGAGAATCTGCGATTTGAGCAGAGTGGAAGCCACGTTGAAGCGGATCGCGTTCTCCGAGAGCAAGCGCGTCTCCCGGTCCATGTCGACGTTATTCCCATCGTTCTTTGTCTTAAGGCCCTGGGCGTTTACGACGTTCGGTTCGCCGCCTTGCGCCAGGCTTAAGTATTCGAACTGGAAGTCCACGTCCTTGGTCTTATACCCCGGCGTGTCGGCGTTGGCGATGTTCGAGGCTACCAGTTTCTGCCGGGTGCTGAGCAGATCCATGTAGCGCTGCAAATTATTTCCGATACCTTCTAGCATTTCGCCGATTAGAATTGCATGTCCATGGCCACACGCCGCGGACGTGAACTCTGTTGGGCTTTGGCCTGAAAATTGGGTTTTGCCTACAACTACTTGGGCGGCTTTTCGTACATGGCCGGATAGGCTTCTTTCATCACCTGCGCCATTTCGAGCGCCGTTCCAATTTGAATCAACGGTCCCGTTCCGATACCGGGACAATACTTCGCCGTCTCATTCCAGTTCTTGCGGTTTTCCACAAGTTCGGGCCAGAACGGGAAGGCACGGCACTGCGTTGGCTTCGACGGATGGATTCCGCAGCCTTTTCCCACCAGAAAATGGCACTGTTTGTCGCGCGGCTTGCGGAGCCGGATTAGATTCCGGGTCCGATAGACATATTTCGCCTCGAACGCTCCCGGTTTCATCCGCACGTAGGCCGCCGCCCGCAGGACGTCAGCTTCGCTTAAGTACACGAATCCCTTCTGATCGCAGCAATTGGTGCAGTTGGGCTGACAGGTGAAGCGGAGTCCGTCCATTCACGTTCAGGTTACCTCGGTTTGGTTTTGAGTGGATATATTAGTACCGAAGAATGAATGTGAACCGACCATGGACGCCGTATGTCGCGGGATTTCTGGTGTGCCTTTTGTTCATGGCCCTTGGAATGCTCGTCATCCAATACCCCGGGGCGCAGTACGACGAGGTGCTGTTCGTCAGCGCCATCCACGCTCCGGGCGAAATCGAATACGTCCTACAGACGCCATTCGGCGGAGTTCCGGTGATGCTGATGACGTACGTCGGCGCGCTGAAAGCGGCCATCTATGCGCCCATTCTGTTGCTTGCCGGATCGGGCCATCTGACTTTGCGCGTTCCCGTGTTGGGATTCGGGGCGATTTCGATCGGGCTATTCTTTCTGGCGCTGCGGCGGCTTACAGATACGCGCGTCGCGATTCTGGCTTCTCTCTTACTGGCGACAGACGCCATCTACCTGCTGACCTGCGTATTCGATTGGGGTCCAGTCGCGTTGCAACATCTTTTGGTGACTGCGGCGCTCTACGCATTCGTCAGGTTCGCGCAGCAGGGACGGGGGCGTTGGCTGTTTGTTGGCTCTCTATTTGCCGGGTTGGCGCTGTGGGATAAAGCGCTGTTCCTGTGGCTGTTGGCTGGATTCCCGGTGGCCGCGGCCGTAATTTGTCCACGCGAGTTGTGGCGGACGGCGCGGAAGCCGCGCTTAGCGGCTGCGTGCTTACTGGGATTCGCGCTGGGCGCCGCACCTTTCTTGTTCTACAACCTCACGCACGGATGGCGCACCTTCGCGGCCAATGTACAAATGGAGCCTGGGGATACCGCGGGCAAGATCCGGATGCTGCGGAGAACACTCGACGGCAGGGGACTAATGGGATATCTGGTTCTCGAAGACCCGGACGGGCCGGTGCGGGGACTGCGGGCGTGGGAGAAAGTTCCGCCCTTTCTGAAGAAGAATCTGGGCGACCCGCAATGGAGTATTCAGTACTACCTTCTACTGGCGGCGATGCTGTCCGCGCCGGTGCTTTGCCGGCGGGGTAAGAACCGGCGGGTATGCTTGCTGCTGCTGTTGGGAGGCGCGCTGGGAACGCTGCTGATGCTGGGAACGGCGGGTGCGGGCGGCTCCATTCATCACACCGTGCTGCTATGGCCGCTCCCACAGTTGCTTCTGGGATTGGCTATGTTCGCGG
>JANXXL010000017.1 GCA_025350625.1 Bryobacterales bacterium | reverse complement strand
TACTCGACTGACATTCCGTTTTCAGTGACCGGCATGGATGTGATCCTGATGGACGACGTTTTGTACACCGGCCGGACGATCCGCGCGGCGCTGGATGCACTGTTCGATCAGGGACGGCCTTCGCGGGTCCAGCTTCTGGCGCTGATCGACCGGGGATGGCGCGAGTTGCCTATTGAGGCGCGCTATATCGGCCGCACGGTGCAGACTTCCGCCAACGAAATCATCGAGGTGAAGTTTCAGGAAATCGACGGGATGGAGAAGGTATTGTTGGTGGAAATTGCCGGGTAGAGAGGCACCATGAAGGGACTGCTGGGCATAGAGGATTTGACGCGCGAGGAAGTCCAGGCGATTCTGGACCGCGCACGGCATTTCCAGGTGGGTCCCGGGGAACGCTTCCGCAAATTCGATTTGCTGAAGGGGCGCATGGTGGTGAATCTGTTTTTTGAAAACTCCACGCGCACTCGCACCAGCTTCGAACTAGCGGCGAAGGGCTTGGGTGCGGACGCTGTATCGATCACGGCGCAGGCTTCGAGCGTAGCCAAGGGTGAATCGCTGGTGGATACTCTGAATACTCTGGGCGCGATGCGGCCGGACGCCATTATCATGCGTCATTCGGCATCGGGCGCGCCCCACTTTCTGCAGCGGCACTTGGGGATCCCCATCATCAACGCGGGAGATGGCACCCATGAGCATCCCACCCAGGCATTGCTCGACGCGCGCACGATTCTTGATCGCGGTAAGCAACTGGAGGGCTTGCGAGTGGCGATTATCGGCGATATCGCGCATAGCCGGGTCGCGCGCTCCAATGTGTACCTGCTCTCGAAGTATGGGGCGGATATCGTGCTGTGCGGTCCGGCGTCGCTGTTGCCCAACGAGTTGCGGCAGTTGGCTGCGGGGGTGACGCTGACTACTGACATGGATGAGGCTATTCGCGATGCCGACGTCATTATGATGCTGCGCGTCCAACTGGAGCGGCAGCATGAAGCCGCTTTCCCGGCAGGCGAGTATTTCCCGTTCTACGGGCTGCGGTTGGAGCATCTTAAACTCGCTAAACCGGACGCAATTGTCATGCATCCGGGACCGATTAACCGCGGCCGCGAGATCTCATCGGAGGTTGCAGATTCCCAGCGCTCGGCGATTCTGAATCAGGTGGAAAACGGAATATCGGTGCGTATGGCGGTGCTGGAGCGAGTCCTCGGTGGAGATAAGAATGCCGGCGCTGCTCATTAAGAACGGGCGGGTGATCGATCCCGCGTCCGGTCACAATGCGGTGGCCGATGTATGGATTGAAGACGGGCTCATCAAGGGCGTCGGTTCCGGACTGTCGCAGGCGGGCGCGGAAGTGTTCGACGCTTCCGGCTTGATCGTCGGGCCGGGCTTTATCGATATGCACGTGCATTTGCGCGAGCCTGGATTTGAGCACTCGGAGAGCATCGAAAGCGGTGCGCGGGCCGCGGCGGCGGGGGGATTCACATCGATATGCCCGATGCCAAACACTGCGCCGGTGAACGACAGTCCCACCGTCACCACATACATCATCGAAAAAGCCCGGCGGCATGCGGTGGTCAATGTTTTTCCGATCGGCGCTATCACGCGGGGCAGCCAGGGCGAGGAACTCGCGGCTATCGGGTCGATGCGGCAGGCCGGCGCGGTGGCGATCTCGGACAACGGCCGTCCCGTGATGAATGCCCAACTGATGCGGCGCGCCATGGAGTTTGCGCGCAGCTTCGGCATGCCGGTGATTAACCACTGCGAGGATCTGCATCTGAGCGCGGGCGGCGATATGCATGAAGGGGTGGAGTCCGTGCGCCTGGGACTGCGCGGGATTCCAGGCTCGTCTGAGGACGTGATGGTGGCGCGCGATATTTTGCTGGCCGAAGTGACCGGTGCACGTTATCACGTTGCGCATATCTCATCGCGGCACTCCGTCGAGATGGTGGCGTTCGCCAAGCTGAAGGGGCTGCCGGTTACATCAGAGGCGACACCGCACCATTTGACGCTGACCGACGCCGGCATGATCCCGTATGACAGCAATTACAAAATGAAGCCGCCTTTGCGGTCGGCGAGCGATGTTAATGCTGTGGTCGAGGGTGTTATCAGTGGGGCGATCGATGCGATCGCCACGGATCATGCACCGCACGCGGGCAGCGAGAAAATGCAGGAGTTTGAAAAATGCCCGTTCGGCATCATCGGTCTGGAAACGGCGCTGGGCATCGCACTCGAACACCTGGTGCATAGCGGGAAGATCAGTCTCGCGCGTATGGTTGAACTGTTCACCATCAACCCCGCGCGGATACTGGGACTTCAGCGCGGTACGCTCGCAGCAGGAGCTGCCGCCGACGTCACCATATTCTCAACTGAACAGCGGTGGACTTACGACGTAAACAAATCGTTTTCCAAGAGCCGCAATACGCCGTTCAACGGCGTCTCCTTCCGTGGCGGCCCGGTGGCCACCGTCGTGAATGGCCAAATTGTCTGGCCGGCATAAGTCATTCCGGCGTACTCCCATAAATATGGGACCATGGTGGTGTGAATACGACGCTCGAAATCCCCGATCCAATTTTACGCAAAGCTAAGGTGAAAGCGGCGGAACGCGGGATTCCCTTGCGGCAATTCGTCACTGAGGCGGTTCAGGAGAAGCTCGCAGCAGTGAAGCCGATCGGAAAACCTTGGATGAAGGCCGCTGGTAAGCTTCGACACCTGCACGCGGAGACGGTCCGCATTCAACGCATCATTGACGAGGAATTTGAGCACATCGAGCCGGAATACAGGTTGTGATTGTCGACACTAACGCACTTTCCGCTTTCGCGGACGGATCGCCACTTGCACTAGCCGCCTGAAGAAGGCCGACGAAGTCGGTGTTCCCGTGATTGTGTTGGGCGAGTTCGGTTACGGGATTGCGCATTCTAACCGGAGACGCCAGTACGAAGCGTGGCTGGATCGGTATCTCCCGACCTTCCATGTCTTGGAAGTTACGGCAGAGACTGCGACCGAGTACTCACTGCTCCGCTCCGAACTGAGGCGGCTCGGAAGACCCATCCCGGCCAACGATGTTTGGATCGCCGCTCTTTGCCGCCAGTACCAACTCCCGTTGCTAAGTCGCGACCAGCACTTCGATGCCGTCAAAGGATTGCGGCGCCAGACCTGGTGAACCCTCACCCCCGCGCGGCTCGGCATACATCGCAGGGGCAAATCCGCCGGAAATGATCGAAGGAATAGATGCCGGTGTTGTGCCCGTCCGACCAGTCGATGCGGATCGCGTAGCTGCCCACGGCTTCCACTTCATTCATGCGGAGCTTGGGCTTGTACATCGGAAACAATTCCCCGCCCCCATAATTAGATTTCTGCGGAGGCGTGCCATGAGCGCCGGTGCAGGTGGCGCAGGGACATTCGTCACGCAGGTAGGCCACTCCGTATTCGCTGTGATGGTCGTCCTTCCAATCGATCTTAATACCTTTGGATTTGGAAATGGCGATGTGCTCGGGCTCGTTCGAAGGGTTACTCACTGATTCACTCTCTCGATATCGCGAACGCCGGAGATGCGCCTCACCGCGGAAACCACGCGCTCCAGTTGCTTCTTGTCGCGGACCTCGACGGTAACGTCGATGATGGCGCCGTCGGTCGCGCGCTCGTCGTCGCCGCGGGCTTCGAGACTGCGAATGTTGATCTGCTCGCCGAATAGCACCGTGGTCAGCTGATTCAGGATGCCGGGGCGGTCTTCGGTATGAATCAGCAGCTTCACCTCAAATGTTTCGCTAGCGGCGCGAGCCCATTCGACGTCTATCTTACGCTCCACCTCGTACATCAGGTTCTGGACGTTGGTGCAGTTGAGCGAATGAACCGCGACGCCCTTGCCGCGCGTCACATATCCGACGATCGCTTCGCCGCGGATGGGATTGCAGCATTTGGCGCGATAGACCAGCAGGTCGTCAATGCCCTTAACCTTGATTATTAAATCCTGGTCGCCGGCTGGTTGCCGCTGACCGGGCGCCGTGCCGGCGGGCGGTTCCGGAGCGGGAACAGCCGCGGGCGCTTCGGGCATTACCTGGTCCGGAGCCAGTTTCTGCAGCACCTGGCGGGCAGAATACTTGCCGTATCCGAGCGCGGCGTGCAAGTCTTCAATCTTGCTGACGCCATAATCGGCCGCCACGGCGGCCATCTGTGTGTTCGAAATTCGGCTGAGTGCCACACCAAAGCGGCGCGCTTCGCGCTCCAGATACTTTTCGCCAATCTCGATGGCCTTCACCCGCTCGGTAGTGTTGATGACGTGCTTGATTTTGTTGCGCGCGCGCGAAGTCTTGACCAGCGCCAGCCAATCTTTACTCGGGAGATGGCCGGCTTGCGTCAAAATCTCGACCACATCGCCGTTGCGCAGCCCGTATTTTAGCTGCACGATGCGCCCGTTCACCTTGGCCCCGGTGCAAGTGTTGCCCACGTCGGAGTGAATCGCGTAGGCAAAATCGATGGGCGTCGCGTCGCGCGGCAGGGTGATCACACGGCCCTTGGGCGTGAAAGTGTAGACCTCTTCCGGGTACAAATCCACCTTCAAAGTGGACATGAATTCGCCGGGGTCGTGCATTTCACGTTGCCACTCGACCAATTGCCGCAGCCAGGTGATGCGCTGGTCATCCTGAGCGGCTCCGCGCCGCCCCTCTTTGTACTTCCAGTGCGCTGCGATGCCCTCCTCCGCCACGCGGTGCATTTCATCGGTGCGGATCTGTACTTCGAAGTGCCGGCCTCCGGGGCCCATCACGCTGGTATGCAGGGACTGATATAAATTCGGCCGGGGGATGGCGATGAAATCCTTGATGCGGCCCGGTATCGGATGCCATTCGTTATGGATCACGCCCAACGCAGCGTAGCAGTTCTTGACCGAATCCGTGATGATTCGTACGGCTAGCAGATCGTAAACCTGATCCAGGCTGATTTTCTGGCGCTTCAGCTTCTGGAACACGGAATAGGCGCGCTTTAAGCGGCCATCCACACGCGCGGGGATTCCTTCGCGCGCGAGCAACTGCTCGACAGTGTGCTTGATCTCCATGAGAAATGCTTCGTTTGCGACATGCGCGGCTTCGAACTCTTTGAGCAGTCCCGAAGAAGCTTCCGGTTCGAGAACGCGGAACGCGAGATCCTCGAGTTCAGCGCGGATTTTACCCATCCCCAGGCGGTGCGCGATGGGGGCGTAAATCTCCATCGTCTCGGCCGCGATCCGCTCCTGTCGTTCGGGTGACAGCGAGGCCAGTGTGCGCATGTTGTGCAGGCGGTCGGCCAGCTTCACCATAATGACGCGGATGTCATGCACCATGGCGAGCAGCATTTTGCGGACACTCTCCGCCTGGCGTTCTTCGCGCGAGGCCAGGTTGAGCTTGCTCAGCTTGGTGACGCCGTCGACCACGCGGGCAACGTCTTCGCCGAATTCTTTTATAACCTCGGCAAGGGTGGCTGTGGTGTCCTCCACCACGTCGTGCAGGAGGCCGGTCTCAAGGCACACCAGGTCCATGTTCATCTCAGCCAGTTGCCGGGCGACCAGAAGGGGATGCACCATGTAGGGCTCACCCGAAACCCGCTTCTGGCCCAGGTGGCGGGCGGCCGCGAATTCGAAGGCTTTGCGGAGCATCGCCAGGTCCTCGGTCGGGCGCTGGGCGTGCACGCGCGCCTCTAACTCTCCGTAAAGGCGGTCTACTTCGTCGGGCACGGCCGGAGCCGGAGGGATATCGACGGCCTGGGTCGAATCGGGCATTCCTAAGACCAGTGTAGCGGACGCACCAAATATGCCGCCCCGAGCCGGCCACCAAAATAGAAGCGCCGCCCCCGAACTGCGGGAACGGCGCTACGAACTTAAAACTGCGAGTGATCTATTCCTGGATGATGCCGCCACCGGTCTTCTTCTCGGAGCGCTCTTGCTTGATCTTCTTGGTGTCGAGCGCCTTCTGGAGCCACGAATCGGCTTCATCGATTTGCTTCTTGTAGGCATCCTTATCGTCGGCCAGGTCGGCGCGCTCACGAATCAGCAGGTTCATGTAGGCCATGGCGTCGTCGCTTTCCTTGTCGATGTCGAGCGCCTTTTGCAGATTCTTAATTCCTTCGTCGACCACCGGCAGGTATTTCGCAGACAACTCGGCTTTGGCCTTTTTGTCCTTGAGTGGTCCCGGCTCGTCGGGCTTCATGCTGGCATTGACTCGGGCGGTCATCAATGCGGGATAGAATTTCTTCTGCGCGATGGCACCCAGACTGTAATAGCCGTCGCGGTTCTTAGGATCGGCGGTCACCAGCTTGGTATACCAACTGGCGGCTTCGTCGAGCTTGGCCATCTTTTGCTCTAGCGGAAGCGGGTCGGCTTCGTTAAACGCCAGTGACGCGAGCGAGGCGAGGGCCACGGAATTGTTGCCGTCCTGACTCAGGACTTTGCCGAACTCGTCCTTGGCCTTAGAGGCGAATTGCACATTCTCCGGCGATTCGGCGCCGGGAATCCACTGCATCATGTACGCAGTGGCAAGGTACACGCGGGCGTTGGGGTTTTTGGGATCGAGAACCGTGGCTTCCTGGAAGAAGTTGACCGCGTCTGAGTACTTCGCGTTCTTGTACGCGGCCACGCCTTTATTCAAATCGTCGCGCGACTTCAGCTTATTGCAACCAGTCCCAAGCAGAGTGAGCGCGCCCACCAGCAGGGCAGCGCCGAGGAGAGTAGTTTTCCGTAACATTGGCTTGATGCTCCTTTTGGTTTACTGGCCGAGCTCGGCCTTGGGCGTCATCAAGCCGACTTTGTCGATGGCCGCGCCTTTGGCTATGTCGATGGCGTGGGCCACGGTCAGGAAGTCCAGATCCGGATCGCCCTTGACGAATACGACCCGCTCCGCGCGAGTCTTGAAGACTTCGGTCAGCCGGTCTCCCAACTGGGCTTCGGTGATCGGGTCTTGGTTGAGCTTCATCGATTTGTCTTTATCGATAACGATCACGACCGTGCGATCCTGACCCGGCGGTGGAGGCGGCGAATTCGGCGGAGGCGGCTGCGGCGCCAAGGCTTCGAGGCCATGCGGCGTCAACGGCGTAATCACCATGAAAATAATCAACAGTACCAACAGCACGTCGATCAGGGGCGTCATGTTGATTTCAGATTTAGGACCGCCACCAGGCCCGCCAACTCCCATCGCCATAAAAATATCTCCTTAAGATTACGAACTTTTTGAAAACTTACGGTGTAGCAGGCTTCTTCTTTTCGGCGCCGACTTGCTCGGTCAACAGACCCAACTGATCCACGCCCGCTGCTCGAAGGTTATCCACCACTTCTTCTACCTTCTCGTATTTGGACCGCAAGTCGGCCTTGATATACACCGTTTTGTCCAGTTTGTTGGTTTGCAGATCGCGGACCTTGCCGGGAAGCTCATCCGACGTTACGCGCTTGTTTCCCGGACTCAAAAACACTTCGCCGTTGCGGGTGATTCCAATCAGAATGGCGTCTTCCTTATCGGCATCCTTCATGGCGATCGGATTCTTGGCCTTCACCATGTCGACAGCCACGCCCTTGGTCAACATAGGAGTGATCACCATGAAGATGATCAGCAGAACCAGCATGACGTCCACCATGGGGGTGACGTTGATATCGGATGTGACGGCCGGTGCTTGCGGCGGTTTCATATTAAACGCTCCTTACTGCCAACGAAACGATTCACTCGCGCGCGCCCTACCCCAGCTCGGGTTAGGGCGTGCGCGAAAATTCAACTCGCAAAACGCAATCGCTTACTGCGCGGACAGCTTACTTCCCGGCGCTGGCCTTTTGCGTGCGCTTGAGGAAGTAATCCACCAGCTCGGAGCTGGAGTTCCCCATTTCGACGTCAAAGGCTTCGATGCGGCCCGAGAAATAGTTGTACATCCAGACCGCGGGAATAGCGACGAACAGACCCACGGCGGTGGTCACCAGCGCTTCTGAAATACCGCCGGCGACGGCGCCCAGTCCGGTCGATTTCTCGGACGAGATGCCCTTGAACGCGTTGATGATGCCGACAACCGTTCCGAACAGTCCCACGAAGGGGCCGGTCGAACCGATGGTCGCGAGACTCGAAATGCCCCGTTTCAGTTCGGCGTGAACGATTGCCTCGGCGCGTTCGAGAGCGCGCTTGGAGGCTTCAATTTCCTCGCCAGAAATATCGGAACTTAGCTGATGAGCCCGGAATTCCTGCAACCCGGCCACAACAACTTTGGCCAAATGGCTCTTGGGATAACGATCGGCGATCTTGATCGCTTCATCCAGCTTGCCTTCCCGCAACGCTCCGGCCACCGCCGGTGCAAACTGCCGGGACTGGCCCCGCGCGGCGCTGAAGGCGATGACACGGTCGATCATTACGCCGATCGACCACGCCGACATGATGAAGAGGGTAACCACGACCAGCTTGGCGAGCAAGCCCATTTGGTTCCACATCGACCGCGGATCAAAGCCGACTCCGCCGCCTTCTTGAAGCAGCATTAATGCCCAAACTTGCAACTGTATTACCATGATTTTCTCCTGCGAGTTGAATTAGAAAGCGAACACCCGGAGGCGCCCGCTTCGGACTTACTGACTCAGAGTGAAGTTGACGTCAATCTGAGTGATTACTTCCACCGGCTCGCCGTTAAGCAAGGTCGGTTTGTACACCCACTGTTTTACCGCCTCGGTCGCCGACTGAACCAACATCGGGTGACCACTTACCAACTGAAGATTCTGGATGGTGCCATCCTTGCCGATGATGGCCGTGAACCGCACCGTTCCCTGAATACGAGCCGACTTCGCCAGCGCCGGATAAGCCGGCGTTATTTTCTTAAGCAGATTCGCAGCCTGCACGTTGCCGCCGACGCGGAGCGGCCCCGACTGCGTGGCCACCGCTTTTACCGGAGGAGGCGGCGGCGGAGGAGGTGGCGCTACGCCGATTCCGCCCAATCCACCGATACCGCCCGGGATGCCGCCGGGAATACCTTGGACTTGTGACGCGCTGGGGAGTGCGGCGTTCGGATCCTCCACGATAATCGATACCGTCTTCGGAACCTCGCGGGGCGCCATTAGCCGGCCGGCATCGAACTGGCGCGGCACCACCTTGATCTTTATTACGGGAGCGGGCGGGGGCGGAGGCGGAGGGGGCGGAGGCGGCGGCGGGGCGGTCAACATGCTTGTCAACTGCGCTTGCGGCAGCACGTCCGTGTAGATCAACGGGATCAGGATCAGAATGCCGGTGAGAATGAACTGCAGCGCGAATGACAGCACCACCGTCCAGCCTTTATTAGTCTTGCCTTCGCCGTCGACGAAGGTCTGGTCAAACATTGCCATAAAATTCGTTCCTTTCCACGCCGCTGCTTATCCGCGCACCGCTTTACGAGCCCCCGCCGTCCGCTGCGGAACCTCTTTAACCGGCGTCACCGGGGCCTTCGATCCTCTGGAATCGAGGAAGTTCTGCCAGAATACCAGGATTGGACTCGCAATAAAAATCGACGAGTATGTGCCCACGATAATTCCCACCACTAGCGCAAACGAAAAACTATTCAGTACCTGGCCGCCGAAGAGAAACAGCGACAACGCCGTCAAAAACGTCAGGCCGCTGGTCAGGATGGTCCGGCTCAGCGTCTGATTCACGCTCAAATTAATGATATTGGTCAGCGATTCGCGGCGAGTCAAGCGCAGGTTTTCACGGATGCGGTCGAATACCACGATGGTGTCGTTCATCGAATAACCGACTAATGTCAGCAGCGCCGCCACCACGGTGAGCGAAATCTGCTTGTTGAAGATCGAAAACAATCCGATGGTGATGATGGTGTCATGGAATACCGCGATCACCGCCGCAACACCGTAGATCCATTCAAAACGGAAGGCGATGTAAACCAGCATTCCGCCTAGCGCATATAACGTCGCTAAAATCGCTTGCCGCTCCAAATCCTTGCCGATCTTCGGTCCCACCACTTCGGCCGAGAGGATCGTAAAGGGTCCCAGGGCGCACTGCTGTTTGATCGCCGCCAGAATCTGCGACGAGACGCCGGTCACCCCGTTGAGCTGGTCGAACGAATTGAGGATGCCGCCCTTCGACGCCCGAAAGGCCTCGACGTTCTTAACCACTTCCTGCAATTCCTGCTCGGAAAGCGCCACGTTGGCCTGCAGCAGCGGCTCGCGGAGTTTGTCGGCCAGTTGCCCTCCGGCTGAGTTGTTCAAATCCAGCTTCCCATCGGCTGCCCCGAAAGTGGACCGCAAAGTATCTTCAATGATCTGGCGGTTGGCATTCAGCTCGGTTTCGTTGCGGATTTCAGTGCCTACCAGGACTTCAGGCTGTCCGGTGATCTGCTGCACGGAAATTTCGCCTTGTACCTTGCTCTCGAGCGCAGCGCGGATCTTCTGCACCGGCGGTTCCTGATTGAAACGAAGGTAGAGAAGCGCCCCTCCCTTGAAATCGATGCCGTAATTGGGCCCGCCCCGGACGGCTAGACTCGCCAGTCCTGCCGCCGTCAGAATGAGGGAGGCGATGATGAACGGCCACTTCTTGCCCAGGAAGTCAAAATGTGTGTTCTTAAATAATTCCATCGAACCCGTTACCGGAGGATACTTCGCCGCCCGTCATCAATAGACACCGTGGGTGCGCAAAAAGTTCCTGACACCGCAACGGCTTTCCACATTACCATAAATACGAGAAACTTCAAAGCTTGCTAGATACTCAACGCCACCACATTCTTCTGGCGGCTCAATTCCCAGTCGAAAATGGTCCGGGAAACGAAGACTGCCGTGAAGATGTTGGCGATCAAACCGATCACCAGGGTCACCGCGAAACCTTTTACAGGGCCGGTGCCGAACAAAAAGAGAAACGCGCACGAAACCACGGTGGTTACATGGGTATCAATAATCGTCAGAAAGGCTTTGCTGAAGCCGGCATCGACTGCCGCAATCACGGCCTTGCCGGTCCGCAATTCTTCGCGGATACGCTCGAAAATCAGCACGTTAGAGTCGACCGCCATACCGATGGTCAGGATCACGCCGGCGATTCCGGGCAGCGTCAGCACCGCGCCGAAATAGCTCAAGGCCGCGATGAGGATTACCGCGTTGAGGATCAGCGCCAGGGTGGCATTAATACCGCTTTTCTTGTAATAGACCAGCATCACCAGCACCACTGCGATCACGCCGGCGATGCCGGCGTAGAGGCCGGCCCGGATGGAATCGGCCCCGAGCGATGGGCCGACGGTGCGTTCTTCCAAATATTCCACGCCCGCCGGCAAAGAGCCTGCGCGCAAGTTCAGCGCCAGGTCGGCGGCGTCGTCATGGGTGCCGATGCCTGTGATTACGCCGTTGTCGCTGATTTTGTCGCGGATGGTGGGCGCGCTGAGGATGTTCTTGTCGAGCACAATCGCCAGCGGCTTCCCGATACTCGCTGCGGTGAAGCGTTCGAATCGTTTGGCGGCGTCCTGAGTGAGGACGAAGCGCGTCTCCCAGCGGCCGTTCTGATCCTGTTGCGGGCTGGCATCGCGCAAATCGCGGCCGGTCACTACCGGGGTCCTCGATAAAATGTAAACTTCGGCGGGAGATCCGCCGCGCGCGGGACTTCCCAGGATCTGGCTATTCAGCGGCAAAACCCCGCCCTTTTGAGCCAGCGCTTCGTCGCGGGTCGCGTAGGGGCCGCCAACTACTTCATACAATTCGAGAATGGCGGCGGTTTTCAGGATTTGTTTCACGCGCGCGGGGTCGTCGACTCCCGGCAGTTGGACCAACAATTCGGATTCGGTAGTGCTCCCGCCGCGCTGCTGCACGCTCGATTCGGCCAAGCCCAGGGCGTTGATCTTCTTTTCGATGGTGCTCATGCTCTGGGTGAGCGTCTCCTGGCGCAGCTTGAGGGCCTCGCTGGTCTTCATGTTCAAACGGTAGTCGGTCTGATTGACCGGCGTCAGATTCCAGATGCCGCTGAAATTATCGTTGACGACGCCGCGGAAGTCGCCGGCCCGGGTGGCTGGCACACCTTTGACATCGATCTGAATGGTATCGGCGGCCTGAATGGTGGCAGGTTCATTGCGGGTCATCTCCGCAAACGGGATTGTCTTGCCGTTCAGTTGATCCTTCAGCCGTTGGATCACGGTGTCGGCTTCGGCTTTGAAGGCGTCCTGGATCTGGACCTGCAACACTAACTGGCTCCCGCCCCGGAGGTCCAGCCCGAGGTGAATGTTGTTCTGCCAGTTCGCCACCAACTGGTCTTTAGAAGTGGGCAATCCGATGATTCCGTAAATACACACCAGAATGACGACAACGATCACCAGGATCTTGATTTTGAGATTGCTTTTCATAGGATCGGCTCGGGTCTACTTCTTGTCTTCGACGCTCGACTCCTGTTTAACCAGGCTGGCAATGGAGGCGCGCGAAACCTGCAACTTGATGTTATCAGGCTTCACTCTAAGAATCAGGGTGTCTCCCGACATATTTACTATAGTTCCTACGATGCCGCCGGTGGTCAAAACTTCCGCTCCGGTCTGTAAGTCCGACAACATTTGTGTCTGGGCTTTCTTCTGCCGCTGCATGGGCATGAAGACCAGAAAGTAAAAGATGGCGACGATGGCGATCAGCGGCAGGAAACTGGCCACCGGGTTGGCAGCCGTTTGCAGCAGAATCATGGATGCGAAGAATTGCATTTGGAAATTACAGCGATCTTAGGATTGTCAACCGGGCACGTCTAATTGCTTGTCGCGCACGGCCTTCAGGTACTCAGGCACCTGCCCGAATAGTATAGCCTGCCTGATCTCCTGCATAATGTCAAGATAGCGCCGCAAATTATGCAAAGTGGCCAGAGTCGAAAAAGTCATCTCGCCGGCCAGGAATAAATGGCGCAGGTAGGCGCGCGAGAAGTTCTGGCAGGTGTAGCACTTGCATGTTTCATCCACCGGCCGCGCATCATCTTTATATTGGGCCTGTTTGATGACTACTCGACCGAAACTAGTGAACAAGTACCCGTTACGAGCGTTGCGCGACGGTAGTACACAATCCATCATGTCGACGCCGCGCGCGACATATTCGGGCAATTCTTCCGGCATCCCGACGCCCATCACGTAGCGCGGCCGGTCTTTGGGCAGGAGCGGAGTGGTCAATTCCGTCATTTCGAGACTGAGCGCGCGGGGCTCGCCGACCGAGAGGCCGCCGATTGCGTAGCCGTCGGCATTAAGTTCGAGGAGTTGCTCTGCGCATTCCTGCCGCAAATCGGGGTACATCGACCCCTGCACTATGGGAAAACAGGCGCGCTGCCCGTCGTCACCATGGGTTCGATAGTGCGCATACGCCGCCCGAGCCCAGCGCACCGTCCGCTGCATGGACGCACTGGCAGCTTCGTGGGTGGCGGGATACTCCAGGCACTCGTCGAGCACCATCATGATGTCGCTGCCGAGGGCCAGCTGGACGTCGATGGTCGATTCGGGCGTGAACATGTGCGGGTCGCCATTGAGATGCGAGTGGAACATCACGCCTTCCTCGCTGATCTTGCGCAGCCCGCTCAGGCTGAAGACCTGGAAACCGCCGGAATCGGTAAGAATGGCCCGCGGCCAGTTCATGAATTTGTGCAGGCCACCGAGGCGGCGGATGGTTTCATGCCCCGGGCGCAGATACAAATGATAGGTGTTGCCAAGAATGATCTTGGCGTCGAGATCGTTCAGCAGATCGCGCGGGAGAAGTCCCTTGACGGCGGCTTGCGTGCCGACCGGCATGAACACCGGCGTTTCGATATCGCCGTGGGCCGTGTGCAAAATCCCTGCGCGCGCTCCGGTGTGCGGACAGGTGGCCTGGATTTCAAAACGGAGCACTGGGATCTATTGTAAGATCGACTGCGTGTGGGTACTGCTTTTTCTGCTGACTGCCCTGGCCTGGGCTCAGCCAGCCGGCGCGTCAAAGCCAGTGTTCCCCGATGACACACAAGATCCGAAGCAAGCAGGCGGTGCCGAATTGTTGGAAGCGGTGTGTCCTGGGCACGTGGTGATCGGAGAGCATTTGGAGTGTATGGGGGTGTGCCCGGAGGGTAGTGGATTTTCGGGCGAAGACTATGAATGGACCCTGCAACGCGTTTTGCGAGGACACTTTCTGTCTCCGACGAGTGATGATGCTGTCCTCTCCATGGGCGGCTGCGAACCGCATTCAGAGAACTTTGGCGGCACAATCCTTCTCACTAGGCACTCCGGGATATGGACCAAGTTATGGTATAGGGGCGAAGTTCCAACGGAAAAGTGTCATGGAGGACAGCTCCGGAGTGGACGGGAGATTCTTATATGTTTTGGCGAGTCTGGAGGGCAAGGAAGTTTCTCGGTAACTTTATACGTCGAAGACTTGCTGGCACCGAGGGGCGCATTGATGGCTAAAGAGGGTGCCAGCTTCTTTTCAGTCTTGGATACTACTGGCACCTGTGGCGCAGATCTTGATGGCGGACCGGAAACGTATCCGATCACCCGCGGATCCATAGACCGAGTAAAGTTTCAAGACGCACCCGACGGGACGCTCTCGCTGCTTTCCGTTTTCGGGCGTCACGGCGAACGAACCGTTACGCTCGCCCAGGCTAACGCCTGCTTGGCATCCCGTGGTAAGTTCGATTTCAGGCCCGCAGTAAAACCCTACCGCGTCGACTTCAGATTCGATGACGGACGGATGGTCCGCGTGGGGAGTAGTCCAAGTGCCCCGAAGTAGGCGGAGCAACTCATGAAAGCCGCTCGCGCCACTTAGCCGGATCACGCGCCGCGTGGACAATGTAGAAAACGGTCACGGTTTCTTTCTCGAATTCGTAGAAGATGCAATATGGAAACCGTCGCACCAAGGCTCGCCTATAGTTCTCATGCACAGGGGCAAGAAGCTCTGGATAACGCCGCATAGCCTCCAGAGATGCTTCAAGTGAACTTAAGAATTCTTCTCCGAGACCAAGCCGGCGGCCCTCATACCACGCGTAAATTTCGCCGATGTCCTGTTCGGCGTCGACGGTGAGGATAAGCCTAGCGGCCATTCAGGCCGCGCACGCGGCGCTTCACGCTTTCCCAGTCCGTGACGGAACCGGGGTTGCGCTGCAAGTTGGCCTTCCTGCGCGAGAGTTCTTCCCTTTGCCAGTCATGAATCGGCACGTCATCGGGAATCGAAGCCAGGTCATCCCACAAATCTTCGACCAATTGCAGCTTCTCCGCTGGGCTCAAGTCGAACACGGATGGGACCGGCACCTTCATGTGATTCGATTGTCTCAGAGTCTCGCGCTTAAGTTCAATGCGCGGAGTACTGGTCTTGCGGCGGGTTGAGCTTCACCTCAATCGTCCGCTGGTCTTCATCGACATCAAAGGTCTGCCCGAAAGTCTGGTAACCCTTGGCGACCACCTGCACCCGGATCTTGCCCTTGGGCATTTCGGGGATGTCGGCGACACCTTGTTGGGTGGTGCGCACTTCCCAACTAGTGCGTACCATTTTCCCGAACTTGACGACCGAACGTCCGCCGAAACGCACGATTACTTCGGCACGCTCGACCGGCCGGCCGCTGGGTGTAGTGACTACGATCTTCAGCGTGGTCAAATCGGCGGCCCACACGGGGACTGAAGCCGGCAACGAAACCAGCAGGAACAATAGGAGCCGCCGCATGCGGGTATTATCGCATTACACTATGCTTGACGCCACGAAATGTTTTGGATTCTTACCTCGAAATGGTCTGTAAGGCGCGGTACGCTACTCCTGCTGACTATGTGCAACGCTCATGGCCAGCAATATTTTCCTCCAGGCATTCTGGAGAAAAGCCATCAGAGTGATGAATTCACAAATCAGTGGTATTCCAAGCACCTGAGGGCGCTTCGAGAACCATCCCTCTGGGAAGCGTCCCAATTGGATTTGACTGCCGAGGCATACCGATTCTTGTACCTCCGATCGTTCCATCACCCAATCTCGGTTCGGCTGGTGGTCGCCCCGGACAAAACCGCGACCCTCGTTTCAAAGGAAACAAATGGGAAGGGTGGGTACGAACCGGGTCGACTGATTCGAGACCGCACGATCCATCTGTCGCAAATACAAACCGAGTCGTTCCTAACCGCTCTAACGGAATTCTCTTTTTGGAGCTTGCCCACTTTGCTCGAAGCGGAAGGGATACAACTCGACGGAGCACGATGGATTCTGGAAGGTGTCAACGAAGGCCGTTACCATGTTGTGGATCGCTGGTCGCCGGACCGGGCCGATGATCCGATTCGAATCATTGGCAGCAGGCTAATGATCGAACTCGCCCACTTCCGGCTGCCCTCTCGCGATGTCTATTGATCCGCTTAGATTCCGGATCAGCAAGAGCTTAAGATACACTTGTACCCGATAAATCGGAGACGAGTTCCACACTTCCGCATGATAAAAACGGCCGATGCCGCTGGTTCGATCAGTTCGCGTCTGGACCGCCTGCCGGCCACG
>JANXXL010000005.1 GCA_025350625.1 Bryobacterales bacterium | reverse complement strand
GCTCTCAAACTCGGCGAACCCGTCATCATCCCCCAGCTTGCCATCGGCGTCGCGAGGTAACTTCGTTTTCCTGCCGGAAAACGTCAGAATATTATTGGATAGGTTCTAACTTACCTACGCGACCGTTTCACGGTGGCACGCGACCTTCTGAGCGAGTCAGGCTCAATTTTCGTACAGATCGGTGATGAAAACGTTCATCGCGTCAGAGGCGTGATGGACGAGGTATTTGGCGAAGAGAATTTGGTCAGCGAACTCATATTCTCAAAAACAGTAGGACAGACGGCCGATTTCATTCCGGGAATTTCGGACTACTGTCTTTGGTACGCGAGACGTCGGGAAGCGTTAAAGTATCGTCCGCTCCTGAAGCTCAAAGAACTGGGCGGCGAAGGCACGACGGGCTACAGATTCGCCGAAATCGGCCCTTTCGATTGGCGTCCCTTAACCGCAGAAGAAAAGAACGGAGAGGCAGCGGTTCCTTCAGAGGTGCGCCTTGTCGCAATCGGCGATCTCTCATCGCAACGCCAAGGCACAGAAGGTGGCGAAGGCTCGGCAATGCATTTTCCGGTCGAAATTGACGGGAAGCAATACTTCCCGTCAGGCTCGCGCGGCTGGTCTACGACCGAGGTCGGAATCGCACGCCTGCGGGCGGCTAATCGCATTTACCCCTCTGGCCAAAAAGGAGTTGGCTACGTGCGCTACCTCGACGATTTTTCCGCCCTGCCGTTGACCAATATTTGGACTGACACTGTCGGCCAAAGCCAATATGGCGGAGCCAAAGTTTATGTTGTGCAAACGGGCCTGCGAGTGGTGGAACGTTGCCTACTAATGTCCACAGACCCCGGGGACCTGGTGCTCGACTCGACCTGTGGATCTGGTACCACCTCGTATGTGGCAGAGCAATGGGGACGTCGCTGGATAACTATCGACACCTCGCGCGTAGCTTTGGCGCTGGCTCGTGCGCGTATCATGGGCGCGCGCTATCCGTACTATCTGTTGGCCGATTCCCGCGAAGGACAGATCAAGGAAGCCAGGGTCACGCGGACAGCGCCGAACTCACAGCCAGTACATGGAAACATCCGCCAGGGCTTTGTCTATGAGCGCTTGCCACACGTCACGCTCAAATCCATCGCCAATAACGTGGAGATCGATGTGATTTGGGATAAGTGGCAGGCCAAGCTGGAGCCCTTGCGCGTTGCGCTGAACTCCGCACTCAAGAAGGCGTGGCAGGAGTGGGAGATCCCGCGCGAAGCCGAAGACCCATGGGACTCCAAGACGCAGGAGATTTTCTACCGGCTCAAGTCCGAGAAAACAAGTGGTTCGGGCGATAGGGCGCTGAAACCTGCGGAATGGCTTCGAGCCATCAACCACAATCTCAAGAGAGCCTACACCCATGAGACGCTTCCCGAGCGACCCGCTTACCCTTGGCCCGAGGCTCCGGCAAAGCTGCACCTCGACTGGTGGCAGGCCCGGATCGCCCGCCAGAAGGAAATCGACGCCTCCATCGCTGCCAGGGCTGAGTTTGAATACCTCTATGACAAGCCCTACGAGGATAAGAAGACCGTTCGTGTGGCCGGGCCGTTCACCGTCGAAAGCCTTTCACCGCACCGTGTTCTGGCCGTCGATGAGAATGACGAAGTTATTGACCCGGCGGAGAAATCAGCGGAAGCGAGGGACTTCGTCTCTATGGTGCTGGAGAACCTGAAAGTTGTTCAGCAGGCACACAAAGACGATAGCATCGCTTTTTCATCTGTCACTCCCTGGCCCGGTGACCTTGTCTGCGCGGAGCGCCGATATCAGGAAGGCGGCAAGGAAAAGCGAGCAGCCATCCTTGTCGGACCGGAGTTTGGCACGGTTTCCCGGCCTGACTTAGTTTTCGCGGCCCGCGAGGCCGGGGACGCGGGATTTGACACCCTCCTTGCCTGCGCGTTCAATTTTGACGCTCATTCGTCGGACTTCAATAAGCTTGGCCGCATCCCGGTCCTGAAGGCCCGCATGAACCCAGACCTTCACATGGCGGCCGATCTGAAGAATACGGGCAAAGGTAACCTATTTGTGTTAGGCTCCTCTGAGGAATCTGTGGGTAAGTGAAAGGTGTCACCGCTGGGGTTGAGCGAGGAGTCTGTAGAACTTCCGGCAGGTGGAATCGAAGGAACGCTGCTCATCTTCCGAGCCGTTGTGGATCAAGGGACCGCCTTCTTG
>JANXXL010000411.1 GCA_025350625.1 Bryobacterales bacterium | reverse complement strand
AACTCGTGATCGTCCATTTCGATATCTCAGTCTACACGACATCCGCGAAGCTCTTCCGCAACCTGTAAAACCAGGCATGACCGGCAATGCAGACCGCTGCCGAGAGCAACCACAACTTCCACATGGAGTGCCACTCCGGAGCGTGGCCGTCGAGAAAAATAGCTCGATAGCCATGCACCAATGTGAAGATCGGGTTCTTAGTCAGGATGGCGACTGCGCCGGCGGGCAGTTGCGTTTCCGCATAGCAGATCGGCGTCATATAGAACAGCAGAGTGATCAGAAATCCGATGATCTGACCCAGGTCCCGCATATAGACTCCCAGCGCGGAGAGGAACCAACTGATGCCGAGCGTGAGCAGCAATTGCGGCACCAACAACACCGGTAGCCACAGCACCGTCGAGGGCACGGCGCCCCTCGCCAGCAACATTGCGATCAGGAACACGAATAGTGTGAATAGTTCCGTGACCAAGCCGGCGAATACCTGATTCACCGGCAGCGTCTCCACCGGAAACACCAGCTTCTTGACGAAATTCCGATGTTCCAAAATGCACTGCGGAGCGCGGCCGACAGCCTCGGCAAACGGCAGCCACGGCAGCATTCCGGCCAACAGGTAGAGCGCGAATCCAGTGCGGCTGTCGTCTGGGCCTATCTTTGCTTTTAAGACTACACCGAAGACGAAAAAGTATGTCGCCATTAACAGCAGCGGATTCAGGATGGTCCACAACACGTCTCCGAAACTGCCGCGATAGCGTGCCATGATGTCCCGGCGCACCATGGAGCGGATGAGGGCGCGATTGGTCCAGATGCTGATCCACGGGACCGTGAACGCCTTGCCGATGGCGCGGCGCAAGTTGCGCCGCCGCAGCGAGCCGAGCGTTGTGGCTACCGCTTCGCGGAGATGCGCTTTTCCGCCTTCGACGAATGCATCCACCAACAGGAACGTCGCGCCGCGTTGATAAAACCAGCCTTCGCCCGCGTGAAGCGGTGAGATGTAGACATGGTAGTGGCCTCGTTCCGGCGGCAGGGTCAAACGGACTTCCACTGCTTCGGTTTCAGCCGGAGCCAGATCCTTATTAAACGGCAGCCAGTCTCCCTCGGCGATGAATGTGCCGGTTTCCGGATCGAAGATCTGCCAGCCCAGCGAAAATCCTTCTTCCCGCTGCCAAGTCCGATTGGATTGATTGACGATGCGGAAAGTGGCGACGATCGAGCGCGCTTCTTCGTCCAGGTCGAAGCGCAGGTTTCGATAGGCGACGCTCAATGGGTCAGTCCTTCCCGCAATAGAGCCACCGGGGAAAGCGCTGGCGGATGGGGCCCCGCTTTGCGCCCACTGCGTAGATTCCGTCGCCGCGCAGACCGGTTGGGCATTGGCATTGTTCCAGAATGTACCGCACCCAATTATGCTCCGGTTTCGGCTCATCTAGAAACTCGCCGGTTTCCAGCAGCGTGACCTCGAAGCCCGCATCCGCCATCAGATCTGCAATTTCGCGCGGCGCGTATTCGCGATTATGCCGGGCATCCACCTCTTCGCCTGTTCCGCTTGGCCTGATATACGCGGGGAAGAAGCCTGGATGATAGCCGAGTAACAATGCCGACATGGCGCGCAGGGAGACGATGTTGGGCGTGGTCAGGACAAGGTGTCCGCCGGGCTTGAGGATGCGATTGATTTCCGCCATCATGTGCATCGGGTCGCCCGGGAGATGCTCAATCAGTTCGCAACAGAGGACGGTGCGGAAGTGCTCATCGGGATACGGAAACTTGTCCTTCTCGGCGTCAAACAGATCGATATCGCACTCGAAGCGGTCTCCCAATTCGGATTCGATCGCCCGATGCGCCACCGTTCCGGCGGGTCCGTAATAGCAGCCGCGAACTTCGCCGTAACCAAGCTTGGTTTTGAGCGACGGTGTTATTTGCAGGTAGGCGCCCATTTCCAGAATGCGATCTCCGGCGCCGCCTCGGGGCGTGATTTGCAATGTCTTGGCCAGGCGGGTAATGTGCGTTTTGATGTATTCGCGCGCGCCTGGGTCCGCGGCCCAGCCGATGACGTATTCCGTTTCGACGGGTGTAGGCGTGAGGTCCGGAGCGGGTTCCTCCGCGTGTTTCGGCGCGGTTTTGGCCGTGGAATGCCACTCGGTTCCATCGACTAGCGATTGCAGGAAACTTGTATATTGCCTGGCCACCAGATTCCAGTTGCACTCTTCGCGCACCCACTCTCGCGCGCGCCGGCCCATCGCGTTGCGCAGATCCGGACGGGTTACCAGGAGATTTAGATATTCGAACAGGGTATCTTCTTCGGTGGAATCCACCGGTACCTTCAGGCAGATGCCATCCGGATACTCCGCGAACGAGCCGATGTTCGAAACTATTACCGCCTTCCCAAGCCCCAGTGAGCGGAGCAGCGTCCCAGAGCTTTCGCCGACAGTGGGAAAGCGCAGATTGAGAATAATGTCGCATGCGGCGAGGTATCCCACGAAATCTTCAATCGGCGTGAATCCGATGACGCGGACGCTGGCTCCGAGGCCCAGCGAGTGGATCAGCGACTGCAAGGAAAGCTCCGGATGCGGCTCACCCACCAGAATCATTTTCACGTTCGGTTGCAGCTTCAGCAAGCGGCGGAAGACGCGTAGCGATTCGGCAATCCGTTTGTATGGCTTCAGAAAGCCGAAGATCCCGATCAATGGGGTGGCCGGATCTATGCCGAGGCGTTGGCGATGGAGGGACCCGTCGGTCTCAGGCAGCCATGCCCCGTGCGGGATTACTGCGATTGGACCCGCAAATCCGGTATCGCGCACGGACTGTTCCACACAATGGCTGTGCACGATGACGCCCTTGGATTTGCTTACGATGCGGCGCAACATCGGCACGCCGTCGTAGTCGGGACCGCGTTCCAGTGTCCGGACGCGTTTAACCGCGTAGTCGAGGGCTGCGGCGCCGCCATCGAATTCCACTTCGCGGAGATAAGCGTCCCAATCGCCGCGGCGGATGGTGACGCCGGCAATCAGATGGTGGAGGTTGGCCTCATGCAGTACCACTACACCGGGTGTTTGCACGGCTTGATCGTAGACGAAAGAATGATGCGGGTTATTACCGATCTGGTAGAGTGCGGCGTCGAAGCGGTTCGGGTCGAAGGGGCTGGTTGTGCCGGTGAACACCGTCACGTCGGCGTGCTTTTCCAAGGGGTCCAGCAGTGCAGCCGAATAGTCGGCGATGCCGCTCTTGACGGGCGGCAGAGGCGAAAAGAATGCCAGGCGCATCGTTATGGCCCGTCAGGGAGTGGTGCTCAATTGCTGGAAAAGTAATTTCATGACCGGCGTTTAGCGGATAATCTCCATACTGAACCTGCCCATGGCCAGCGGCACCCTCACCAGCACGGGAGTACGGATGGCGTCACGGGCGAAGAAAATCTCGACCGTGTTTTCAGAAGCGGGGCCCTTGACGGTTGCCAAAATGCGATCGGTATCCA
>JANXXL010000409.1 GCA_025350625.1 Bryobacterales bacterium | reverse complement strand
GCCCAGGAACAACAACAGCCTGAACCCGGTGCCGCCTCGATAAAGGTCGAAGTAAACGAAGTGATCGTCCCGGTGACTGTCACCGACGACAAGGGGCGGTTCGTTTCCAATCTCGAAAAGAAAGACTTTCAGATCCTGGATGAAGGGAAACCGCAAAACCTTCGCTTCTTTTCCCGCGAACGCAGCCAGCCGGTAGTGGCAGGCTTTTTAATCGACCTCAGCAATTCGAGCCGCACTCAATGGAAGAATTTTCAGACCGCCGTTACCGAGCTCGTCCTGACGCTGCTTCCCGGTAAAGACAAGTTCTCGGGCTATTTGATCGGCTACGGGAATAAGGCGGAGTTGATGGTAAATACCACCTCCGACCCCGAGCCCTTCGTTTCGAAGATCCGCAATCTGAAGCCGGGCGGTGGATCGGCGCTATTCGATGCGATCTATATGGCGTGCACCAACCGCGCACTGCTGCAGGGGGAACCGTTTGAACCGCGCCGGGTTCTGATCGTAGTGGGCGATGGCAACGATAACGCCAGCACGAAAACCCTGCAAGAAGTATTGGAGGTCGCGCAGAGGAATCTGGTGACCATTTACGGCATCAGCACGGTGGCCTACGGATTCACCAATAATGAAGCCAGCGATAACCTGACCAAGCTGGCCGAGGAAACCGGCGGGCGCGTGGAGTATCCCCTGCAAAACATCTATAAAGACGTGGCCGGATTTACCTCAACTCCCTCCGATGAGGGCAATTTAGCTCTCCGTGCGGGCACCGGCGGCTTTGCCTCCGCATTGGCCACTGCGCTATTTGGCTCGGTGGCGAATATCGCGGGCGAAATCACCACTCAATATATCCTGCGGTACATCCCCGACGATTCGGGGCCGTCGAATAAAGTCTTCCGGGCATTAAATGTGAAAGTGGCGTTGCCGGACGTTAAGGTGCGGGCGCGCAAAGGCTACTATCCAGTCGGCCGTTGAGATGCCTTTCCCGGCCGACCGCTCCGGACCGCCGCTCACGGCCGATAAGTAAGCGAAACGCACATGTCTCGATCCACTACTTCCATCGCGAACACGTGCGTCGCCCGCTATTCGCTGCTGACACTGGAACTGCCTGGAGAGGGCCCCATCACTGCGGGCGTGCTGCTCGAAGATCCGGCGCGAGACCAGGTGCACATCCGTCTGCGCCGGGATTGGGAGCGCATTGCTCCGGACGAGGCCGAGGTGCTTTCCGTCATGGAAGACGACCTGCGCGCCCGGGCCAATGAGTCCGGAGCCGCAAGCTTTTTTGCGCAGATGGAGGATACTCTCTCGAACACGATACGTGTGACCGATCGCCGGTCGGCGATGGTAGAGGATTTTCCGCGCGCACTCGGACGTTTGTACCGGCAACATGTGCAATCGGAAGCTCAGCCCTTCATCACCCATTTGCCGCGCTACTCCCTGGCGGTCGCGGCCGGGCCGTTCCTCGAAAACCGGGTGATTGAGGAAGAAGCATGGGAAGAAGCGCCGCCCGGCCTGCGCCTGACGCGCGAAATGTTCGTGGCCCGGATCGCCGGCCAGTCGATGGAACCGCTGATCCCGGACGGCTCCCTGTGCGTATTTCGCAAGGGTGTCACGGGATCGCGGCAGGGACGCCTGGTGCTGGTCGAAGCCCTGGATAGCGGCGCGGGCGATCGTTACACCGTGAAACGCTATCGCAGCGAAAAAGTGCAGAAGGAATCCGGCGAATGGTCTCACCAGCGCATCACCTTGGAACCCCTGAACCCCCGCTTCGAAGCCTGGGACCTCGACCCCGAAGAAGCCCGTTACCGGATCCTGGCGGAGTTCGTCCAAGTATTGGATTGAACTAAAATAGGATCGAAATGCAACGCCTTCTTTATCTGCTGATGCTGCTGGTCCCGGCCATTGCCGCGGATAAATACGACGGACCGCGCCCTCCCCAACCCGATATGGCGTACTTGGTCCATGCCGATAACCTGCTGCCTACCGAGGCGCTGGAGGCCAAATCGGAATCGGGGACTTACACCGTTCCCGGCGCGTCCTCCTCCGCCCGCACCCCCTTGGCCGAGCCCATTTTCCTGATCGAAAGCGATAAGGTGATTCCGGAACGGCTCGAACTGTATCGCTGGGACGTCAAGGGGGGCCGCCGCGAGCTGGCGGCGTCGAAAGGCAAGCGGAAGAGCGGTTCTCGTCCATTGCATCTGTCCGTTAATAAGCTGGATGGCAAATTGTACCGGGTGGAAGCTTCCGAGCCGCTCGATCCCGGCGAGTATTCGCTCTCGCCCAACGACTCCAACAAATTTTTCTGCTTTGAGGTTTACTAGTTCTCCACGTCTGTTAAAATCGAGTCCTTGGGATCATCGGGGTTTCTTGTTTAGCCGCGTCTTCAAAAGTTTCCAGCATCGCGATTTCAGACTGATGTGGATAGGTGCTTGCACCTCTACCATTGGCACCTGGATGCAATCGACCGCGCAGGCGTGGCTGGTCTACGATCTTTCCAAAGATTCTTTCTACCTCGGCCTCGATACCTTCCTGGCGCAGGTTCCCATCATCTTGTTTTCACTGGTGGGTGGGGTGATTGCCGACCGCATGAACCGGCGGAATCTGCTGCTGGCCTCGCAGTACGTCCAGATGACCACCGCGCTGATTTTAACCCTGCTGGTATTGTTCCAGGTGGTGCGGGTGTGGCACATCTTATGTCTGTCTTTCATTGTCGGTAGCGCGCAGGCTTTTGGCGGCCCGGCCTATCAGGCTTTGCTGCCGACTCTAGTGGGCAAAGAGGATATCCCCAACGCCATCGCCATGAACTCCATCCAGTTCAACCTGGCGCGCGTGATAGGGCCGACGCTGGGCGGCATCGCGCTGACCACGGTGGGCCCAGCCTGGTGTTTTGGCCTCAATAGCCTGTCGTTCATCGCGGTGATCATTTCGCTATACATGATCCAGGTGAAATACATTCCCGCCAAGTCGAGCGAACGCATTCTCGACAGCATGCGCCAGGGCATCGGGTTTATTCGCCAGAAGCCGGGAATGGACGGGTTGATCGTACTGGCCTTTGGCATGACCCTGCTGGGCATCCCGCTGCTGACGTTTCTCCCGGTGTTTGCCAAGGATGTTCTTCACGGCGGAGCCAAGGGATTCACGCAATTGCTAGCCTTCTCCGGCGCCGGCTCCGTCTGCGGAGGGCTGATCGTAGCCGCCTTCGGCAAAATACACGGGCAAGGCCGGGTAGCGCTCATGGTGCTGATGCTGATGGGCGTCATCATTTTTGCGTTTTCGCAATCGAAGCACTTCCCGCTCTCTCTCCTGCTGATTTTTATGTCCGGCGGAGCCATGATGATTTCGATGTCGATGGTCAGTTCCCTCGTGCAAGCCGTGGCGTCGGATGAAATGCGCGGGCGCGTGATGAGTGTGTATAACGTAGCGTTTCGCGGCGGCATGCCGGTGGGCAGCCTGATCCTCGGCAAGCTGATTCCCATTTTCAGCGCCCCCGTCATCATGGGTTGGAGCGGCGGATTGCTGGCGCTGCTCGGCCTCTATTTTCTGGTAGTCCAGCGCCGAGTGGCCCAACTGTAAGCGCGCCGGTTGCTATAATCGAAAGGCTCCTTATGCCATTGGAGTCCTTCCTTACCCGCTGGCGGAAGGCGGTTCGCCCATTAGGAACCCCCACCGCAGCGCTGCTGGCGCAGAGACGCAGACAGCGGAGACTGATTTACCGGACCCTGACCATCATCGTTCTGTTGGGTTCCGCCTGGCTTATCTACGGCTACCGGGCGAGCGCGCCGGACCGCGCCCGCGCGGAAGTCGCGCTCGGAGCCAAAACAATGGGTCCCGGCGCCTACGACGAAAGTATTCGTCACTTCGACCGCGCCGTCGAGCTGTGGCCGGAATACGCGGAGGCATATTTGTTACGCGCCGTTGCCGAGCATAGTGCGAACCAGCCCGGCCCTGCGCTGGCGGATCTCGATAAAGCCTTAGATCTCGATCCCGTTTCGACGCGCGCGCATAATGTGCGCGGCCAGATTTATCTCGAAAACGGCGATCCGCAGAAAGCGATCCTCGAATTCAGTAAATCCCTAAAAGCCCAGCCGACCCTCGACGGTTATTACCAGCGAGGAGCGGCGTATGAGAAACAGGGCGAACACCAGAAGGCTATTGCCGATTTCGACGCCGCGCTGCATGAATTTCGGGAAGCGCCCTACGCCTACCGTGCGCGCGCGGTAGCCAAGCGCAATATGGGTGATCGCGCAGGCGCCTCGGCCGACGAAGAGGCCGCGCGTAGGATGGAAACAGGACGTTCCGCCGAGCCCGATGTTTTACTTGCGCCTTGAAGTCGAGCCGTCGGCAACCGATGCGCTCATCGCAGAGCTGTGGGAAGCCGGCACACTCGGCGTCATCGAGGGCGACGGCTTCCTTGAAGCATTTTTTGACGATTCGGAAACCGCCGCGCGATTCGGCGTTCCCCTGCCCGCCGCCGAACGCGATTGGGTAAAAGAAACCGAAGACGCATGGCCGCCGATACTAGTGGGGCAAAATTTCTTCATCGTTGCGCCCTGGCGGACGGAGCCCACGCCCGCCGGCCGCTTTCGTCTCGAAATCAATCCCGGCATGCAGTGCGGCACCGGCCAGCATCCCTGCACGCGGCTCTGCCTCGAAGCCATGGAGCGCATCATCCGTCCCGGCGACCGCGTGCTGGATGTAGGCACCGGCTCGGGCATACTTGCGACCGCAGCCCGCATGCTGGGAGCCGCAACCGTAGTCGCCTGCGACATCGACCCCGCTGCGGCGCGCGAAGCTGCCTTCTTTATCGGAAGCGTCGATGCCGTGCGTAGTGGCGCGTTCGACGTGGTGGTAGCGAATATCAGCGAGATAGTGATGGGCGAACTGAAACCTGAGTTGGAGCGGGTAGCGCCGCGGCGAATCCTATCCGGATTCCAGGATCAGCATGGCGAGTGGACGTGTGTTGTCACTCCGTGATGGCCTGGATCGTACTCGGCGCATTGCCTTCAAACCGATTATTGACAAAGATGAGAGCGGCACGGCGTTCCTCCCGAATGCGGCGGATCAAGGCGCGCAAAGCCTCGCGGGCTTCGGGATTCTCATCGCGCACTTCTTCGTAAGGCGACAGTTGTTCGACGGCCTGCTCGTAAGCACTCCCCTCCCGCAGCAACGCTCGCACCACAGTAAAGTCCGCGGTGAACGCCCCCGGAATGGCGATTTGCTCGGCCAGCGGCGGCATTTTTGTCCAGGCGTTAAACACATGGGCCACTTTGCGTTCGCCCAGGCAATCGAAATACGTTGGGTCCAAGTACGTGCGATTGCGTACCTCAACCGCATAGCGGTAGGACGGCGGCAGCGCGTCCAGAAACGGCCCCAACCGGCCGACGAACTCGCGCAGCGGCGTCGCGCGCGCTCCAAACTCGAAGATCAATGCAGCAATGCGGTCGCGATAGCGCTCCAGCGGTTCGAGAAACAATGCGGCCATAGCATCAGCGTTAAGAAATGACTCGTTTCTCATCCCCGCCCGCGGCCCATAGCGCGCGTGTTTGGGGAACACTTCCGCCGTCACCTCTTCGGGAACCTTCAGCGCGAACTGCAATCCGGCGGGAGCGCGCGAAAAGAAGCGCTCCCAGTACTCCGGCGTTGGAAATTGATAGAAAGAGAAATCGCCGCACACGATCGGGAAAGTTTCGGCATACTCGGCAAGGCATTCCGCCTCGAAACACTTCTGAGAGAATTTCCCGCGCGCCGCATAACGTTCGCGCGAATAAATCTGATCGAGCCATCCCGGATACTTCCACGATCTGGTCCCAATCCAGATTTGTTCCGCTGCTAGCGCGCGCAAACGTCCGGCCAAACCCGCCCGATCAAACGCAGAAGGTGAGTCGAAAAGCGGAAGCGTCACCCAGTCTCGTCACCACGCATGAGCCGAGCGGTTGTAGTATGGGTCCGCGCCAGCCTCAATGGCTCCGCCCTCGAGCACACGGATCAGCACCGGAGCGGTTCCGTTCGAGTATCGCGACATGATGCTCACTTTATGGCCGCGCGCGGCGAGTTCCGCCATAACCGCCGGAGAGATACGGTCATCCAGTTGTAAGTCTCCGCGATTCCAGGCGTGATTATCGAAGCTCGATACTAGGTGCCGCGTGCCGAAGCGCGGCGCCTCAATCGAGTTCTCCGCGTTCATCCTGAAAATGATGGAATTGAACAACACCTGCAGCAAGCCCTGCTCCTGCGTATCGCCACCCGGAGTAGAGAGCACAGCAACCGGCTTGCCTTCGACCGAAGTTACTAGAGTGGGAGTCAGCGTCACCCGAGGCCGCTTCCCGGGAGCCAGCTCATTAGGATGCCCCGGTATCAGCACGAAACTCTGCGCGCGTTCGCTCAGCGGAATCCCGGTATCGCCGGCAATCACGCTAGGCAGCCAGGCCCCCGAAGGAGTCGCCGAAAACATCATACCGTCCTTGTCGATCACATCCACGCAGGTGGTATCGTGCGCCATCAACACCGGGTCGAGAGGAATGTGCGCCACCGCTTCCTCAGAAGGATGGTGACCGGTTTTGCCATGAATCATGCCGGGCAGGAACTCCTGCGAAGCCTTGTCCGTGATCAGCTTGCGGCGCTGCGTGGCGTATTCTTTCGAGAGCAGCACATCGGATGGAATCTGGTTGAACTTGGGATCGCCGTAATAGGTATCGCGATCAGCGTAAGCCAGCTTCAACGCTTCCGCTACACGGTGGATGTAAGCGGCCGAGTTAAACGCAGGCTGATCCTCGAATCCCTCCAAAATATTGAGTGTCTCGAGCATGGTCGGCCCCTGACTCCAGAAGCCCGTCTTGTAAACCCGATATCCCTTAAAGGTTGTGGACGCGGGCTCTTCTACCTGCAGCTTGAACGCCGCCATGTCCTCATAGCGAAGCAAGCCGCCATTGGCCTTGCTGAACGCGTCGATGCGGTGGGCAATATCACCGCGATAAAAGAAGTCGCGCACCTTGTCGATCGCAGCCTCCCGCGAGGCGCCTCCCGCCAGCGCCTTCTTCTCCGCTTCCGCCATCCCGCGCAGGGTTCGCGCGAGGTCCGGCTGCCGGAAAATCTCACCGGTTCGCAGCGGCCGGCCGTTGGGAAGGAAGTGAGCTTTAGACGTCGGCCACACATTGAAGAACGGCTGGCTGTAGGCAATCGAATTCGAACGCATGTCATCCAGTACAAACCCGTCCGCCAGATCGATCGCCGGCGCAATGACTTCCTGAAAGTTCATGCTTCCGAATTCGCGCAGCGCCAGCAGCGCGGCGTCGACCATGCCTGGCACCAGCGCAGGCATCAAGCCCGCACCGGGAACGATACCCTTCAATCCGCCGGGATCGCGCTCCGTAACCTCAAAGGGCTGCAGCGGACGCGTGCGGAACATCTCCGCGGTAGCCATTTTCGGCATGGTGCCCACGCCGGCGATGGCATGAACTTTCCCGTCCTTGGTGCGAATGAGAATGGGTGCTTCGCCCCCAAAACCGTAATGCGAGAGTTCACTCACCGAACCCGCAAACATAGTGGCGACGCCTACGTCGACAGCGTTGCCGCCTTTGTAATAGGTGCGCATCCCGGCTTCGGTTGCGTACTCGCTGCCTGCTGCCACCGCGCCGTGCACGCCGCGGACCGGCTGGCGCAAAGGTCGTTCCACTTCCCGTCTGGTCTGCGCTACGCTCAAAGCCGCCAGCGCAAAAACGATCAACACTCTGGTTCGCTTCATGAGGTTCCTTAGGGTAAAGCTGGCTTCATTATACCCAGCACCGCCGGTGTCGCGTTTTTGCCCGGACGTCTATAATGGTGTGGCAGTGAGCGAAAACTCCCAGGAAAATGTTGTGACGGAATCCCGGACGCTTCCCGAACAGGAACCCATGCTCTATTGCCCCGTCTGCAGCCGCCGTCTGGCCGAGCGCAAGTGTAAGTTATTTTGCGAACAGTGCGGCTACTATATGTCCTGCGCCGATTACTATTGAGACCCCGAGCACCCCAATGAGTGAACTGGCCAATCTATTGGAACGATTCCGGCGCGGAGCCGAGCTGGTAGCCGTGGCCACTACCGGCGCGGCCGGACCGGTCCTCGATTTCCGCCCCGCAGAAGGAAAGTGGGGCGTGCGCACCATCGTCTGCCACCTGGCCGATTCCGAAATCGTTTTGGCGATGCGGTTGCGCCAGGTGATCGCCGAGGATAACCCGGTGATTGTGGTCTTCGATCAGGATGCCTGGGCGGAACGTCTCGATTACAGCAAGCGCAAGCTCACTCCGGCGCTTGAGACGTTCCGCAGGACGCGCGCTGAAAACTACGAGCTGCTGAAGGATCTGCCGGAGGAAGCCTACGCGCGCACCGCACAACATACCCAGCGGGGCACCATCACGCTTCTCGACCTGCTGCGCATTTTCGCAGAGCACGCTGAAAAGCACGTCCAGCAGATTCACGCCGCTCGCGCCGCGTTCAAAGAATTCAAGGCGGCGCAACCCCCCTCGGCCACGCCAGCCTAAGGTTTCCTGGCAATGCCAATGATGGAAGTGGGCCTCCACGGCAAAAAGCCGTCGATCTTGCGCCACAGCCATACGAAGCGGTCGTAGAGGCGCATCTGGTTCCATTCCAGGCTGCGGCGCTTAAGGATGCGTCCGCTCACGAACCACGCCGGCCGCGACACACGGTTGAAGCGGACGATCTGCTCCACTTCAAACCCAGCCTGCTCCATTTTGGTTTTAAGCTCTGCTTCCGAATAGCGCCGGAAATGACCCAGCGCTTCGTCGATAGTCCCGAAAACACTCTGCCCCTCCGGCACCAGCACGATCGCGCGGCCGCCATGGTCGAGCGCCGAGAAGATATTGGCCAGCCCCGCGTGATCGTCTTCGACGTGCTCCAGCACATTCAGGCAAATTACCGTATCCATGGCGCCGAGGAATGGCTCGAAATCTTCGGCCCGCGTGAGATCGCAAAAATGCGATTCCAGATTCATGCGGTGGACGAAACGCGATTGCAATCGCGCCAGGTGCTCCGGGTTGATGTCGGTAGCTGCATAGCGCTTGCGCCCGCGTACCAAAGCCCGCGTCAAGTTGCCGATCCCGGCGCCGAGCTCGAGAACCCGGTCGCGCACGTGTGGACGGATGGTATCAGCCATCCAGCGGTTAAACCGCGGCGCGGCGGAGAGCGCGTGCAGCGTGCGCGCGCCAGGGTCCTTGTAGAGATCGCCCGTCAATGAGAACCGCACAATGGTCCACAAAATTACCCACGCATCGCGCGCACGGATCTTCTTGCCGTCCTCGTAAGTGCGGCCGTGATAGCTTACCGGAACCTCGTAGACCCGCGCGCCGCGGCGTCCCAGCTTGATGGTGATCTCCGGTTCGAACCCGAAACCGTCCGAGCGCAGCGGCGTTTCGGCCAGCACCGCCGTACGAAAAGCCTTGTAACCGGTTCCCATATCCGTGAGATTTAGATCCGCCACCAGGTTGCAGACCTCGGTCATAAAACGGTTCGCCAGCGAGTGCCAATAATACATGACCCGCCGCTCAGCCACAATCATGAATCGCGAACCATACACCGCATCCGCATCGCCTTCGAGCAGTGGCTTCAGCAGGTGTTTGTACTCGCGGGGATCGTATTCCAGGTCCGCGTCCTGAATCAGGCAGAACTCGCCGCGCGCTTCCGCCACCGCCGTCCGTATGGCAGCGCCCTTACCGCGATTCTGCTGATGGCGCAGAAGCCGCACGACGCCCGGATTACGGCGCACAAATTCTTCCACAATGCGGTCGGAACCATCGCTAGAACCGTCATCCACCACCACGATCTCGCGCTCGACGCCATCCGGCAGCGGAGCGGTAAGAGCGCGGCTAAGAATGGGCCCGATGTACTCTTCTTCGTTGAAGAGCGGAATCAGAATGGATAGGAGAGAGGCTGGCACGCACGGAATGGTATCCGCTAGTATAACGAATGGAGCAGACCAGCGGAGGAAATTCCTTGCCCCAGAATGAAGATGGCGAATTTGAATTAATCCTGGGGAACCGCCAGTTATTGAGCGTGTTCTTCATTGTGGTGATTCTGCTCGGCGTATTTTTCACGATGGGTTACATCGTCGGACGCAATTCCGGCGCGGCCACTCCTGAAGTCGCTGCGATTCCGAACCCCGACGCCGCGCCGCCATCCGCCGAAACGCCCGCCAAGACTCCGGAGCCAGCCACGGCCCCCGCAACGCCCGCAGAACCTCCCCCGCAGCCGCCCGCGCAAGTCGACCGCCAGCCCGAACCAGCCAAGCCGGAGCGTGAGAAACCAGCGCCCGTCAAAGCGGCAGCAGGCATCCATCCCGCGGCCGGCCAGACCTATCTGCAACTGGCCGCCACCAATCAACACGAAGCCGACATCATGGTGGATGTTCTCCGCAAGAAAAGTTTCCGTGCGATGGCGGCGGAAATCGACGAAAAGCCCGGCACCTTTCGAGTGCTGGTAGGACCTATCACGGACACCACCGCAAACAAAATGCGCGCGGACTTACAGGGCGCCGGCTTCCCCGGCAACGCAGCCATTCGCCGGACGTTTTAGTGAACCTGTTCGCGAACTTGGGGCTTTCAATCGCCTCGGCTCTATTGCTGGTGCTGTTGTTTCCCGGTTTCAACTTCACCTGGTTAGCGCCGGTCGCGCTCGCGCCTCTGCTGATCGTCTGCGCCCGCGAAATTTCGTGGAGGCGCCGGTGGATTTATGGATGGGCGGCGGGTGCAGTTTTCTGGTGCGGCGTCTGCCCCTGGATTGAATTCGTCATGGATGTCCACGGCGGCATGGGACCTTGGGGTGGTTGGAGCACTTTCGTTCTATTTGGCCTATACAAGGGATTGCACATGGCGGTCTTCGCTGCGCTCGCCGGGTTTCTGATGCCGCGCTGGTGGGCGATCCCCACAGTTGCGGCGCTATGGACCGGAATCGAACGCACCCACGGCTTCTTCGGATTCGCGTGGCTCGATTTGGGCAACACCGCGATCGATATGCCATTTCTCATGCTCCTGGCGCCCATCACAGGAGTCTACGGATTGTCGTTCGTGTTCGCGATGCTCGCCTGCGCCGTTAGTCTCTTCATCATGCGCAGACCGAGGCGCGAATTCCTTTGGCTGACTGCGTTAGTGGTGCTGTTCGCGCTCCCCGCTCTGCCGTTACCAGTGCGGGGCTCGCGCAAGGCGCTAGTAGTGCAACCTAACATAGACACCGAAATGCAGTGGACCAAGGACACTCTTCGGGACATAGAGGCAAAGTTGGCGCAACTCTCGCGCCCCCGCGGCGCGGATATCATCCTGTGGCCCGAAGTGCCCGCCCCGTTCTATGTGAACGACGCTGCCTTCCGCGACTACACAGCGCACGTCGCCCAAACTTCGTCCGTACCCTTGCTCTTCGGCGCAGTGGGATTTACCTCGCAACGCGAACCGCTCAATTCCGCAGTCATGCTGAATCCCGAAGGCAAAACACTCGACCGCTACGACAAAAATAACCTCGTTCCTTTCGGAGAATTTATCCCACCACTATTCGGATGGGTGAACCGGATCACCCACGAAATCGGCGACTTTGTTCCAGGTAATCGCATAGTAGTTTTCCCGCTGGATCAACATAAGCTGGGAGCGTTCATCTGCTACGAATCCGTATTCCCCGACTTCGTTCGTCAATTCACCCACTCCGGCGCGGAGGTACTGGTGAATCTTTCAAACGACGGCTACTTCGGCCATAGCAAGGCACACGACCAGCATCTGGAAATCGCGCGCATGCGAGCAGCAGAAAACCGCCGCTGGATCCTGCGCGCTACCAACGACGGCATCAGCGCCTCGATTGACCCGCGGGGCACCGTAGTCGAGCGCCTGCCGCCTTTCACCCAGACCGCCGCGCTCTTGCCTTTCGATTACGAAACCGTCGAGACCCCCTACACGCGCCACGGCGACTGGTTCGCATGGAGCTGCTTCGCGTTGGGTTTCCTTTTGAGCGGCTACGGGATTAAGAGTGCCGGATCACCAGCACGTCGCCGTCTTTGACGATGTATTCTTTCCCTTCGAGACGCAGCAGTCCCTTTTCCTTGACGCCGGGATAACCGTCATGATCGATCAGCGCCTGCCAGTTGACCACTTCGGCACGGATGAACTTCTTCTCGAAATCGCTGTGGATCGCCCCCGCCGCGTTCACGGCCCTGCTATGCATCGGAATGGTCCATGCGCGGACTTCGGTCTCGCCCGCAGTCAAGAACGACATCAGCCCGAGCAGCGAGTAAGTGGCCGAAATGAGGCGTTCCATACCGGATTCCTTCAGCCCATAACTCGACAGCAGTTCCTTCGCCTCTTCCGGTTTCAGCTCAGCGAGCTCGGCTTCGATCTGCCCGCAAATAGCGGTGACCGCCGTGTTCTTGCGCCCTGCGAAAGGCCCCTTGCGATATTCTTCCTCTACTTCATGCATCCGGCTCGCATCTTTTTCGCCCAGATTGAGCACACAGAGCATGGGTTTTTGCGACAGAAATTGAAATCCGCGAATGCGCTTCTCTTCTTCAGCGTTATACTCCAGCCCGCGCAACGGCCGGTTCGCTTCGAGTTCCGCTTTGAGCCGTTCGAGCAGAGCGAATTCCTGATCCAAATCCGGGCTCTTAATCTTCTTGCGATCTTTATCGACCCGCTCCATGCGCTTCTCCACCACCACCAGATCGCTGAGCATCAACTCGACCTCGACGTCTTCGAAATCGCGCATTGGGTCGACCGACCCCTTCTCGTGCGGCACCGTGTCGCTCTCAAACACGCGCAGCACGTGTGCCAGAGCGTCCGCTACCCGCAGACTGGCCAAGTAACTGGGGTCGCGCAACGCTTCCTTCGAGATGGACGGGAAATCGAAATACTCCACCGTAGCGTAGGTGATCTTGGGGGGCTGATACAGCTTCGCCAACGCGTCAACCCGTGCGTCGGGAACCTTGGTGATCCCCACCCGCGCTTCGAGCGAGCCCATGCGGGCCGCGCCTTCATGCACTCCCGTCAGGATCGTGAACAAACTGGTCTTGCCTACCATGGGCAGGCCGATAATAGCTGTCTTCATTTTTTTGGGTTAAAGCGGAACGTCCACCAGCGTGAGAATCTCTTCCAGGATCTTCTCGGCGGCCCCAGCCCAGCGCTGTCCCGCCGCCGCGCGCGTGCTCAATAATACGCGGTGCGCAAACACCGGCACTACCATGCGCTTGACGTCGTCCGGTGTTACATAATCGCGGCCTTCCACCGCCGCCAGTGCCTGCGACGCCCGGAACAACGCCTGCGCACCCCGCGGGCTCACGCCCATCGCTAGTGCCTCATGCTCGCGCGTCCGCTTCACGATCGCCAGCATGTAATCAACCAGCGCCTCGTCGACTGCCACGTGTCCCACAGTTTCCTGCAAATGCAATAGGTCTTCACTCGAAATTACCGCATGGATCTTATCGAGCCCCGGCTCCGCGCTATGCCGCAGGATTTGGCGCTCGGCCGCTTCGTCCGGATAGCCGATGCGGATGCGCATCAGAAACCGGTCGAGCTGCGATTCGGGAAGCGGATAGGTGCCGTGATGTTCCACCGGATTTTGCGTCGCGATGACCATAAAGGGCTGCGCCAGCGGCCACGAGCGCCCGTCAATCGTGACCTGCCGTTCATTCATGGCCTCGAGCAGCGCCGATTGCGTCTTGGGAGTAGCGCGATTAATCTCGTCCGCGAGGAGAAAATGCGTGAACACCGGCCCTGGTTTGAACTCAAAATCCTCAGCGTGCGCGTTGTAAATGGTCACACCCAGCACATCGCTCGGAAGCATGTCGGAGGTGAACTGCAACCGATGGAAACTAGAATCGACGCTCCGCGCCAGCGCCTGCGCCAAGGTAGTCTTGCCGACCCCCGGCACGTCTTCGATCAGCAAATGCCCCCGCGCCAGCAGGCAGGCGAGCGAAAGCCGTAACACTTCCGGCTTGCCGCGAATAGCTTCGCCCAGAACCGATTCAATTTCGACGAGCTTTGAAAGCGGAACCGGCGGCGTGTATAGAGAATCCCGCACTGATACTCATGATATCGAAAAGCGCTTTAACGCGCCTATTCCAGATTCATATCCAGCACCTGGAACTGAAAGCGTTCCGGGGGAAGCGCGCTGATAGGATCCGGGCTCATATGGGCCCAGGTTTGATACGCGGTATTCGCAATCGTCGAGTTCAGATAAAACAGAAACTGGTTCGAGAAACACTTAAGCGGCGGCGGCTGCCGGAACGTGAGCCGCATCCCCATAGCTTTCTCGATCCCCACGCCGCCGGTCTCAACCGACTTGTCTTCGAGCAAAGTCACGAAGCTCGACCGCCCTGCGTGCGGCCACAGGTCAGCGCGCAAAAGATTGCGCAGGTCGACGCGCAGATCGAAGGTGGTCTCGCACTGCCGGATCCACTCGAGGATGCTATCCCCCCACTGCCAGTGTTGAACGAACGCCAGGTATTGATCGACCAGGTTCACCGCCAGGTCCATGCGGCGGCGCTCGATTTCGCCGTCAGCTACTGGGCCGGCGGGCTGTGGCGGAATCATGTCTTCTTGTTCGATTAATTGGCTGGCCATGTCCATCACGCGGTCGAGCCGCCTGACTTGGGGAGACATGCGCACCAGGAGCGGTGGCAACTCGTGCATGGTGGTGCCAGGTACTTCGACGAACTTCCGGTCGCCCAGTATGTCCATACCATTCACCTGCCCTTTTATCGGCACTTTCAGTGCCAAACTTGAGTTGCTCTGCCTTATCAGACGCTTTGCGTAAGGACGGGTTACGTTAAGCTATATACAGGATATCCTCGTGGCCCTCTTTTTCCTTATTGTAGTGCTTTTGCTGATGGTCGCGTTAATCGCGCTGTTTGCGTTCCCCCCTCACCGCTGGGCGGAATGGTTTGCGAAAGACACGAAGAAAAAGTAGCGCGTTCCTGCACTAACGTTTGTCAGCTTCAGCCTCGAAGTGCAGGGCCCGCGCGATTCCCATGACTCCAGGCGAACGAACTGACGGCGGGTCGTACTCGATCCGTACCGCAGCAGGCTTTTGCGGACCACAACTCATATCAATGGTCCCTTCAGGCAGTCCGAAAATCTGCATTTTTGTGGGATCTTCCAGGATAAAGGAAACCCGCCCGCGTTCCGTTTGCAGAACAAATTTTAGCCGCGAGCCTTGACAGTCGAGCGCTACCAGCGTTCCCGAAATCGAAGGCATGGCCGGCGTGACCGGCATGCTCTGCGGAGGAGCACTCGGCGGAGCTTCAGCATGGGTCAGTTTGGGATGAGAAACGTCATCGGTATCGTCCCTGGGCCGCGGAGGCGGCGGAGGAGCTGCCGAAGAAATCTTGGGTCGCGCCGCATCTGCCTCTTTAGCGTCCAGATAGTGCAGCACCCGCTCGGCCTCCGTTTTCTCATCGGCTTCTTGCGAGTTTTCAATCCAGCGCTGTACATGAGCGCGCGCGGCTTGTGCGTTGCCGATTTCCAGGTTGGCGAAAGCCAATATCTGGAAGAAGCGCGGAGCATCTTTGGGGGTTACTTTCTTGACCGGACCCAAAGTTTCAATGGCTTCCTTGGCCAGTTTGCCGTTCATCTGAATCTGCGCCAGCACCAGACGCGCTTCGACGCGATCGGGTTGATCCGCCAGCAGCGTTCTAAGCGCCAGCATCGCCTGCGGGGGATTGGATTCTCCCACCATGCGACCGTAGTCCCATAACATCTGCGGGTCCCTGCTGCCCAATGTCAGCGCCTCTTCAAAGGCTTTCACGGCATCTGCCCGCTGACCGTCGCGCGCCGCGATGTAGGCCAATGCCACGTGTGGCTCCGGACGTTTCTGGTTTTCGCCGATCAGTTCCTTCAGCCGGTCGCGCGCTTCCGCTTCCCGCCCCGGCCGATTGGCCAGATCGAACAATGCCAGCTTGACGTCGAACATCGATGCCGATTCCGGCGCGACTCTTTCCCCACTTTGCAGTTTGACCGTAAAAATCTTGGCTATAAACGAATTGCCGTTCAAGTACATCTGCAAATCCTTTTCGATTGCTTCGAGCGGCTTCCCGTAGACTCCTTCCAGGGCCTTTTGCGAAGATGTTCCTTTCTGGAGTTCGCCCAGGAACTGCCGGAAGCTCGGGCTGTAGGACGGACTCAGCTCCAGCATATGGGCCAAAGCCCAGCCTTCGTTATAGAGACTCCCCGCTTTGCTTTTTTCGTTGTAATAGGCTGAGTCGTGATCCGCCGCCAGAATGATCGATAGCGGCACCCATTTTTCCCGCGAGAGCGCCTGCATGCGCGCGAGAATCGGCGTGCCGACGATGACCTTTTCGCCGGTGGTCCTCAGTGTGGAATAAACTTCAGCCATTCCTTCGCTCAGCCATGGCGGCAGTTTGAGACCCACATTCTGCGTCACCAGATGCACGTATTCGTGCACGGCTATCGGAAAGACGTTGTCGTTCACACTGCCCAGCACGATATAATCGCGCGCTGCGATGTGCGTGTAGTAGGCTACCGCAATGGTGTTAAAGCGGTATTGCTCGTACTCTTTCGGGGAACCAAAGACGATCACCCGAACCGGTTCCCGCTTTTGGCTGGGTCCACCCGCTCCCTGGTCGAAAAAGCTGTGAACTCGCTCGAAATACTGCAAGACTCGCCGGGTATCGCCTTCGCCGGCGCTGCTATAAATTTCAAAATCCGCCGACGGCATCCGTATCCACTTCGGATCGGCTCCGTGCGCTGATGAAAGAACCATCATCAACCCGGCGAAAGACAGTATTTTTCGCATTGCGCTATCTTATATCGGATAATTATCGAAATAAAGGCATATTTTGCTCAACGTGAATCATACTAGGAGCAATAGTACTAGCCTAACCCGGAGAATCGATGGATTTCTTAATTACAGCGCTCGCGCAGCATGGCTACGCCATGTTGTTCGCGGCCGTATTCCTCGAAACCATTGGATTCCCGGTGCCCGCGGCCATCGCGTTATTAATTGCCGGCGGAGCCAGCGCGCGCGGTTCACTCATCGGAGTCGTGGCTGTCAGCGGCGCGCTGGCCACCATGTTGATCGGCGACACCCTCATGTTCCTCTTAGGCCGCCACACCGGATGGTGGTTGTTGAGTCTCTTGTGCCGCCTGTCGCTCAACCCCGAGTCCTGCATCATGCGTTCGGCCGATTCATTTTATAAGCGCGGCCGCATGCTGCTGGTGTTCGCAAAATTCGTGCCGGGGATCAATACCATGGCGCCGCCGTTAGCGGGCAGCATGAATATGCGCTGGACACAATTCATCGGGCTCGATGCAGCCGGCGCGGCATTGTATATAGGCGCGTATTGGGCCGTAGGATTTTTATTCGCCGATGCAATAGGCGCGATCACGAAAACGATGCAGACCTTCGGCCGAGTCGTGGAGTGGGCCGTCATCGCGGCTGTGATTGCCTATTTGAGTTTTCTGGCATGGAACTGGATCAGGGCTGGATCCTTGCGCGCCATACCCCGCGTACGCCCGTCTGAAGCGGCAAGAATGGTTTCAGCGGAAGGCGCGGTGATCTACGATGTGCGCAGTCACGGCTATTACGACCCGAAAGCCACGCGCATCGAAGGGTCCAAGCGTTTCGAACCCCACGCAGTAAATCAGCAGCCTTTGGCGATGCCGCCCGCCGGGCAACCCGTCTACCTCTACTGCACCTGCGTGCGCGACGCCACCAGTGCCCGCGTGGCGAAAGAACTCCTGGGACAAGGCGTCAAGGTAGCCGTAATCCAAGGTGGCCTGCGCGCCTGGAAAAAGGCCGGATTGCCGCTTGAATCCGTGCCACCGGAAGAAGTGTCGGCTCTCCCGGCGTTTGACACCTAATTCGCGTCAATCGATGCGTCGATAATTTCCAGCCGCCGCCGCGGTGTCTCGCCATCGACCTCTTCTTTACCGAAGGCGTCCAGAACTTCCATCCCTTCGACGACCCGGCCGAAGGCGCTGAACTGGGCGTCGAGATTTGGTGCAGCGCCTAGCATCAGGAAGAACGAAGTAGTCGCCGAATTCGGATCGTCGCCGTGAGCCATCGAGACAATCCCACGCGCATGCTTCACGTCGTTGCGAAACTCACCCTTTACCGGACGCACCCAGCGATCCGCGCTATGGATAGGCCCCGAGGCCCGGCCCGCCGCCGTCCCGCCCTGGACCACGAAATCCTTAGCGATACGATGGAACACCGTCCCGTTATACCAACCGGTCTGCGTGAGTTTCAGAAAGTTGCGCACGTTCTCCGGAGCCCAGTCCGGCTCCATTCTGATCTTGATCGTCCCGAGCGTGGTCTTCATCGTGACCGTCTTCCGCATTTCATCCACGGTGGCGTTTAGAAACGGCTCCTCGCGCTTCTTCTCGATGGTCACCTTCAGGATGCGGACCGGCTTTTCCGTAATGCCATTAGCGTCCGCCGGAACTTGTGAGATCTTCTCCACCACATCGATGCCCTCAGTGACGCTGCCGAAGGTCGAAAACTTGCCGTCGAGCGGCGGCTGCGGCGCAATGCACACGAAGAACTGCGCACCTTCACTAGTCGGCTTGCCCGGGATGCTGACGGTAGACACCACGCCGCGCTCATGCTTCATATCGCTAAATTCATTGGCCAGCAAGCTCAATCCGCCGGTGCCCCACAGTGCTTTCGGAGTCCGGGGATTTTTCAATAATGGATCGCCGCCCTGGATAATGCCGTTTGCAACCACGCGATGGAAAGCGCTGCCGTCGTAGTAACCCTGACGCGCGCGCGCCAGGAACTGCTCCACGTGTTTGGGAGCCTTGTCGGGTGCAAACTCAAACCTAAACGCGCCGAGATCGGTGGTTACTACCGCCTCGACCTCTGTTGCAGTCTGGGACCATACCGCAGTCGCGCAGCAAATCATCAGAAGGAAAATGAAGTTGCGTCCCCTGGTCATAACGGGTTCACGGTCGCGATCCAATAATCCGTACCCTGCACCAGGATTTTAGCCTGAATCTTTTCGCCCACCTGCACCTTCGTGAATTCCCGCTTGTCCTTGATCGGATACTCCATGGTCATCGGCTCCATCCAGCCTTCGATTTTGCCGTGCTTGACGGTGGCGGTCTGCGAGGCGGGGTCGAGACGGATCACTTCCCCCTGCATCTGATATTCCTGCGCAGGTTTGGGCGCGGGGTTCCTTTGGCAACCTGCCAGCACCAGCGCCAGAACAAACCACAGCAGCGGTCTCATCGTCTTCTTATATTAGCGACTACCGTAAGGAATTCACTCTATGTGACCGATAGAACCTTAGAGGAGCCGTCTTTGGGCGCCACCACCACCCACCCGCTGCCATTGCTCCGCCCGCGTCCCGAGACAGCCCTCCGGCGCTTGCTCACACCATCGCTTTGCGACATGTTTTTCCTGGCGATCATCGCCTGGACGTTCATGACCTCGGGCACCGGCTGGAGCCGCCTGCTGTGGGACGGCGATACCGCCATTCATCTCGCCATCGGCGATTGGATTCTGGATCACCACACCATTCCAACCACAGATCCCTTCTCCTTCACTCAACCCGGAGCCCCCTGGATTCCCTACGAATGGGGCACCGAAGTCCTGTTCGCGCAATTAAATCACGCGTTCGGATTGAAGGGAGTGGTTTTCATCTGCGGTGTCGCCATCGCGGGGTTAATTGTGGTTATGCTGCGCACCATGATGACCGCCGGCGCCGATGTCCTGCTTTCCGTCGTGATCGCCCTGCTGGCCTCAAACGCGCTGCTGATTCACTACCACGCGCGGCCGCATTTGTTCACTCTGTTGTTCCTCGCCATCACCGCATGCATCATTACGCGCGACCGCATCGAGCACACCCGCTGGATCTGGCTGCTCCCCCCGCTAACCATCCTCTGGGTAAATCTGCATCCAGGATTCACGATTCTTTTCGTTTACCTCGCAGTGTTGGTGGCGGGCAGCCTGCTCGAAGGTTCGCCTAGCGCTGCTCTGCGTTACACCGGCTTGACCGCTGTCTGTGCCGCAGCGACGCTGGCGAATCCCTTCGGACTCAAATTACATCGCGACGTACTCGGCTTCCTGCACGGCAACGGCACGACTGAGTTCATTCAGGAGTTTCAGGCTCCTACGTTTCGCACGCAACCGCAGTTGTTTTTCATGGGTTTTCTACTGGTTGGCCTGGCGCTCGGCGGCCTCTACCTGCGTCGAAGAAGGTTTGTCGAGCCGCTTCTGCTGGCTGGAACCGCCTACGCTGCTCTTGTCTCAGTGCGCCACAGCACCGTGTTCGTGGTC
>JANXXL010000385.1 GCA_025350625.1 Bryobacterales bacterium | reverse complement strand
CGTCTGGAAACCATTTTCATCGTCAAAATATTCGTAGCGGGGAGCCAGGGCAAACCAGCTACCCATCTGGAAGCGTGCCGCGCCTGCAATGCCGCTCCAATGAGCGGCGCCGCCGCCAGGGAACGCGTTTCGGCCGTAGTCGTAATTGATATAGGCGTTGAATTTGTCCGAAGGCGTCAGCAGTAGAGTGGTGTCATATAGATTGCGGAACCCTTTGTTAGTGCCGGTGTTCTCCGGGCCGGTAAAGTAATTGTTGGACCAGGTGACTTTCTTGGAATTCACATTGCCGACAAAGACCAGCGTTTTGCCGCTGTTGTTGTCCTCGGTATTGTTCCAGCCGTTCACCACTTGAATGCCGCCGGTGAAATGGCTGCCGACCGGCAGGACTGCGCGGACTCCGAAGTGGTAATAGGGAATCGCCCAGGCGAATAGCAGCGAGCGCGAGTAGTTCCAGTTGTCCTTGCTTTCGATGACTTCGGCGCCGGCGCTGGTTACAAACTGGCCGACGTCGAGTTCATAACCCTTCTTACTTTTCAAGCTGACGTAGGCCTGCTCTACGTTGCGCAGGAAGCTCGCGCCGGAGGGCTCGGCGAAGTGGATAATATCGAACGCCTTGCCGAATCCTAAGTCGAAGCGGAAGCCGATGGGATCGGGATCGTGCGACATCGTGAGTTTCGCCATGCCCAAGCTGAATTGCTGCGAATTGGTATTGAAGTTGTACAACTGGTTGCCGCCGCCGGTGGAAAGATTAAACGGCGAAGGGCTGCTGGGGGTGGGATGATTGAAATTGAAGGTGTAGTATCCGTCAATCATTCCGCTGAAATCGATTGGTCCGATGGACCAGGTAGGTGCCGCGGGCGCCGCTGGGGCGGGAGCCGGGGCAGGCGCCGGTTGATCTTGCGCGAACGCCAGGGACGCGATGGCGAAAACACAGCTACCCGCGAATAGTCTTGTATGCTTCAAGAGAAAACCTCCCAAATTGTTAGCTGAAATATAGGTCACAAGCGGCGCGGCTTGCTTCCGAACTGAAGAGCGAATAACCCGATTGTAAGGGCAGGTGCAGGCCTTGGCTAATAGATAATTTGGATTGACCCTATAGGGCTTAAACAACTTGCGATCAACGTCTTGGTATAGATTATTTCGATTGACCTCATACCGGATGATTTGCATCTCTCGCGGGCGGGTTGCGTGATACTGGATAGGTGGAAGCGTAATGGCAGCCGCCGTCGGAATGAGCAGCATGGAGAAACTACAAGCCAGCCAGGCATGGAGCCGGATTCGCGCGGATTTTTACGTTACGGGTAACGCCGCCGCGGTCCACAACCAGTTAACGGAAACCATCGACCAGATGTCGATGGATGCGTTTCAATCGACGCTGCTGACGGCGTTTCCAAAAGGAATCGCGATGCTGGCGGTGGGCGGGTACGGGCGCCGGGAATTATTTCCCTTCTCCGACATCGACATCATGATTCTGCTGGAGAACGAGTCGCTGGCAACGTCGATCAAAGAACCTCTTTCCGAATTTATGCGGCGGCTGTGGGATGCGGGGCTGCGGCTCAGCCATTCGGTGCGTACGCTGAGCGACTGCGTGGAGGTGCACGACCAAAACCCCGAGCTGAATGTCAGCCTGCTCGACCGGCGCCTCTTGCTGGGCGATGCGGCCGTGCATGCCAAGCTCGAAGCCCGGCTGCCGCTGTTCTTTACCAAGCAAGGGCACCGGCTGACCCGGCATTTGTGCGCGTTGACGCGGGTCCGCCATGAGCAATTTCAAGATACGCTGTTCCACCTGGAGCCGGATGTGAAGGAAACACCCGGCGGGTTGCGGGACCTGCATTTCATCCATTGGCTTTCGGGCCTGCGTCCGGAGCTGCGCCCGGAGACTCCGCTCTCAGAGGCGACGGCTTTTCTCTCGTCGCTGCGGTGTTTTTTGCATTTTGAAGCGGGGCGCGATCGCAACGCGCTGAATTTCGAGGCGCAGGAGCTGATCGTCCAGCAGCCATTTTCGAAAATGAAAACTCCGCCCTTGTGGATGCGCGATTACTTCAACCACGCGCGTATGGTATTCCGCGAAACGCAGCGAACTTTGGACGCCTGTGAGAAAACGGAAACTTCGTTATTCAGCAGCTTCCGGGATATGCGGTCGCGGGTGTCGAACGCGGAGTTCACGGTGTCGCGCGAGCGGGTGTTTCTACGTAATCCGGCGCGATTGCAGGGCGACCCGGAGATGGTGCTGCGTCTTCTTGAATTCGTGGCGCGTCACGGCGTGCCCCCGGCTGCCGAAACCGAGCGGCGCCTCGAAGCCGCGCGCGACGCCTTCGCCACCTGGTGCCAGACGCCGCGTCCGCTATGGCGTTCGCTCAAGATCACGCTGGCCTTGCCGCACGCGTCGGTGGCGCTGCGTGTTCTGCAGAACACCGACTTGATGCAAGTGCTTTTCCCCGAATGGGACAGCGTGGTGAGCCTGGTGGTGCGCGATTTCTACCACCGCTATACGGTAGACGAGCATACGCTGGTCTGTATCGAACGGCTCAGTACTTTGCGCCAAACCCAGGACCCTGCTGCGCGCCGCTTCGCCGCACTGTTGTCTGAAATTGACAACCCGGCTGTTCTGCTGTTCGCGCTTTTATATCACGACGTGGGTAAGGGAGCGTTCACCGGCGACCATTCCACGGTTTCGCTCGAGTGGGCTCTGGCTGCGATGCAGCGCATGCAGGTTCCCCAGGACGAGCAGGACACCGTCGCGTTCCTGGTGCTGCATCATCTGGCGCTCTCCGAAGTCATGAACGGCCGGGATTTAAGCGATCCCGATACCGCGCGCGCGCTAGCCGACCGGGTGGGTACGATCGAGCGCTTGAAATTGCTGGCGGTTTTGACCTACGCCGACATTTCCGGCGTGAACCCGGGCGCGATGACGCCATGGCGTTTGGAACAACTATGGCGCGTTTACCGGATGGGGCAACAGGAGCTTACGCGCGAACTTGAAACGGCTCGCATTCAGGAAGTCCCGGAAAATCTTGCGGCGCGCGCGGACTTTCTGAAAGGTTTTCCGGTGCGTTATCTGCGGACGCACTCGGCCTCTGAAATCGAGAGCCATATCAAGCTCTATGAACTGAGCCGGCCGACAGGCGTGGCCGTAAAGCTGGAACATACCGAAGGCGCCTGGCGGGCGATCATAGTGGCGCGCGACATGCCCTTCCTGTTCGCATCGCTGGCCGGCGCGTTCTCCAGTTTTGGATTGGATATTCTCAAGGCGGAGGCGTTTTCGAATGCGCGCGGCCAGATTCTGGACACCTTCGTTTTCGGCGACCCGCGCCGCACGCTGGAACTGAATCCATCGGAGTCCGACCGGCTGCTGGATCTGATTCGCAAAGTCGCTACCGGCAAGACGGATGTGAGGAACTTGCTGAAGAACCGTCCGCAGCCCGAGCCGAAGCGGGCCGCCGAACCAGCTCGCGTCGAATTCGACTCCGAGGCATGCGCTACGGCGACGCTGGTCGAGATCAATGCCGAGGACCGGCCGGGATTGTTGTACAATCTCGCTACCGCGTTCTCCTCGGCCGCTTGCAATATCGACGTGGTGCTGATCGATACCAAGGGCCACCGCGCCATGGACGTCTTCTACGTGGCGCATCAGGGCGCAAAACTCACGCCCGCGACTCAGTTGATACTCAAGGAACGCCTGCTCGCGGCGTGTTAGAACTGATTCCACAAATACTGGTTGTAAACCTCGTGGTG
>JANXXL010000363.1 GCA_025350625.1 Bryobacterales bacterium | reverse complement strand
TACAGCGCCTATCGGCGGGATGATGGGCCTCGCCTGCCCACGGCGGTCTCGTCTAGGGGCCGCCGCTCCCAATTTTATTGGCGTCCGAGGAAGGAGTGGATTATGCGTTTCCCCGTTTCCGCGCTTCTAGTAGTCGTGGTGTCGGCGTTCGCTTTCACGCGCAGCCCTGTCACCTTCAATAGAGACGTTCAACCTATTCTGATGAAGAACTGCCAGGGCTGCCACAGCCCGGGCCATCTTGCACCCATGTCGCTCGTAACCTATGAAGAAACGCATCCCTGGGCGGCGGAGATCCGGGCCATGGTGGTGAGCGAGAAGATGCCGCCCAAGATCGCGGAGTCGCATCTCGGACTGTTTGGCGACAGCGGTCGGCTCAGTCCGGCCGAGGTCGATACCATCGTTCGGTGGGTGGATGACGGCGCATTCGAAGAGAAGGGGTCCGACACACGCACTCGGGGCAACCGCTGGTAACTCGGGTCAACACTGAGACCGCGCGAAGTAAGCCGCTAGAATGGGTGTGCGTTTTCCAGGATCATCAGGACGGGGCGTGCCCCGATAGGCGGCAAAGAGGCTACCATCCGCACCTGGAAGCACACTGGCCACTGGACGAGGCATTCGTGCGCTGGCGGTGGTGGATGGCACACACGAAAACGCCTCGGATTAGAGGTCGATACAAGTTTGCGGGCCATCACGTGATGCGGTCGCTTGTGAGCAAGTGATCGTGAATCGAGGAATGCCGGAATCAATTCGCTATGGTGGCTATGGGTCTTTTTGCGCAGATCGCGGCCGTTGGATGTTGTATAACGACGCAAGTCTTCAGTGGTTTCCCATAACGGCGTGGCAGCCAAATTGCACATTGGAAATATACGAAAAGGAGGAGGCCATGCCCAGTATAAAGCACATCGTATTTCCGGTGGATTTCTCGGACCGTTCGAACGGCGCGGTTCCCTTTGTTGTGGAAATGGCGCGCCGGCACGACGCCAGGGTCACGCTGATCGCAGTGGCGTACCCGTACTACGTAGGTGGATTTGAGGGAGCGCCCATGATCGATCCCCAACTGATCCTCGACGGCGTGAAGCCGCAACTTGACAATGCCTTTTTGAGTGACTTCGCCGGTTTGAAAGTGGACCGAATGGCGGTGCTAGGCGACCCTGCCCGGGCGATCACCGATTTCGTAGCTGCCAACAAAGTGGACTTGGTGATGATGCCCACCCATGGCTACGGTCCCTTCCGCCAATTTTTGTTGGGGTCGGTGACCGCCAAAGTGCTGCATGATGTCCACGTTCCCGTGTGGACCACTGCCCATACCGGTGAGGCGCCGGATCGCGAGCATCTGGCTATGCGCAAGATTTTGTGCGCAGTAGATGCGAGCCCCGCCAGCATCGAACTGATGCGCTGGGCGGCAGGGCTGTCGAAGAAGCTGGGCGCGACCTTGCGGCTGGTGCACGCAGTCCCCAGCATTGAGGCGTGGCCGGAACGGCAGATGGACCAAGAGTTCGAAAGTACGCTCCGCGACAATGCGCGGCGCACCATCCAGGATCTGGAGAAAGCCGCGGACATCGAAGTCGCGGTTTGCGTGGGCGCGGGTACGGTGCCGGATGTGGTTCGTGAGGAGGCTTTGCAACACGGCGCGGATCTGGTACTCATCGGGCGCGGCGCGCTGCAAGAGACCCTGGGGCGCCTGCGCACGCACTCCTATGGGATCATTCGTCACGCGCCGTGTCCGGTACTTAGTGTCTGAGAACCAGCTACCGCCGCTAGAGTGAGACCATGCCATCGCCCAGCGACGGAATTGCGGGTTCATCGGAGGCCCGCAAACCGGCGGAGTCTCGAAGATGGCTGAAGCGCAGGGTGCCGCGGGAGCAGTTGTACCAACTGGCGCCCTCTCTGCCGCGCCCGAAGCGTTTCGGCGCCGTGGAGTTCCCGGACCGCGTGCGGCACGTGGTGCGTGCCTGGTGGGCTTGGTTGGCGGTGGCCCTCGCGCTCCAGTGGGCCGGCCGCTGGCCCTTAGCTATCGCAACGGGCATAGTGGCTTTCTTCCAATACCACACCTCCGCCCAAACGCATCCCGGGATGTATCCGCTCGAAACGGATCTCGACGTGGACTCGGCGGAATTCCAAAACACCATCGAGGGTGTGACCGGCATGCCGTTTGTCGCCGGAAACCACATGGCGATCTATAACAATGGCGACGAGTTTTATCCGGCGATGCTCGACGCGATCGAATCGGCCCAACAGTCGATCACTATGGAACAGTACGTCTTCTGGGATGGAGAGGTGGGCCGCCGCTTCGCGGAAGCTTTTGCAGGAAGGGCGCGCCAAGGGGTTCAGGTCAAGCTGCTGCTAGATGCCATAGGCTCGGCCAGGCTCGGGAAGGAGATCTTCCGTATCCTTGCGGCCGGGGGATGCCAGCTCGCCTGGTTCCGTCCCATTCACTGGTACACACTGCACCGCGCTAACCGGCGGGATCACCGCAAATCGCTGATCGTGGACGGTCGAACTGCATTCACGGGCGGCGCGGGTCTTGCCGATCACTGGCTTGGATCGGCGGCGGACAGCAGCGAGTGGCGCGATGTTCAGGTGGCCATCACCGGCCCGGCCGCGCTGGCGCAGCAGAGTGGTTTCGCGCTGAATTGGATGGAGACCACCGGTGAGATATTGAGTGGCCGGCGATTTTTCCCCGAGCCTCGGCCCGAGCTGGAAGAAGACGGCGGTGTGAAAGTACAGACCATCCTTAGTTCACCCGCCCTGGGAGCGGGCGCGGTAGGGACCATGTACCTCGCCGCGCTGCAGTGTGCCAAACGGGAGCTCCTCATAGCCAATCCCTACTTCATACCCGACGCCCGTGTCATCGATATGCTGGCAGCGGCAAGGCGGCGGGGCGTCGCCGTGAAACTGATGGTTGCCGGGGAACACATAGACGCATGGTGGGCCCGCCACAACAGTGTCCGTCTGTATGGACGTCTGCTCGAAGCAGGCGTGGAAATCTACGAGTTCCATCCCACCATGCTGCATCAGAAGACCATGCTCGTGGATGGCGTGTGGGCCACCATTGGCACGGCTAATTTTGATAATCGCTCTTTCGCCTTGAATGAAGAGACCAACCTCTGTTTCCACGACCGGATCGTGGCGGAGGAACTTCGCGCCATTTTCGCCGCCGATCTGGAGCGCTGTGATCGGGTTGATTTTGATCAGTGGCGCCGACGCGGGCTCTGGCAGCACATCACGGAACAGTGCGCGTCGCTGCTGGAGGATCAACTCTAACATACATGCGCAACTTCCGGATTGCCACTTACAACATCCACAAAGGACGCGGCATGGACGGCCGCGTACGCATCGAGCGCATTCTGCGCGTGCTCCGCGAAGTGGAAGCCGATATAGTCACATTGCAGGAGGTGATAAACCACCCGGAGCGCTCGCGGGAAGAGCACCAGGCTTGCTACCTCGCCGATCAGTTAGGATACTTCTACAGCGTGGGCGAGACCCGGAAGCACGGCGATGCAGTCTACGGCAACGTGACGTTGAGCCGGTGGGGGTTTGAGGCGGCCCGCCACATCGATTTGAGTGTCACCGGACGCGAACCCCGCGGAGCCTTGCGAACGGACATCCGCGTGGGCCAAGAAATCCTGCACGTTTTCAATGTGCACCTGGGCACCGCGATTCGGGAACGCCGAACGCAGGCCCGGCTGATCGACGAGCATCTGCTCAAGGCAATGGATGTTCCAGGCCACCGCATCGTCATGGGGGATTTCAACGACTGGACCCACGGGCTGGTAACGAAAACTCTATCGAGGGAGTTTCACCTCACCGATCTGGCTGCACATTTGCCGCGCACGCGCGCCTACCCTGCCCTGCTGCCGCTGATGCACCTGGATCACATCTATCTGGATCACGAGCTGAAGATCGAGAGGGCGCGCTTCCACCGCAATCGACTTTCGTTAGTAGCGTCGGATCATCTGCCGCTTGTGGCGGAAGTCGCGTTCCGCATTCGACAGTAAATAAGTTTGCGGGCGCGTTCTGCTTCCATAGATCCTAGGCCTTTCCCCACGTACCGCCTCGATCGTGGTCTTCGGGAATTCGCCGGCCCCTTCTATTTTGCTGCAGCAGACCCGGCGGGCCTGACCCACCGATTTGGTGGATGGTTCATAACGTGTTCGTACGTAATGAGTCAGACTTGTGCGGCGAAACGCAGGGTAGGAGCGCCCTAAAATACACTCAAAGAGGATGACACTCCGCGTCGAATGCTATTCGGGCTGGAAAGCCGAGGAACGCCCGGGTCGCTTCGAGATTGACGGCCTCAGCACCTCGCAGAAGAAGTGCTTGATCGGTGGCACGGCACAGATGCGACCTTCTTAAAGTACGGTCGGCGACGGCAATTTCTACGTCCTCCGCCGTGCAATGTCGCGGGCAGAATGACTCCTGGAGCTTGGAATCGTTCCGGCGGAGTCGAGAATCGGAATGGAGGATTCCGCAGTTTCGCGTGCTCTCATGGACGAAAACACTCTGCTTGCGGTTGAGAACCTTTCAGTCACGCTGGATGATGTCGCAGTCCTGCGCAATGTCTCTTTCAGCGTGAGGCAGGGGGAAGCTCTTGCCGTGATCGGCCCCAATGGAGCCGGCAAGACCGTCTTGTTTCGCGCGTTGTTGGGACTTCTTCGTCACGAAGGACTGGTCCGGTGGCGGCCCGGCGTAAGGATCGGCTACGTTCCTCAGAGATTCGCTATAGAGCGTTCGGCGCCAATTACAGCGATGGAATTCTGCCTGCTGAAGTCAACCCGGTTCTGGCGACCCCCGGCGGCGTTCATCCGTCAAGTACACGATGAGATTGCGCTGATGGGCCTGGACCGAAGCATCCTGCAGAAGCACCTCGGAGAATTGTCCGCCGGACAGACACAGCGGCTGCTGATCGCCTGGGCGATGCTGCAACAACCGGACGTGTTGTTGCTCGACGAGCCCACGGCCGGTGTGGACGCCTGCTTTGGGGATACGATCTATTCCCTAATTCGGCGGGTTCAGACCGAGCGCGGGATGACCATCCTTCTCATCTCGCACGACCTCAGCGTAGTCTACCGCTACGCCCAAAACGTCGTGTGCCTCAACAAGAGCATCGTCTGCCAGGGGCCGCCGGTCGAAGCCTTGAATCCAGAAGCACTCACGCTCCTTTACGGCGAGACAGGCTACTACCATCATGAGCGAGGCCTCGGGCTCTAAGGAACATGCATTCGCCCCATCACGCCTCGTTCTGGATCGCCTTGCTGGTCGGAATCGCTTCCGGCAGTGTGGGACCGTTCATCCTTCTTAAGCGAATGGCGCTGGTCGGTGATGCACTGTCTCATGTGGCGCTGCCAGGGATGGCACTGGCGCTGGTGTATGGTCTCGACCCTTTCTACGGGGTGGTCGTCTTCCTGGTGGCAGCCGCTTTTCTGATCTTCTGGCTTGAGGGTAGGAGCCGCATTCCCCCGGATGCAATCGTCGGGCTTCTGTTTACTGCCAGCTTAGCCATCGGCATTCTGATCATCCCGAACGCCGACATCATCGAGTCACTGTTCGGAACATTCCCTGTGCTCTCCCTGCCGTTCCTGCTGGTGATCCTGACCATTGCGGTGGTGCTGTCCGTGCTCTGCTTCGTCTTGGCCAGGCGCTTTGTGTTCCTGATCGTTTCCCCGGACCTGGCCCAGGTGCACGGCCTGGGCCGCCACTACAACCTGGCGCTGTTGCTGGTCTTCGCGATGATCGTGGCGTTGGGGATCAAACTGGTGGGAACGCTCTTAATGGGCGCGCTCACGATCATCCCGGCGTCCATTGCGAAGAACGTTTCCCGGAGTATGCGCGGATACGTGATCGTCTCTTCGTTGCTTGGCGGCGCGATTTCCGTCGTGGGCGTATGGATGGCTGACGCTTTCGGATTTGTGCCAGGCCCAGCCATCATTTTATTGGGCGTGAGCCTATTTCTGCTGAGCCTGGTTATTGGCCGCAAGAAGGCCATGTGAGGAGGGCCGCTGCGCCCCTTTCCCTACGCGGCGGCCGACGGGCCGGAACTCTTGGGCCGTGCCTGGATCTGGTGGAGTAGACCCAATAGGGCAAGCCCTGCAAAGCCCGCACCGGCATAGAAAGTGGCCGATGCGCCGACGCGGTCCCACAGTTCGCCTGCCACCACGCTGGATACCAGGAGCGCGATCCCGCTCACAAGATTGAAGAGACCAAAGGCCGTCCCACGCCGCTCCGCCGGTGCAGCGTTTGCAACCAGCGCCGCGAGAAGGCCTTGACTCAGCCCCAAGCTGAGCCCCCAGAGAGCGATGCCCCCGATCAGCCACGTGACTCCGGTCGCCACGGCAAGGAGCACATCGGCAGCCACCAGTACGGCGGCGCTGACCGCCAGCAGTAGGCGGCGATCTATTTGATCCGAGAGCCGGCCAGCCGGGTAGGCCGAGGCGGCGTAGACTCCGTTCATCACCACCATGACAAGAGGTACATAGGCATTCTGAAGACCGAGGCCCGCTGCGCGCAAGACCAGGAACGCCTCGCTGGAGCGAGCCAGCGTCAGAATCGCCCCGATGGAGACCACGGACCAAAAGGCCGGCGGGAAAGCGCCAAACGCCGGCCAGCCCAGCTGTACACGTGACGCCGGGGGCTTGGAAGAGGTAGACGGTTCGCGGACAAGCAGGGCCAGGACGGTGAGAGAAACGAACGCGGGCAGGACGGCGGCCCAAAACACAAAACGGAAGCTACCGCCGCTGGTTAGCATCAGAAAAGAGGCAGCCAGTGGGCCACCCACTGCGCCGAGAGTATCGAGGCTCTGGCGAAGTCCATAGCTTGCACCCCGAAATTGCTCGGGGACCAGGTCGGCGATAAGAGCATCTCGCGGCGCATCGCGTACGCCCTTGCCGACGCGGTCGATAAGCCGCGCGGCGAACACGACGCTAAAGGAGCCCGCGAGGGGGAAAAGCGGTTTGCTGAGTGCTGCGATGCCATACCCAACCAGCGCCAGGACCTTGCGCTTGCCGAGCCAGTCGCTGAGCATGCCCGAGAAAATCTTGATAACCAGAACGGTTGCTTCCGCAACGCCTTCGAGTATGCCGATTGCCGTCGCACCAGCGCCGAGCACCGACATCAGAAAGATCGGCAGCAGGCTGTGGATCATCTCGGAGGAGAGGTCCATGAACATGCTGACGAAACCGAGCGCCCATACGCTGCGCGGGATTGCGTGAACGCCGATCGCCGTCTGCGTATCCTGAGTGGGTTCGCTCACGATCTCCCGTTAGCTCCATTCTCCTAACGTCCGGCCGGAACATAGACTCGATTGGGGGCGATGAGCTCCACATTCGGCACCTCAGTCCTCAGTTTGACTGACTGGAAAGAGGCCTTCCTTTCGGGTTTCATCAGGAAGGTCAGAAGGTATTGATGAGACAAGTGCTGCGCCAAATCCTCCAAATAAGGCGCGAATGAAACCGGTGGTCCGAATCCCATCACGTACGCCTCAGCGCCGGTTTCCTCGGCAAGTTGCGCGAGGTGGTTCTGCCCCCAGTTTTCCCGCCAATAGCTATGACCCGCGTGACCGATCCCTGGCGTATAAATCGCGTAGACCACAATGCCGGCGCGTTGTGCGTCATCGGTCGCGGCATCGGCATACGGATTCGATGGGCCAATGCCCCCCAGGGGATCGTCGCCGCTGGTGATCATGACCACCTCGCGGCGCATGGAACCCGCTGGCCAATGCTTGATGAGTTCGCTTAGGGACATATAGGGGCTTGCTATCGTCCCGATCGAAGACATGGGAATTCGCAGCGCCGCGGCGGCTTTGGCATGGTCCAAAGTCGGGGTTTGCCGGATTTCGACGATCCCGTTTCGCAGGTAGCCGATCCCAATCGCCGCCGCCGCCGGTTGTTCTTCGATAAACCGACGAATGTCCGATAACTGTATGCCGACGCTTGAATTCGCCGCGTCATCCACTAACACATACAGATCGAGGCCCGCACGGTCCCCTTGAAGAGGAATCCACTCAGTAACCTGCTCGCGGTCATGTCCTTGAAATATCATCACGTCTTCCCGGTTTAGCACGGGGACATTCTTGCCGTCATGAGATTCGACTGTGACCACCATCCGCAAGGGGACTGCGCTAGCCGGGGACTTATTCTGGGCGACCGCGAGCACAGCGCTAATGGCCAAACCAGTTACCGTAAAATGCAAGTTTCTCATTTGTTCCTCCCGCGTGCGAAGAAATTAACCTGCAAGGCGCAGGCCACTTGCGCATCCCAGAAAACAGATGTTATGGCATGGATGCCATAAGCATTGCCTGGGTGATAAGACTCAGGCACGTTCCACTAGAACCGCATTGAAAAGCCCACTTGCAAACTCGCAGGCTGCTAGCGGCGCTCCGCGGCAACAAAACATCGCTCCGACCAAGGGGAGCTAAGAATGCAGAAGACGTTACCCCGAGAAGTTCATTCTCAACCAGCCGCCGGGCACCTAGTTGCAGCAACTATCAACGGGGTACGCGGCTCGCCCCGGCGGTGCTGCTTCGCCCTATCTCCATTCAAGAAACTCTAAGCGTAGCGCGGCGCTGCATACGCAGAAGAACTGGCTTCAACTCGCGCGACGGAGAGAGCAGTCTTGATGGCGGTATCGGGGTTCAGTGAAATCGAGTCAATCCGCAGCCCAACCAGCCATTCGGCGAATTCTGGAAAATCGGACGGCGCCTGTCCGCAAATGCCGATGGGCTTGCCAGCACGCTGAGCGGCGCGAATTGCATCTTCAATCAGCCTCTTGACCGCCGGATTGCTCTCGTCAAAAAGGCGGGCCACAGTGCTGGAATCGCGATCAAGTCCCAGTGTGAGTTGCGTGAGATCATTGGATCCGATCGAATACCCGTCAAACACTTTCAGGAATTCGTCGGCGAGGACTACGTTGGAAGGCAGCTCGCACATCGCGTAGACCTCGAGGCCGTCCTTTCCTTGCACCAGACCGTTGGCGCGCATGATTTCGATGACCTTTTTTCCTTCGTCAACCGTGCGGCAAAACGGGATCATTACTTTGACGTTGAACAGTCCCATTGCTTTGCGCACCCGCAACAGCGCGGCGCATTCGAGCGCGAAGCCGTCAGCATAGCCGGGGTCGTAGTAGCGCGACGCACCGCGATAGCCGAGCATTGGATTCTCCTCTTCGGGCTCAAACTCCTTGCCTCCCAGAAGACGTGCGTACTCATTTGTCTTGAAGTCGCTGGTTCTCACGATGACCGGCTTGGGATAGAACGCAGCGGCAATTCGCGCGACACCTTCACTGAAGCGCCGGATGAAGAATTCGCGGGCATCCTCACTCCCGATTCGCTTACGGATCTCTACAACCGCGGCTTGGTCCTTCAAATTAGGGAAGTGTGCCAGTGCCATCGGATGAACGCCGATGTGATTGGTCACAATGAACTCGGTGCGCGCCAATCCAACCCCGGAGTTCGGAATAAAGGAGAATCGAAACGCTTGGCTGGGGTCTCCGACCGTCAGCATGATTTGGGTTCGCGTCGCCGGCACAGCGGCGGCATCGATCTTTTCGATTTCAAAGCGCAGGCGGCCGGAGTAAACGTGACCTTCTAAGCCTTCCGCACAACAAACCGTGACTTCGTGCCCCGTCGCAAGCCGCGCCGTAGCGTTGCCGGTCCCAACGATGCAGGGGATGCCAAACTCGCGCGAAACAATCGCCGCGTGTGCGGTACGCCCGCCCTGATCGGTCACGATGGCAGCAACGCGGCGCATGACTGGCTCCCAGTCCGGATCCGTGTTCTGTGCCACCAGAATTTCGCCGGCGCAAACCGTATCTAGCTGGCTAATATCCCGCACAATACGCACTGGCCCAACACCAATCTTTTCCCCTACGGCTTGACCGGATATTAGCAGTTGCCCTGTTTTATCTTTCAGCTGGTATACAGACGCCGCGGCAGTTTGAAGCTTGGCCGAGTGGATCGTTTCTGGTCGTGCCTGCAAGATGAATAGCCCCCCGCTGACGCCATCCTTGGCCCATTCGATGTCCATGGGCTGGTCGCGGCCGGCGAGAGTCGAATAGTGCTTTTCGATCAGACAAGCCCAACGCCCCAGCGTTAGTATCTCGTCGTCGGCCAAACAGAATCTCGCCCGGTCCTCGGCCGATGTCGCTTCGCTGCGAGTGGTGCGGGTGCCTTGCCCATAGATCAAACGCACTTCTTTGGTCCCCAGGCGTCGGCCAATGATGGCGGAACGTCCGGCGGCCAGCGTCGGCTTGAAGATCGTCCATTCATCGGGCGTCACCACACCCTGCACTACGAATTCGCCCAGACCATACGAACCGGTGACCGTAACTGCATTACGGAATCCGGACTCGGTGTCGAGGGTAAAGATGACTCCCGAACTTGCCAGATCGGAGCGCACCATCGGCATAACGCCAACCGAGAGCGCTACCTTGAGCTGCGAATAACCTAGCCGGGCGCGGTAACTGATCGCACGGTCCGTGAATAGCGATGCTAAACACTGGTGGACTGCTCGCAGAAGCGCTTCCGAACCTCGAATGTTGAGGAAGGTTTCTGCCGCACCGGCAAAAGAGGCCTCTGGAAGGTCTTCGGCGGTCGCCGAAGACCGGATCGCGAGTTCCGGCTCCCGACCAAGCCGGGTCACCAGGCGACGGTAGGCGTCCAAAATCGAATGGGTTATTTCTTCCGGCAAGGGTGTTTCGAGAACTGCACTCCGTGCGGCATTACCCCGATGTGCCAACTCCTCCAGGCTTTCGGGATTAAAGCCAGTAAAGATCTGCTCAAGACGAGCCTTCAGATCGGCCTCGGCCAACAAACGCCAGTAGGCGTCCACGGTCGTCGCAAACCCGTCCAGGACTGCCACCCCTTGCGGCTTCAGCTCACCAAACAACTGCCCGAGCGAAGCGTTTTTCCCGCCTACCCTGGACACGTCCTGCATTCCAATTTGGCTGAAATCGAGCGTATAGGATTGTGCCATATTCGAGGTGCTGCAAGCCGGAGACCAAACTCTCCCTAGAGGCTCCGCGATGGCATACGCCGAGCGATACTCTCAGCGTCTCCTCGGCATCCCACGGTGGCATCTCAGACTCTTGTAATAGGCTGGGTTTCTTCACCCAAGAATCCCATCGTATTGAGCACAATGCCCCACGCGCACCGAGTCCGCCAACCGATAGCCGCCCTGACGATTAAGATCCTATCGGGCTTCTGCCGGCAGCATTGCCGGTTCGACTTCGATCTTATTCGTGATTCCGCGTACGCCGGTCACTTTTCTGGCACAGTTTTCAGAAGCCTCTCTCTGAGAATCCCGCTCCACTGTCCCCTCTATCGTGACAACCCTGTCTTTCACCCTCACCCTAATCCGATCGTCGGGGACTCCGAAGTCGGCCTTCATAACATGTATGACGTCCCGGGCAATCTCGGGATCCCCGCGTGCGCCGCTTTTCTTTTCCGCTCTCGTCCGCATAGAGATTACTCCTCTCGCTTTCGGTATGCTGCACGTGTGATTCCTTTGCCGTTGGTGATTTGATATTGCGGCGAAATGCTCAAATGCTTAACACCGGACAAGGCGAGCGTGCGATGATTGCGTACGCATTGGCGCCCACTTTTCCACCTGTTTCAGAAGCGCGGCTACGGCCGATCACGATTAGATCGGCGCCCAAACGGTCTGCGGCATCGCTTAGGGCCGTAGCCGGCGTTCCCTCCAGGACCTCTATTGCCGCCGAAGGGCTCACGGCAGGCAATAGTTTTTGAATCTGCTCCGGGACTGCCTTCCTCGCTTCCTTCCACCAGTCCTGAATCCAATAACCCTCCATAAACGGGCTGGAGATTGGAATCACATGCGCCGCGGTCAGATTCGCGTGAAACTTCTCGGCTACTTGCGAGGCGAGTTGCAGCACCACTGAACTGCGCGGACCAAAGTCGACCGCGCCAAGTACCTTTCGGATTCCCCCATTCTCGGTTGCGGGCCAAGCCTCCAGATGTGCACTGGTCCAAACGGGACAGGCGGCATCGTGAAGAATCTTCGCCGTAACGGAACCTAGCAGAAATCGGCGAAACGGACCGTAACCGTGCGTGGGTATCATAATCAGATCGAAATTCCCGTTGCGCGCATAATCGAGGATGATTTGCGCCGGATCACCTCTTTCGAAATAAGGAACCACCACGCAACCACGGAGTTCCTGGGCGACGAGTTTGTCCATTTTCTCGCGAGCTTGCGCGACCAGACTCTCGTAGGCACTGTTGGCCGAGGCGACCTCGACCACGTGAAGCGCAGTGACCTCAGCTTGGAATTGCATTGCCATCGCGCGGACCGCATGGGCAGTTCCCCCGCAACGCTTTGAGAAGTCCGCTGGAAATAGGATTTTCGCAAATGAAACCATCGTCTCTCCTTTCGAGACGCCCTGGCGAGGGCCACCCAGATACTAGGCAAGTCGACTGCCGAATCGAAGCGCGCGAGTGGCGACTCCAACTCCGTTGCATCATTGTTTTGTTGCGGGAGACACGTTGCGCTCCGCTGCCGATCTCAATGTTTTATTAGGCCTTCAACTCCGCTCGCGTTTGCAAGTAGCGGAGGATCTCCGCTCGGGACAATACCCCTTCCAAATGGCCGTTCGAAATGACAGGGAGCTGATTAAAGTCGTCGCGGGCCATCACTTCCAAGGCGCTTGCCAAGGAGGCGTCTGGCGTTACCGTTCGCATGGAGTTCAGGGGGCGCATCACATTGTCCAATGTCGTATGCGGTCATTTGGCGCGATCCGTTTGCCTGATCTCATGGGAAGTGATCAGTCCAGCGATGCCGCCATTCTCGACCACGATGAAACACCGCTGCCAGTGCGAAGAAGTTCGTGGTCCACGAAATCCTGGACGCTGAGGCATGCGTTAACGATAGGACAATCTCGTGCCATCACATCGCTGACGCGGACGCCTTGCAGCGACGCCTCAGGCCGACTTCGATGTAACTTACTCCCGCCACTTGCAGAAAGAACCAGCCGATGAATGCGATCCACATGCCACCCAGGCCGCCGCCGAAGTACTCAACGACACCGGTCGTAGTGAAGGCTGCCCCTACCGCTTGGCCAACTTTTGCCGCAGTTCGTGTCGCGCGATCCAAGACACCGGTCTTCCACCAAATGATCGCCCGTAAAATACGGCCGCCGTCTAACGGATAGCCCGGAACCATGTTAAAGGCAGCCAGCCCTAGGTTGATGTACCCGAGCCACGCCAGCACAGTCGTCAACGGGCTTAAGGTACCACCAACCAGTGATCGCAACCGCTCCAACGCAAGTGAGCCGATGAGAACGCTTGTCAGCGGTCCAACCAACGCCATCCAGAATTCAGTTTTCGCGCTGTCGGCTTCTCCTTCGATCTGGGATACACCGCCAAGGGCGAACAACGTGATCTCGCGCACCGGGAGTCCGCGCGTCCTTGCCACCAGCGAATGCGAAAGCTCGTGTAGCAGGAGCGAAACAAAAAACAGCACCGCGGTCGAGATGGCCAAAGTCAGGATGAGGCTTGAACCCCACTGAGGATGACTCGCACGAAAATCGCGGGACAGCGAAAGTACGATAAGAAGAGCGATCAAAAACCAGCTATAGTGCAAACCGATCCTGATACCAAATACTTTCTCGAGTGTGATCTGGGTTTTCAAATCGTTCACGCCCAACCTAGTGGTCTGCGTCACACAGATTGCACATTAACCAGAGCCTTTCGGGCCCGCTTCACTTTTTCGAGGATATCGGAGGCGGAGGCGGTCCAGATGAAGGGTTTGGGGCGTTCGTTGTGATGATCGACGTAGTCTTCAATCGCGGTGCCAACTCGATGACATCGCGAAAAACGCCGCGCTTTAGACGGTTCGCGGTAAGGTCGCGAAAAAAGCGTTCGACCATGTTCAGCCACGAAGCGCTGGTGGGCGTGAAGTGGATGTGGAATCTCGGATGGCGCTTTAACCAACGCTGCACCGCGGGATGTTTGTGAGTGGCATAGTTATCCACAATCAGATGCAGCTGTTTGTGCTCGGGCGTGGCATTGTCCACCAAGCGCAAGAAGTGGATCCACTCTTGATGCCGGTGCCGCTCCTGGCACAGACCGATCACTTTTCCAT
>JANXXL010000361.1 GCA_025350625.1 Bryobacterales bacterium | reverse complement strand
GATCGAGGGTTTGCGCGCCGGCGGCCGCGCTCGCGCATGGCGCGATGACGCACGCGTTCGAGCAGGATAATTTAACGCTTCCCGATAGCGGAGCGCATCCGGGCGCCGCTTTGGTTTCCTCCGGGTTGGCCGTAGCGCAGGAAAATGCCTTGAGCGGACGCGCGCTGCTGGCGGCTTTCGTCGCCGGCGCCGAAGTGATGATTCGCATCGGGCGTGCCACCAAACGGACCAACGAGGCGCGCGGGTTTCATGCTCCCGGCACCGTGGGATCGTTCGGCGCAGCCGTCGCCAGCGGAAAACTGATGCAGTTCGATGCGTCGAAGATGACCAATGCCCTGGGAATCGCAGGTTCCACGTCCGCAGGGTTATTGGAATTTTCGCGCAGTGGAAACGGCGCCATGGTGAAGCGGCTGCATCTCGGCCGCGCGGCGGAGGGCGGCGTGCTCGCAGCAAGCCTGGCCGCCGATGGTTTCACCGGCCCCACCACTGTGATCGAAGGCCCGGCCGGGTTCCTCAAGGCGTTCTGCAACGAAACCGATCTTTCGCAGTTGACGCTGGGCCTGGAAAAAGACTACGCCAGCTTGACGATCATGCTCAAGCGTTTCGCCTGTCACATCACCGCTCACACGGCCGTCGAAGCGGTTATCAATCTCCGCGCCCAGCATGGCATTTCTGCAAACGATGTATCCTCGATCCAAATCGCCGGGAGTCATCGCATGGCAACTGTCAATAATATTCCCAAGCCGGCTGATATTATGATCGGGCAGTTCAGCATCCCCTTCTGCGTGGCACTAGCGCTTTATCGCAATCCGATCGATCCCTATTCCTTCGATGACGCGGCCACGCGCGATCCTGCCATCATCGCGATGGCATCCAAGGTTAAAATGTCAGTCAATCCCGGTCAGGCCGAGGGTGACATTGCAAGTACTGTGACCGTCGCGCTGAAAGACGGCCCTGTTCTGGCCGAGCGCGTGACCGAGTTTTTGGGGACACCCGCGCGCCCATTGACCGGCAAGGCAATGCGCGAGAAGTTTATGCTGCTCACGCAAAAATACCCCTCGAAACAAATGGAGCGCATTTACGAACGCCTGCAAAATTTAGAAACCGAAGCCAATCTGGACTGGCTTCACGTTTAAATCATGGCCTTACCGGGCCGCCGTCTTTGCCGGACCTTTATTCAGGACGTTGGTCAGATCTTTATTAAGCATCTTTTCCGCGTCTAACGGCAGTAAAAAGCCCGCCCGCTGCAGGTTCTCGACGGCCTTGTGGAGCATCGCGCTGTAAGTCTCGACATCCGGGTAACGCTCCTCAAGCGACAACCGCGGATCGCCGCTCGCCAGGCGCTCGGCTTTGGTCTTGGCAAACGGAATGTATTGGCCGGAGCCTTCACATCCATCGCCTTCCTGCGGTCCGGCGCGGAGCGCCCAACCGGTGTATGTGCCGAGCGGTACCTGAACGTCCGGGAGTCGCACGCCGGCGACATCATTGCCATCGGCGTCAGTCTTCGGAACAAAGCTCGGGTAAATCGGGCCGTTGGCTGGGTTGTCCTGGTAAGGCGCGCTGAACTGCGGCGGATTGATGGTTGGAATTCCCGTCTTATAGAAATCTGGCCCGTAGTTCAGCAAGTAGCGCGTGGTTTTGAAACCAGTATAGGCAACGCCTGGAACGTGCGGGAAGCCGGTTGATTCCTGATCCGGCTTCACCAGCGTCCCGTCGGAAAGCTTCGGGTATTGGCTCGCGGGAGGTGGCGTTCCCGCGGTGATCCATTTGTCCATCGCAGTGAACAGCGCCCGCTGCACTGCCTGCGAATCGAGAGGATTCAGCAACTGCTGACAAGCGCCTTTCGTCCCGGCCCGCCCGGTTCCGTGCTGCATGCTGGACATGAAATAGATTCGCGTGAATGGCGAGTCGGGCAGATCTTTGGTGCCGGCGGGATCCGTCGTCATCAGCGATGCTGCCTTCACCCAATATTCATTGCCGGAAAAGATCTCCATCGCATAGGGACAAGTATGGGTCAGCTCGCACTTCGCGTAACGGCTGTCGGTTTTTCCGGTGATGGGGTCCTTCGACGCGACGTTCGCGAAGGGGAACCGGCCTTCGACATACAAATGATCCTGCCGGTTGCGCTCGGTCCGTCCCGGTTGCGACCAGCGGTAATTCATACTGATTCCGTCGCCCGCGGCGATCCACTGCATCATGCCGTCGAAGACCTGCTTGCCGTTTTCGGCCTGATTGAAGCCCAGGTAACGGAAGTCGTTTAGAAGGCGCCCGGGCTGTGAGGAAACCTCGGTGTAGATTCTAGTGATATCGCCCGCAAGAGGATTCGGCGTTCCAGCGTCGTCCTTGGTTTCGTAGCGCAGCCACGCATTCCAGTCGCGAACCGCTGCAAAGCCCACACCATTTACCGTGGGATCTTTCGCAGTGTAACTAAATTCGTAAATATCGTTTTTCACAAACGCTTTACCCTGCAGGGCGATGGCGGTGCCGTCGGCATTATATTGCCAGTCAGAAGCGGGAACAGTTTCCGGCTTGTCGTTCAAATGCACCCGATGTGTCAGGATGGCTTTCGATTTATCCAGCGTCGCAGCCGGATAGCTGAGGTCGTAGGAAGTGCCGGACCCCACGATGTATTCATACGACGGACCAGTAATCGATGAGCCATCGGGATTCTTGGCGACCGGCAGGGTGATGGTGGTGTTGAAATCGCCGGTAGTGGATACTGCCGAATAATCCCAACCGCTGAACGATATTGAGTACCCCTGCGGCATCAGGAATGAGTTCGCCAGCGCCGCCGCATCCTTCTTTGAACCCGGATCGTTGGTGCCCACTCCGCGATTGAGCGCGCCGAGGGTTTTCCTGCCGCGGTTAGGCGGCTCGTACATCATTTTGTGATTGCCCTTCGCAAGGTCAATCGGCTTGAGGATGTAAAAGTCGAAAGAATACTCGACCTTGCCCGCGGCGTTTTTGGGAGCAAGCTGCAGATCGACAATGACGGCGTTCTTGGGATCTTTCGGATCGAGCTCGCCAAAAGCCTTGCCGACGATCTTTTCGTACTGCCCGACGCCGGGCCAAGCATAGCCGCCGAATGTGGGCGATTCCTTCGCAGTTATCTGAATCTTCTTTACGCGCGCGTGGGCGGGCACCGCCGCACAGGCCGCCACTAAGACGCATGCAAAGGCGAGGCGCACCAACAAGCCGATTCCGATTTCACGTCTTTCTTCCTGCATGGCGAATGCTCCCTTCCACGTTCGTGGTAGTCAGGTTTTCCAACCCATATGTAAGCATACAAGAGGAAAGCGCCGAATGGGATGCCAGGATGTGGCCCAGAGAATTACGAAGGGTTTCGTTCAATGCCGAGTTTGTCGGCTACCTTCTCGAGAGTTGAAACCAAACGCTCTACGTGCGCTTCCGAATGCGCGGCTGTGCAGGAGATCCGCAACAGGTTCTGCGCCGCGGCCGGCCGTAAAACCGGGTTGATATAAATACCTTCCGCCAGCAGCGCTTTGCAAAGGCGGCATAAACTGACCTCGTCCTGAATGACCACCGGGACGATCGCGGTTTCACCATCGAGAACCACGAATCCACGCGAACGCAACTCGCCGCGCAGTAGCCGTGCGATATGCAGCAGGTGTTGGCGGCGTTCCGGCTCGTTCTGGATAATGTGCAAAGCCGCCCCCGCAGCCGCGACCGAAGCCGCCGGAAGGCTCGCCGAGAAAACGAACGGCCGGGCCGTGTGCTTCAGGTAATCCACTACGGAACGCTCACCGGCTATGAATCCTCCCACCGAAGCCATGGATTTACTGAAGGTGCCCATGACGATATCCACGTCTTCGAGCACTCCCAAGTGCTCGCATGCGCCCGCGCCGTTCTCGCCCAGCACGCCGATACCGTGCGCCTCATCCACATACACCCGCGCGCCATACATTTTGGCGAGCTTCACGATCCCGCGCAGGTTGGCGATGTCGCCTTCCATGCTGAACACGCCCTCCGTGATCACCAGAACCTTTTCTTGCGGCGGGCAGTTTTCGAGGCACCGCTCGAAATGATCGAGATCGTTATGGCGGAAGCGGGCCGTGCGCGCGGGAGAGCGCAGCGCTCCTTCGACCAGGCTGGCGTGCAGGTTATGGTCGCAGATCATCGCGTCGCCTTTTTCAGTTAAAGCCGAAAGCGCCGCGTAGTTAGCTTGAAAGCCGGTCCCGAAAATGACCGCCGCCTCCTTCTTCATAAAGGCGGCAAGCTTCTGTTCCAGGTTCACGTGCAGGTCCAATGTGCCGTTTAGCAGGCGCGAGCCGCTGCAGCCGCTCCCATACTGGCTGATAGCCAAGGTGGCGGCCTCCAGCACTTTGGGGTGGGTGATCAGATCCAGATAATCGTTCGACCCGAACATCAGGACCTTGCGATTCCCTAAGCGAACTTCCCCTGGTTCGCATCCTTTGCGCTCCTCGAAAACCTCAAAATACATGTAGAGGCCCGCGTCCCGCAGGTCAGTAGGACGGGTAAAATTGCGGCACTTCTCGAAAATGTCGCTGGATCCGCTGCTTTTCTTTCTGGCGGAACTGCTGGTAGCCGATGCACTCATAGCACTCAATTCCATTCGTAGATTCGGTAGGTCTTATACCGCCTTGCACCCATTAGTTCCGCTGAACGATTCATCAATGTGTTATCTTCCAGTATCCAGGACATCTCGCACTCGCCGTCGTAGCCTAATTTAAGAGCATTACGTACAAGAGTAGCGTAAAACCCCGCGGCTACACCGGTAGTACGGTACTCCTCGGTAACCCCGAGGGCGAAAACCCGCACATCCTTGATCAATCGTTGATAATACAGGATTTTCAGGAGACCCGTGGGGAAAAGGTTCCCATACGCCTTTTTGAGCGCATGATTTACGTTGGGTAAAGCTAATGCAAAACCCACCACTCGGCCCTTAACTTCGCCTATCAAAACGAGTTCGGGTTTTAGGATCTGCTTCATCTCCTTGCCCATTAAAAAAAACTCTTCGCGGGTCATCGGCACGAAACCCCAGTTGCGGCTCCAGGCGGAATTGTAGACTTCCCAGACGCGCATCACATCCGCGTCGAAATTCTTCATATCAATCGGCCGGATGCGAAATTCGTGCTTGGCGAGGGCGCGGTTGGCGACCCGCTCGATCTTCCTGATGTCTACTTTAGGAGCGAGCCCTCCATAGGCATAGAGATCTTTAGCCTTCCTCAGCCCCGCTTGTTCCATGAGCTGGGAATAGTACGGAGGGTTATAGGTCATCATGATCTTGGGGTCGAACTCGAAACCATCGACGAGTATTCCGCATTCGTAGTTGGTAGAGGGGTTAACCGGTCCGCGCAACAAGTTGGCGCCGCGCTCAAAAACCCACTTGCGGGCAGCGGCCAGCAGCGCATGGGCTACAGCCGGATCGTTTTCCGCCTCGAAAAAGCCGAAGAATCCGGCGTTTTCGTCGTGAAAGCGATTGTGGTTCCGGTCGAGGATGGCGGCGATTCGCC
>JANXXL010000343.1 GCA_025350625.1 Bryobacterales bacterium | reverse complement strand
TGGCGGGCAAGCCGGCGCTGGCATCGATTGACCGCGGTTTGGTGAAGCGTGGATGAAGTGGCTGCCCCTATTGCTTTTCGTGCTGCCGCTGGGGGCGCAGAAGACGCATGAATATTGCGCGCCTTGCCATGCCGAGCAGGTGGCGGACCTGGAGACGCATCCCCATTTCGCCAAAGGGCTGAGCTGCGACGCCTGCCACGGGCAGAGCGTGAAGCACCGGACTTCCACTGGTGCGGCGTCGCCGGACCGCGTTGCCGCTCCGGACGAGGTGCCCGCGCTTTGCGGCTCATGCCATGCCGCGCAGAAGAAGGAGTATCTGACCACGAAGCATGCCGCGCTGGTGGTGTCGAGGTCTGCCGTGAAGTCAGCTAACTGCGCTACCTGTCATGGGGTGCATAGCTTGCGAACGGCGAAGCAGATGCAGCAGCAGTGCGTGAAGTGCCATGCGGTGCTGCCGGCGCCGTGTAAGCCGGAGGTGGGGTGCGTTAGCTGTCATGCGCCTCATCGGATGACTGCGAAGCGGTGATGATACTTGGGGGATGGGGAACCGGCAGTGGGGCCGCCGTCGTTGGTTCCCCATAGCCGCACGGGGAGCAGATTTGCACGGTAACATCTTGGAGTTCGGGATTGGTTCGGGTGAAGGAGATCTCGTAGCGGTCCAGCAGCGACTCTTGGATGCGTAACAATATGGCGGGGATTTCGTGGACGCCGGAGATGCGGTAGACGCCGCCGCCGGTGTCCCGGCAAAGCATCTCAAAGAATCCGGCCGCCCTGTCCGTTTGCACGACGGCGTGGATGGCCACTTTTGCCCGGCGGGCGCGCGCGGCGGCGACCGATAGGTCGCCGGAGTCTATGAAGGTAGCGTCAGCAACGCAGATCAGGTGGCGCGAGCCGGGGACGGCTACGATAGCCTCAACCATCGCGTGGAAAGCGCCAGCGAATCCAAGCAGGGGGATACTGCCGAGCGTATCGTCCGCGAGGTATTTGCCAAGAGCCCCGATATCGCAAATGAATTGAATGGCGGATTGAAATCGCACCGGCGGAATTTCCGGGGCATCCAATCCCAGTATGCCGGGCCGGCTTGAAAGCGCGGGTACCGGTGCAGGTCCGGGATCCGGTGAAGGATTGGTATCGTAACGCTGCAGGCACCATTGATCGGCGGGCTGTTGCCGATCAAGATAAGTTAGCAGCCCGGGATCCGCGAAGTGGATGGTTGCCGAAATTAGAAGTCCAAGCGCGACCGATGTAGGCTCGGAATGTTCCTGCACCGAATAATCCTGAATCCATTGTTCTCCATCCCGCAGGAGGAAGTCCGTGGGAGGGAGGTTTGGTACGTGCTTTCCGATGCCGGAACGAACTGTTGCGACTAAATTCGTGCGACCTTCGGGATCGCTCGTAAATGTGTGGACGGAGATGCTGAGGGCTCCGGCGAGTTGTGACGAACGGCTTGTCTGGCGTATTCGAGCCAGAGATCTTATGGCGTGCTGACGCAATTGCGCATCGCCGGAATTCATCAGACGGGTGAGTGTCGGCTGAAATCGGGGACTGGCGGTTATTCCCATCGCCCAGGCGGCGGTGATCCGCCAGGGAAGGCCAGGCCGTTCCGCGAGTTCGAGCAGCAGCCGGATGCTGGAAACATGGTGCAGCTTGTATAGACCGACGATTGCATTGCCCGCTACACGCTGGTGGGAGTCGCGGGCGGCGTCATAGAATACAGTCGCGCAGCCGGGATCGTCGATCTCCCACAGCGCCTCCACGGCGTTGGCACGAACCCGGGCATCTTCGTCCGACACTTGTTCCGCGGCCAGTTCCGGATTTCTATTCGCCCGGCCGATCAATAACGCCGCCTTTGACCGGATGCGGCAGCTTGGATGACGAAGAAGCGGTCCGAGGGACGGCCGGATCTTCATCGATTCCGACACCTCTTCCAGGATCTTCAAAATCCGTTCCGCCTCCCGTTCATCGATGGATTCAAGTGAGGTTAATCGCCGGGCGAAGTCAACACCAAAGCGCGGGTCAACCACCAACGCGATCCTTACGATGGCCACGGCCTGGGAGATGCTTAAGAGTGCGGGATCGCACAGTGCGCCATACAGCGCATGTTCACGCAGCAATAGCGATACCAGATAACGGGTGCCCTGCGATAGATCGTTGGCAGTCAAAGCGGCAACGCTGGCTGCCAGGAATTCGTGCCAGTTATCACCCGAAAGCTTGCGCAGAGCCCGGCTTATTGCGGTCGGATTCTGCGGAAAGTCCGCGACGAGTTGTTGAACCAGCTCTTCCATCGCTTGTCATATCGGCTGGTTTTGACCGATCGACAGTTTTCGGTCGAAATACTGGCGGAGCATCTAAAAATAGCTGGACAGGCCAGGTTATCCGTGTTGATCTGAAGCGCTCGATAGATCTGACTGGGCATGAATGGTGGCGGCGCAATCGCTGCCAGTCTCTCGTTTTGAACTCAGGGCGCTCCGGTCGGTCAGGCTGCTGGCCGCGGCGCACTTCGTAGCTCTGGAGCGCGGGCATGCGGGCGTAAAGCTCCTTAAACTTAAATCCGGCAGTTGGAGCGTCCAAGACCGGAAAGGTCTCTAGCCCGCAACCAGTTGCAACGGAATCAGTTATTTCCGAATGGTGAACTGTGAAACATCTGAAATCCGGAACTGTTTCAGCTCCCTGGCCCGATCCGAAAGAATCGAACTGCCGGATTTAGGTGAAAATGTCGGCGCGCTGCCAATCCGCAGGCATCGGGAAGCACTCGGAGGCATACACCGCTCTCTAGAACTGAATTCTCAGCCGGATTTCATAGAGCCGGTTCACCAGCGGGCGTTGGAGGGCCTTCGTAGTCGCTGGTGCTTCCAACACTCCCATACCGGCACGTGCAATTGGTCCGGGAAATCATTTGTTTTCACCCGCTCTGTAAACTCAATTTTCCAAATCCTTCGAAAACTTCTATTTAGAACGGCACATGGTTACACGGGATTGCGCGTTGGGCGCATTTACAGAGACGGTCTCTTTTGCCATGAGTGCCTGGGACTGGAGAGAAGAGTGCGGCGGATTTAGGTTGAAGAGAGACTTCGAGTCCGAGACGTTGTAATCTCCTGACAAGCCGGCCGCGGGTTCGGCGGTCGAAATTATCACCGCCCGCTTCGCGATATTGCGTAGCATCCCGAAGAATGCAGAAGGCAATGGTCGGGATTCGATGTGCCGTGGCGACAGGATTGGGCAAGAGAAAATAGCTACACGGTCATCACTGCGGATGCTGATTTCTTCGCTCTAGTCAATCGGAGACGTCCGCCGCCTCAACTGATTCATCTCGAGCGTTGCGATTTCCCTTTCAACGTGATCGAAGAATTCCTTCGCCGGAATGCAATTCGGATTTCTGAATTCGAGAATGATCCGCACGCCGGTTCGCTCATTCTTCGGCCACCTTTGCTGAAGCATGCCCGGTGAGCCGAGGATATACCTCGATGGCCATTCTGAACGTTGGTAAACGCGTTTCTTGTTCCTGAAAGTGCACTGAGCCTCTGCGTAGGTTCGCTGCGGCGGTTTGCCGTTAGATGTCAAATTGGCGTCGCGCACGGCCACGGAAAAGAAGCGTTGGGCGTGGTATGTGTCCTTTGCGTCACGGGAAATGATGTATACCGGCGGCTTCCCCTTCGTTATCCGGTTGCGGTCAGTCTCGGATAGGCGGGTAAACTAGGCAGACCTTCCGCAAAGGCTCCCAAACGATGGCATAATACTGGTAGAGATAAGGTTCCTCCATGCCATCAACGACCACCACCAGGATCACAACGGAGCAGGGTAAACGCGGCGGAAAGCCCTGCGTCCGCGGGCTACGAATTACAGTCTGGGATGTCCTCGGTTGGCTGGGTGCTGGAATGACCGTGGAGCAAATTCTCGACGAACATCCCGACCTCGAGAAGGCTGATTTTCCGGCTGTCTATCAGTTTGCCGCCGAAGCCGGCCGCCGATCCCATCTCGTTTGAGCCTGCTTCTCGACGAGAATCTGTCTCCACGGCTTACGTTTCGCTTGGCGTCCCTGTTTACGGGCCTGATCCATGTGCGCGATGTCGGCCTCAAACAGGCGGCTGACGAAGAAATCTGGAATTGGGCAAGAGAAAATGGCTATACCGTCATCACGGCGGACGCTGATTTCGTCGCCCTGTTCAATCGGAGAGGTCCGCCGCCTAAACTGATTCACCTAGAGCGTTGCGATTTCCCTTTTAACGTGATCGAAGAACTCCTTCGGCAGAATGCAATACGTATTTCTGAATTCGAGAATGATCCGAACGCTGGGTTGCTGATTATTCGACCGCCTTCGCTAAAGCATTCCCGGTGAGTGGACAATATCGTTCGGTGGACGAAATTTGCGGCTAACGCTTTCCTTGGAAGAGGCTCATCATCGTGCCTGGCAGAGCGCGCCTACAATACTGATTGATGTCTTCATTACAGCCAGAATTACAGCCAGAGATCCGCGAGCGGCTTCTCAATGAATTCGCGCTTCGTTCTTTCCGAGACGTTGCCGACGGAGATTACATTGCCGCCGGGATGGCTTATCGGGCGGAGCTGTTAATGCAGGCGTACTGGTCGAGCCAGCAGGCTCTAGAAAAATATCTTAAAGCGATACTGCTCTTTCGACGCATTCCCCAATTGAAGCCCACGCATTCGCTGAAGACCCTACTCGCGAACTTGGAGCCGAGCTTTCCCCTGAAGTTGTCTACCAAGGTCCGTGACTTCATTAGCTTCGTTGACGACTGGGATGTTGATCGGTATTTCATTTTCCCCTACTGTGGCAATGGATTTGAACTGTTCACACTCGATCAGACCGTATGGGAAGTGCGCCGTTACTGTCTTCCGCGCGATACACGATTGTCTCCGCAGGGCACGCCAGTTGAACAACTCGACCTACGCTATATCGAAGATGCCGCGAATCACCCTCCTCAGCACTTTCGCACTATTGTTCCAGGCCTTGTTGAGCGTAAGCTTGAGGAAAAAGACGCCGCCCATTCGGCGCTTAATTGGAAAAACCTCTACTTCGGAACCCGCAAGCGGAAATCTATCACACATCGGCTATCATCGACGTCTCACAATTCTACGCTCGCCCTCTACCCGGAGATCATCGACGAATTGAAGCAGCTCATCTACGTCCCACACGCTGCGGAATCCCTAAAGAGGCCCTGAGAAGTCAAACCTGCTACCTCGCCCATGTCGAACCGCCCCGAGCCGAAGACCTTCGGGCAGTGGATTCGCAACGTCGCGGTCGCGGCGATTGCGCATTGGCTCTAGTGTATGCTGCGGTATTATTGGCGCCCGCCTGGAACGCCACGCCAAGTTTATTACGCGAGGGCGTCCGTTCGTACAATGAAGGATTCATGCCAAGGCGCGTTTACAAGTTCATGTCCGCCCGATACGGCCTCGATAACCTCTCTAGACGCCGGTTGAAGCTCTCCACCATTGACGACCTGAACGATCCGTTCGATCAGGTAGCCGTCGATACCACGGATCCTGAAGTGGAGCGGCTAGTAGATGCCTATATTTGCAATTTCAGAACGCGGAATGGCTTGTTATGCTTCAGCCGGAACTGGGACAATATCCTGCTCTGGAGCCACTATGGAGCCTCACACACCGGGGTCTGCCTCGGCTTCGACATACCGGACGACCACGGCCTGGACGTTCACTATCAACCAAACCTGCTTAGTATCCGAAAACCAGAGGATATAACAGAGACCCTGATGCTTGCAATGTTGCGCACAAAGCACGAGAGTTGGAACTACGGGCAGGAGGTCCGCTTAGTAGTTGGCATCAATGACCAGCCCGATGAGAGCGGCCTATGCTGGTTTGATTTTGGCCCGGACCTGGAGCTTAAGGAAGTGATCGCCGGAGTGCAATGCTTGCCTAAAGATTTGAAAGCGCTTGGCGTCATCCTGGATACGTTTGCCCCCTCCTTAGAACCGCTCTTGGGCATACATGCGGAAGGATGCATTTCTTTTGGTCCGGCATGACACCCCGCCGCCTTGGTTTTCCGAGAGGGGCGGAGATCACTAGCGCTGCCCTCAAACCCATCCCTATACTCATCCCGCTCGCTCTGAATCTGCCTGTCAGCTCGCCTCCGACACCAGCGCCGTCACCACGGAAGCCAGGCGGATGTACCGGCGGCGAGATCTGACTGGCACACTGAAGCAATTCACGCGAATTCGTGACTTACCGTCCATAATCCTAAAAACGGCAGTTGGGTGATCTCAGTTACGCCATCTGGAACCCGGCTGAGGGCGTATCCATGGCTGGGGCAAGAGGGAAATCGCGTACGATGGCGAGCAGGATGAGGCGCCAACGGTGACTGGACGTCAACTGCTC
>JANXXL010000246.1 GCA_025350625.1 Bryobacterales bacterium | reverse complement strand
TCCGGAAATCATAATCTGCGGCAGCAGCGACAGGATCGACAGATACAACCCGCCCACCACCGTGATCTTGGTCAAGATATTGTTCATGTAGTCGGCGGTGTTCTTGCCGGGACGGATGCCCGGGATGAAGCCGCCGTACTTGCGCATGTTGTCCGCCGCTTCGTTGGGATTGAAAATAATCGAAACATAAAAGAAGCAGAAGAAAATAATCAGCATGGTGTAGAGCAGATAATAGAGGGGCGTCGAACCCGCCATCGCGCCCAGCATTCCGCTCAATACCGGCGAGTCCTTGACGAACTGCGTGGTGGCCAATGTTTGCGGGAAGGCCAGCAGCGAGCTGGCGAAAATCACTGGAATGACGCCGCCCGCATTCACCTTTAGAGGCAGGTGCGTGGATTGTCCGCCCATCATGCGCCGCCCGATGACGCGCTTGGCATATTGCACCGGAATCCTGCGCTCGCCGCGTTCGACTAAAACAATGAAGCCCACCACGCCAACCATCATCACCAGGATGATAATCACTTGCAGGGCATTCCAGTCGCCGGTTTGTACCTTAGTAACCATTTCGAGGATGGCGTTCGGCAGCCCCACCACGATGCCGGTAAAGATGATCAGCGACATCCCGTTGCCGATGCCGCGCTCGGTGATCTGCTCGCCCAGCCACATAATGAAAGCCGTGCCAGTAGTAAGGCTGAGCATGGTCATCATCACGAAACCGGGTCCAGGATTGGTGACAAAACCCTGCTGCGCGCCTTGCAACGCCATGGCGATACCAAAGGATTGAATCAGAGCCAGGATCACCGTCAGGTAACGGGTCCACTGGGTGATTTTGCGCCGCCCCAGTTCGCCTTCTTTTTGCAGTTTTTCGAGGGTCGGCACCACCACCGTCAATAATTGCAAAATGATCGACGACGTGATGTAGGGCATGATGCCCAGCGCGAAAATGGTCAGACGGCGAAAGCTGCCTCCGCTGAATACATCCAGGTAGCCGAAGAGCGTCCCTTGATTCTGACGGAAGAAGTCTTCGAGCTTGTTGGTGTCGATGCCCGGCGTGGGGATGTGTCCGCCCAGGCGATACACCGCGAGCAAAGCCAGCGCGAACAGGAGCCGCTTGCGCAGATCCGGAACGCGAAAGACGTTGGTTACGGCTTCTAGGAACTTCATGGCCTGTTGACTCCTGGTTAGCTCCCGATAACTTCCGCAGTGCCGCCGGCCGCCTGAATTTTTTCGAGCGCCGACTTAGAGAAAATATTCGCCTTCACGGTGATCTGGCGCTTCAGTTCGCCCGAACCGAGAACTTTGAGCCCGTGCTGCCTCAGCTTGCGAATCACGCCCAGCTTTAGCAAACTTTCGGCATCGAACGACGAGCCTTCCAGCTTCTCAAGAGAGCTGACGTTCACGATGGCATATTCTTTCTTAAAAATATTGGTGAATCCGCGCTTGGGCAAGCGGCGGTGCAGCGGCATCTGGCCGCCTTCAAAGCCGCGCATGCGAGAATAGCCCGAAATCGACTTGGCGCCTTTGGCTCCGCGGCCGGAAAACTTTCCGCGGCCGGTGCCCATGCCCTGACCCAGGCGCCGTTTCTTGTGTTTCTGGCCGGGGGGCGGTTTTAGCTGACTAAGGTTCATAAGGTTCCTCTATTCGACGATCGCCAAAAGATGGGGAATCTTCTTCACCATGCCGCGGAAGGCCGGCGTGTCCGGACGTTCCACAATACGGTTCATCTTTTTGAGTCCCAATGCTCGGACAATCACTTTATGTTTGTCGGGCGTGCAAATGATGCTGCGTATCAGTTTGATCTTAATGGTTCCCGCCATGGCTATCTCACTTTATCCAATGCCAGACCGCGCATGTCGGCGATTTCGCCTTTGTCCCGCAGCCCTTCGAGAGCGTTGATGGTGGCTTTCACCACGTTATGCGGGTTGCGCGAGCCAATGGTTTTCGTCAGCACGTTCGGAATACCGACAGCCTGAATCACCGCGCGCACCGGACCGCCCGCGATCACCCCGGTTCCGGCAGGTGCAGGTTTCAGGAGCACTCGTCCACTGCCGAATCGACCGAGCACTGGATGCTGAATAGTGGTCGCCAGCACATGAATCCGCCGCAAATTCTTCTTGGCCGCTTCGATGCCCTTCTTGATTGCCGCCGGCACTTCCTTAGCTTTGCCCGTGCCAAAGCCCACGATCTTGGCGCCCGGATCGCCCACCACCACCAGCGCCGAGAAGCTCAGGTTCTTGCCGCCCTTGACGACCTTGGTGACGCGATTGATGGACACCACCTGTTCCTTGAGGTTCAGGCTATTGGCGTCAATCCGCTTTGTTGTAGTTGTCGACATGCTTGATTAAAACTCCAATCCCGCTTCACGGGCCGCTTCGGCCAGCGCTTTCACGCGGCCGTGATAATGATACCCGCCGCGGTCGAATACCACGGCCTTGATTCCTTTGTCCTTGGCCCGCTCGGCCACCAGTTTGCCGATGGCTTTGGCGCCGGAAAGATTGCCGCCGCCGCTCTTGCCCATCGCCGTCGCCTTCTCGGACGATGACGCGGCGACCACGGTGTGACCCGCGGTATCGTCAATCACCTGCGCGTAAATATGCTTCACGCTGCGGAATACCGCGAGGCGCGGCCGCTCCGGGGTGCCCTTTACCTTGCGGCGAATGCGGGTATGAATCCGCAAACGAATCACATTTTTAGAATCGCGTGACATTACTTGGCTCCCGACGCGCCGGTCTTGCCGACCTTCTTGCGCAATGCTTCACCCACGTAACGGATACCTTTATTTTTATAAGGGTCCGGCGGCCGCAGCGCCCGCATCTTCGCCGCTACCTGCCCGACTACTTGCTTGTCGGACCCGGTGAGCGTCAATGGCGTTAAATTGTTAGCCGGTTTGTCGACTTTCAAATCGACGCCGTCCGGCAGATAAAATTCGATCGGATGCGAATAACCCAGAGTGAAAGTAGCAATTCTGCCCTTCACATCGCAGCGATAGCCGATTCCGAAGATGGCCAACTCGCGCGTAAAGCCGGTCGAAACACCCTGGATCGCGTTCGCGGTGAGCGCGCGCGTCAATCCATGCAGCGCAGCCTTATCGTCACCGTCGCGCAGAACTTGTAAAACCCCGTCTTTTTCCGAAAATGTAATGCCCTTGGGCACCGGAACAGTTTGCTTGCCCTTCGGCCCTTCCACGGTCACCTGATCGCCCACCGTGACCTTTACGCCCTTCGGCATCGGAATCAGCTTTTTTCCAACTCTAGACATAAAATCTATCTCCGCAGCCCGCCATTACCAAACGTGACACAGCACTTCGCCGCCGACGCCTTCTTTGCGGGCGGATGAACCCGTCATCACGCCCCGCGGCGTGGTCAGGATATTGATCCCCAGGCCGCCCAAAACGCGCGGCACTTCCTTGGACCCTACATACACCCGGCATCCCGGCCGCGACACCCGCTCGATTCGCGAGATCACCGGCACATTCCCAGGCGTGTATTTCAGGTAAATGCGGATGGATTTCTTGTTGCCCTCTTCAGTCAGCTTGAAGTTGGCTATATAGCCTTCGTCCTTGAGGATCTTGGCAATGTCCGTTTTCAGCTTCGATGAAGGCACGTCCACTTTCGCGTGGCGCGTGGCCATGGCGTTGCGAATGCGTGTCAGCATGTCGGCGATCGGATCGGATGTGGTCATTCTTTGTCGTCCTCCTGCGTCGTTTCTACCAACTGGCCTTGATTACGCCGGGAACTTCCCCGGCCAGCGCCAGCGCTCGGAAGCAGATGCGGCACAGCTTGAATTTTCGTAAATAGCCGCGCGGCCGCCCGCAACGCAAACAGCGGTTGCGGTGCCGGCATTGCAGCTTGGGGATCTTCGCCTCTTTGGCGATCGCCAGTTTCCTGTCTCGTGCAATTTTCGCAGTAGTCGCCATGAAATCCTTTACTTGCTGAAGGGCATTCCCATGTGCTTCAGCAGCGCCTGTCCCTCGGCGTCCGTTTTAGCCGTGGTGGTGATGCAAATATTCATTCCCTTGCTCTTCTCGACTTTGTTGTAATCGATCTCGGGAAAAATCAACTGGTCTTTCAGGCCTAGCGTGTAGTTGCCGCGGCCATCAAAGGACTTCGTCGATAAGCCGCGGAAATCGCGGACGCGGGGCAGCGCCACATTCACCAGCCGGTCGAAAAACTCGTACATGCGGTCGCCGCGCAGCGTCACCGCGCAGCCGATAGGCATGTTCTCACGCAGCTTGAACGCCGCGATCGATTTCCGCGCTTTGGTGATCACCGGCTTCTGCCCGGCGATGGCCGTCAGCTCGTTCACCGCGCCGTCGATCAGCTTGCCGTTCTGCGTCGCCTCGCCCATACCTACGTTGAGCGAGATTTTTTCGATTTTCGGCACCGCCATGGGGTTCTTATAATCGAACTCCTTGGTGAGGGCCGGAACCACTGTTTTGAGGTAAAGCTCTTTCAGCCGCGCCATATTTCTTCCTTACTTCTTATCCAAAGTCTCGCCGCCCTTTTTAGCGACGCGCACCGTATGATTGCCTTCGACGCGGTAGCCCACCCGCGTGGCCACGCCGCCCGCAGTCATAACCATTACGTTCGAAATCGCGATGGGGCTCTCGCGCTCGGCAATGCCGCCCTTGATCTGCTTCTGCGGATTAGGGCGCGTGTGCCGCTTCACCAGACCCATGCCCTCGATCAGCACTTTGCCCTTGACCGCATCCACCTGCAACACCCTTCCGGTCTTGCCGCGATCGCGCCCGGCGATGATTTTAACGGTGTCTTCCTTCTTGATTTTGACTTTCAAGCGTACTTTAGGCTTGTTCTGATGCCGCGGAGGAATTCTTCGTGCCATGGACTAAATCACCTCCGGAGCGAGCGACACAATTTTCATGAACTTCTTCTCACGCAATTCGCGCGCCACCGGACCGAACACGCGTGTCCCGATGGGCTCCCCAATATCGCTGATCAGCACCGCAGCATTTGAATCGAAGCGGATATAAGTGCCATCCTTGCGCCGGGTTTCCTTGCGCATCCGCACCACCACGCAGCGCACCACCTTGCCCTTTTTGATGGCCGAATCCGGCGCGGCTTCCTTCACGCTGGCGGTAATAATATCGCCCAGCCCCGCGCGCAACCCAAGATCGCCGCCGCGCGGCAGGATGCATTGCAGCCGGCGCGCGCCGCTGTTATCGGCCACCTCGAGAATTGTTCGCATCCCGATCATAAACTTATCTCCTCAATCGTCCGCTCGACCAGCTTAGCGGCTTTTGCTCTTTTTCTTTCTCTTTACGGAGGGCCGCTGTTCCCGGCCCGGCTGAATACCGATGGAGCTCAGATCCGTCGTCACCTGTACTGCCTTGCGCATCACTTCGCCCAAGCGCCAGCGCTTCAGTTTGCTCATGGGACGGCACTCGATAATGCGCACCACGTCGCCTACATTGGCCCGGCCTTCTTCATCGTGCGCGTAGAACTTTTTGCGCTTGCTGACGATTCGCTTATAGAGCGGATGCGCCACGCGTCTGGTGACCTCGACCACAATGGTCTTGGCCATCTTATTCGCGACCACATGACCAACCTTTTCGTTCTTATTGGCCTTCTCCGCCTGGTTGCCTGCTTTGGTTTCCGCCATAGGCTCTATCCCTTACCTTTTTTAACGGCCGGTTTCTTTACCGCCGCTTTCGGCGCCGCTTTCTTCACAGCCACCTTTTTCGCCGGAGCCTTGGCCGTAGCTTTCGTCGCCTTAACCGGCTTCGCTGCCGGCGTTTCGGACTGCCCCAGTTCGCGCTCGCGCTGGATCGTCAACATGCGCGCGCGCTCCCGGCGCAGCTTGCGCAGCTTGGTCAAACCATCGGCCTGCCCCATGCTTAACTGGAAGCGCAGCCGGAACATCTGTTCCGATGCATCCCGCAGTTGCTTCGAGATCTCGGCCGCATCCAGGCCTCGTGCTTTATCCGCGTTCTCTTTCATGCGCCGTTACTCCGCTAATTCCCGCGTGACGAACTTGGTGGGCAAGCCGATCTTCGCCGCCGCGAGGCGCATTGCCGCCGCCGCCAGCTCTTTAGTCACGCCTTCCATCTCAAACAGAATCTTGCCGGGCCGCACCACCGCCACCCACTGGTCCGGAGCGCCTTTTCCTTTACCCATACGAGTTTCAGCGGGCTTCTTGGTGATGGGCTTGTCCGGAAACAGACGAATCCAAACTTTGCCGCCGCGCTTGATCGAACGCGTCATAGCCACGCGAGCCGCTTCAATCTGGCGGTCCGTGATCCAGCCGCACTCGAGCACCTTTAAACCGAAGTCGCCGAACGCGAGCGAAGAGCCGCGCCAGGCCTTGCCCGCCATGCGCCCGCGCTGCTGCTTGCGGTATTTGACTTTCTTGGGCATCAACATGGCTTACTCTTTTCCTCCTTCGGGTTCGCCACCGCCCTCAGGCTTGGTTTCCTTGGGTTCCTGCTTCCAGCTCGGCGTGGTGGGAGCAGCCATGGGCGGCAGAATGGGAGCGCTTGTTCTGGGTCCCATCTCGCCCGGCGCACCTTGCACGGCTCCGTGCTCAACAGGAGCAACCGGCCGCGGTCCCCGGTCACGATCACCGCGGTCGCGATCCCGGTCTCGCCGTTCCGGACGGGGCGCGCGGCGCGGCTCGGGCTCGTTGCGCAATCCCTTGCGCGGCCCGCCCGGCAAAATCTCGCCCTTATAGACCCAGCACTTCACGCCAATCACACCGTAAGTGGTGTGGGCTTCACTAAAACCGTAATCGATATCGGCGCGCAGGGTATGCAGCGGAAGCTGCCCCTGCAGATACCATTCCGTACGCGCGATTTCGGCCCCGTTCAGCCGCCCCGAAACGCGAACCTTGATCCCCTTGCAGCCGAAGCGCAGCGCGGAATCGACCGCCTTGCGCATCGCCCTGCGGAACGCCACGCGCTTTTCAAGTTGCAGCGCAATTGATTCCGACACCAGTTGCGCGTCCAGCTCGGGCTTATGCACTTCCAAAATATCGATGAAAATTTCGCGCTTGGTCTTCTTCGCCAGGTCGCTCTTCAGCTTTTCGATTTCGGCGCCTTTGCGGCCGATGATGATACCGGGACGCGACGTCGAAATGGTGATGCGCAGCTTGTTGCCGGGACGGTCCACTTCAATCGAGCTGACGCCTGCCGCCTTCAGACGGTCGCGCAGGGAGGCCTTCAGCTCCAGGTCTTCATGCAGCAGTTTGGCGTAGTCCTGCTTGGCGAACCACCGGGACCGCCAAGTCTTGGTGACGCCCAGCCGGAACCCGTAGGGATGTGTTTTCTGCCCCATCTACTTTTTGCCCCCCGCTTTTTTCCCGCCGACTTGCGCCTTGTTGCCGCGTTTGCTTTTACTCGTGCCGGTCTTTGCCTTACCGGCCTTCTGATCTCCGGTGCCAGCCGATTTCACTCGGGGCGCCGCTTTGACTCTGGCCGTATGCTGGCCGTCGGCGCCGATCCCGTCGCCAACCTCGACCACAATGTGCGCCATCCTCCGCTGATAGCGGTACGCGCGACCCATAGGAGCCGGCCGCACCCGCTTCATGCGCGGACCTTCATTGACGTAGCACTCGGTGACCAGCAGCTTATCGACGTCCACATCGCTCGAACGATTCTCGGCATTGGCAATCGCCGACCGCAGCACTTTCTCGACCGACGGCGCGACCCGCTTATTGGTGGTGCGCAAAATATTGATCGCGTCCCCGGCCTTCTGGCCGCGAATCAGGTCGATCACCAGCCGCGCCTTCTGCGGCGATGTGCGAATATATCTGGCTTCCGCTCTGGCTTGCATGTTGTCCTCTATGTAGCCGGCTTCGCCGTCTTCTCAGGCGCTGCCTTGGCCGCGTGTCCCTTAAACGTCCGCGTAGGCGAAAACTCGCCCAACTTGTGCCCCACCATGTTCTCGGTGATGTAAACCGGGATGAACTTCTTGCCGTTATGCACCGCCAGCGTGTGGCCGATAAACTCCGGCAAAATGGTCGACCGCCGCGACCACGTGCGCACCACTTTCTTCTCGCTCTTCACGTTCATCGCTTCCATCTTCTTCATCAAGTGGTCGTCGACGAACGGTCCTTTTGCTAACGAGCGTCCCATGTATTCGGCTACCTCTTCTTCGTCTTCCGCGTCACGATCCACTTATCCGTCCGCTTGTTGTTGCGGGTCTTGAAGCCGCGTGTAGGCTGTCCCCACGGCGTCACCGGATGCCGCCCGCCGCTGGTCTTGCCCTCGCCGCCGCCATGCGGGTGATCGACCGGGTTCATGCTGACGCCGCGATTGTGCGGCATCTTGCCCATCCAGCGCTTGCGTCCGGCCTTGCCCAGGCTTACGTTTTCGTGCTCGACGTTGCCCACCTGGCCGATAGTAGCCGCGCATTCGAGCGTCACCTTGCGGCTATCGAATACGATCCCAACCGCAGCGCGCGCATTGCACTGCTGCATTATGTGGAT
>JANXXL010000229.1 GCA_025350625.1 Bryobacterales bacterium | reverse complement strand
TGCGGAATTTGTCCCGCGCGCGGCGATCAAAGCTTCTCGCGTCGGCTGCACGTATCCGCTTTCGTCGACAGCGCGCGAGCCGATCACAGCTTCGCGGCCGTCAAAGCGCCAAGGCAGTCGGAAGCGGGTAAATGCAATGGGAAGCCGCGGTTCCTGGAGTTCCGCTTTCGCCCAACTCCGTCCTCCATTGGTTGTAATCTCGACCCGCTCGATCCTCCCGCGTCCGGACCACGCCAGACCCGTCAACTCATAAAGATTGGGGCCTGACAACGTTTGCTCGCCCGATGGAAAGGTGATGACCGACTTCGCCTCCATTTGATAGGTAAAGATCCGTGCCTTGCCGTCCGGCATCAGGTCCGTATACTTCGCGGTTTCATCCCGGGCCATGTAAGCCTGATTGGTGAGCTTCAGACTGTGAAGCCATTTGACATTGGTGTTCCCCTCCCACCCGGGGATAATTAAGCGCAGCGGATATCCTTGTGCGGGACGAAGCGCTTCGCCATTTTGCCCATACGCGACCAGGATGTTGTCCATCGCTTTCGCAATCGGGATGCTGCGCTCCATCCGGCAGGCGTCCGCACCTTCGGCGATCACCCAGGACGCGCCGGGCTGAACACCAACCTCCGTGAGCAATAGCGACAGCGGGACCCCGGTCCACTCGCTGCAACTGACCAAGCCGTAGCTTCGCTGGACATCGGGTCCTGTCTTGGCCGCCCATTCCGATCCGCTGTTGCCGCCGCATTCGAGGACCAGGGTTCGCGATACCGAGGGCAGACGCCGGATCTCCGCCACGGTCAGGGAGAGCGGCCGGTTCACCATTCCGTGAATCACGAGCCGATGCTCGGCTGGATCGATGGTGGGTATCCCCGCGTGATGACGCTCGTAATGGAGCGACGAGGGAGTCACGGTACCGACGGAGTCCTGCAGAGGCGTGAAACTGGACCCTGTCTCCGGCGTTTTACTCTCCCGCCTCCAACGAACTGCCTTCTCAAACACCGACCGCTCCCCGTAGGGACCTAGCGGAGTGCCCAACTGACCCGGGGTGTTCTCGCCGGCCAGCATGCTCTCGCGTGCTGCCAGCAGTCCTCCGCCCACCGAAGCGCCCATCCGAAGCAGTTGCCGGCGGCTTGATCGCTCTAAGCCCTTCATCGCTGCACCTCGCCGAAATTGTACTTCAATGGGACGCGAAAGTGTGCGCCGCCGATGCGGGGGCTGGAAGGTCGGGTTCAACGTCCTGGTTTGTTATATGGGCGACTGGGTTATTGCCTTCGTTCGGTGGAGTACGCCCCCGGTTTAGCGTACTGGATTTCCATTGCTATCAAGCATGGGATCTAAGATCACGACAGATCCGAAGCTGTCCCGCAAATAAAACTTCACCGAGTACCCTTCTTCGGTAAGAAGTCTGAGATCTTTCCTGATGGGCAACTCACCGATTACCGTACCCTCGATCTTCCTGGAGCCAGGTGCCCAGTTGGCTCCATGATGTTCGTGATCTTCAGGATTCTCCTCGTAGATTTCGAGCTCATACTCCGCGATATCCACCAGCTCAGTTCCCAGGAACACATTACCGATCCCAGCTATTTTGCGGACAGGTCGGAACGACATCGGAAGAAGAATACACCCTAGCTGAGGAGGGGGCAACCGGACCCGCCCACACCGGACCCGCCCATACCGGTTGGCGGCTTGAATGGGTGGCCAGGGTAATACAGGCAGAACGCTCTACCGCACGCGAAGACTGCCTAAGGTTTGGTCGAGGCCTCTTGCTGGGCGCCTTGCGATAGCGGCGGGATACTATAAGGCATAGCTTGCATAGCTTGTGACCGGCTGTCGAGGGCTGAGATCGAAGCTACGCGACGTGCCGACGCTGCTGAATCCCGACTACAAACTTTCACCCGGAACCACCATTCGGTGAAACCCCCTCCAAATAACTAAAAGTTTTATCTGCGTGGCTCAGAAGACTCCCGCGAGGCGGTAACTCTGTCTCGGAGTATAAAGATAGTCCACGCGGAAGCACACTCCGTTACATGCGCCGTTATCCATTTCCAATTCCGATGTCGACCATCCTGGATTGATCGATTTCTACTCTCTTGGCAATTGGTGACAAGGAAGCGACTGCGAATTGGTGACGGTCTTTGTGCCAGTTGCTGGTGTGAACATAGCGGCATCCTGACTGATCGAGACACGTAACTGGAGGCTGCGGAGGAAGGAGCGTCGCGATGCTGTATAATGTCGCCGGACGAGTCCACAGACCTTAAGGACGGTAAGCCGAGAGGGAGGAAGCCCAATGGACAGAATCGCGATCGCCGCGGCCCTCTGGCTGCTGCCGGTTCCACTGTGCGCTCAATGGCTGAACTTGCCTACGCCGGGAATTCCCCGGACTCCCAATGGTAAGCCGAACCTGACGGCTCCCGCGCCCCGGACGTCTGATGGCAAGCCAGATTTGTCCGGCATGTGGCAACCCGAAGTAAATGCTTATCGCTTGGACGTGATCCAAGACCTGAAGGATGAGGGTATCTTCCGGCCGGAGGCGGAAGCTGTCTTCCAGAAACGTGTCGCGGATTTCCATCGGGCCGATCCGGTAACGAATTGCTTGCCGGGCGGTCCTTCAGAGATGTTTAACGCGACGTACCGGATCATCCAATCGCCCACGGTGGTGGCGGTGCTTTACGAGGGCGGAATGGGGCGTTATCGACAGATTTACCTGGACGGGCGCAAGCTCCCGAAAGATCCGAACCCGACGTGGTTGGGATACTCGGTGGGCCATTGGGAGGGCGACACGTTGGTGGTCGAGTCCGCGGGATTCAATGACCGGACTTGGCTCGATAGAGCAGGCCACCCTCATTCCGAGAGCCTGCGCGTCACCGAGAGATTCCGGCGTGCCGATTTCGGACACATGCAGTTTCAGATCACCTACGACGATCCCGAGACGTTGACCAAGCCTCTGAGCTTCTCGCTGGCAGTGAACTACGCGGCGGATACGGACATGCTGGAGAATGTGTGCAACGAATCTGACCGGAATAAGGTTCACATGGTGGCCGCTGCAAACACGGGTGTGCCACTGAGCCCGGCCGTTCTCGCAAAGTACGCGGGACGGTATGAGTTTCGCGAGGGGTCGCGGATTGTCTCGGGCTTCATAGGTATGAAGCAAAACGTAACCCTGATCGATGGCCGGCTCTACTTGAACGCTCTTCCTTTGACTCCACAGTCGGAGACGACGTTTGAGTCGACAGGCGCCGCCGCAGAATTCTTCTTGGACGCAAACGGCAAGGTGACGCATCTGGTGTTGGGTCAGACCGAAGGTGAAGCGATATACGATCGCAAACCTTGACGTCAGAATTTTGCCGAATACCGCTTTCCTAAATCACTGAGACCCCGGGGTTGGTCAGTGGATGTGTTTGCTGGGAGTCAGCGTGTAGCGAGGGCGAGCGTGTGGGCGGATGTGGTTGGCCTCGGTCTTATCTAGCCAGAACTGTTCGCCGCGGATGCTCATGCCAATGCCGGTGTCACCGAGGATTACGGCACCGGTAATCCATCCGCCACTAGGTGTAGCATCGAAGAGATTGCCGTCTTTATCGACAACGGACACGTGGGTAGTGTCCTTAGATATGCCGGCGGAGTCGCGGCAAAGCGAGGCGAGTTGGTCTTCACGAGAGAACGACGCCCGAGGCGAGTTTTCAGAAACGCTAGCTTTCCAGTAAGGGCGCACACTAAGGAGAACCTCTGACATTGCGAGTTACGAGTGCGGGAAGACGCCGAGTAAACGAACTCATAGCGGGACGGAACGTTAAAACGTTTATCGGCAGGAGTAGCGCCGAAAGCGCCCGTTAATTCCTATTATCGGAAGGCATCCTGGGCGTTATTTTCTGCGCCGATGTCGCTTTTCACTCGATCCACTTGTACGAGTACGGCGTACCCCAAGCCCTGGAGCGCAACGGTGGTCCTCGATTTTTTCCCGGACGAGGAGATGATTGGGTCTACTGGATCGGCTCGGCGGGCGGCAGTGGAAGGTGGAACCCTACAGAGCCGACAAAGAGTGTGCTATCGATTCCCGCGGCCCGACCTATTTTCCACCGGTGAATTTAATCTCCGCTGTATCGCCTTTTGCCACGACCGTTGTTCCGAAGGGCCGCGACAAGTTAGCCAGCCGCTCAAGGATATAGTGTGCTTGCTCGCCTGTAGCCGGCGTTGGAA
>JANXXL010000222.1 GCA_025350625.1 Bryobacterales bacterium | reverse complement strand
CCGCTATTCGAGGTGCATACGTTGTGGATCCGAAGCCGTGCAGCGGCTGAACAAGAGGGACAAAGTTGACGGTTTCTCGCAAAATCCTCTAGCCCTGGTGCAGGCGCTCACCGGCGCGCCCGTCAATCGCTGTAGCCCCTGCCGGCTACAATTTTTCGATTGGCGGAAGCCGCGCCCCGGCGCCCCCGATTTCTAACCAGGCCGGAACTGTTTCTTGATGCCCTGCCAGTGGGTATAGTAATCGCGATCCACCAGTTCGGTTTGAAGCGCGAATTGAGTCAGCCGGATTTGCAGCTGAGTCTCGAATAGGAAGGCCATTGTATTGCCTAGGTACTCGGGCTTTAGGTCCGCTTGGGCGCCGCGCTCGAACGCGGCGGCGTCTGGTCCATGGCCGCTCATGCAGTTGTGCAGACTCGCGCTGCCCGGTACGAAGCCTTCGGCTTTGCCGATGTACTGGCCATAGATCAGGCCCATAAATTCGCTCGCGATATTGCGGTGGAAAGGCGGAGGCCGGAAGGTGTGGTCTGCCACGCTCCAGCGCGGCGGGAAGCAGGTCAGCTCCAGATTATTGGTATTGGGAATCGTCGATGGCGATACCAGCACGCAATAAATGGATGGGTCCGGATGATCCCAGCTCACTGTATTCATGCAATTGAACTTTGCAAGGTCGTATTTGTAGGGAGTCAAATTGCCGCGCCAGGCTACCACGTCGAGTGGAGAATGATCTATTTCCGCTTCCCACAAAACGCCACCAAACTTGGCCACCAGGCGGAAGGTGCCTTCGCGATCTTCGTAGCAAGCAACCGGGGCCAGGAAATCGCGCGCTGCGGCGAGGCCGGCGGTCCCGATAGGTCCGAGCTCCGGCAATCGCAAGTATTGGCCGTAGTTTTCGCAAATGTAACCGCGGGCCGTGTCTTCGATCAATTCCACACGGAAGCGGACGCCACGGGGAATCACACAGATCTCGCCCGGCGTCACCTCTAGAATCCCCATCTCAGTATGGAATCGCAGCTTTCCTAACTGCGGCACGATCAACAGCTCGCCATCGGCGTCATAGAAGAAGCGATCGATCATCGAAGTGTTGGCGACATAAAGATGGATCGCCACACCCGTCTGCATTGCAGGATCGCCATTGCCGCCGATGGTCACGATGCCATCCAGGAAGTCGGTGGGTTTAGTGGGCACGGGCATGGGCGCCCAGCGCATCTGGTTTGGGGTTGGGACGGCGTCGTTGAAAGGCCCGCTGCGGAGGAGTCCCACGCCGGTCTCATGGAAAGGCTGGTGCAGGACCGCCGGGCGGATGCGATAAAGCCAGGACCAGCGCGAAACGGTGCGTGATGCCGTAAACGAAGTCCCGGTAAGCTGCTCGCCGTAGAGACCGAAGGGATTCGTTTGCGGTGAGTTCTGCTCTCGCGGCAGAGCGCCGGCCAAAGCCTCTGTCGCGAATTCATTGCCGAAACCCGACTGGTAAAGAAGGCCCGAGGAAGTCATTTCACTTGTGACGTTATCGCCAACCGGAACCTCTCGTCAAATGCGGAAAATCCAAAACCCTGCCGGTTCCGTATACCTCAACGAAGGAGAGGAAACTGCAATGAAGAAAATTCGAAACTGGACTGGACTGATCGCGCTGGCAGTCTGCACGTTAATGCCGGTGGCGCAGGCCAAAGAGAAGACTTTGTACGACCGGCTGGGCGGGAAGAAAGCCATCACCGCAGTAGTAGATGAATTCGTCGGGCGCGTGGCCGCCGACACTCGCATCAACAGCTTCTTCGCGGCCGCGGCTGCCGACCCGCAACGTCTGGCATCGTTCAAGATGAAGCTGGTAAATCAGATCTGCCAGGCTAGCGGCGGCCCCTGTAAGTATATGGGCAAGGATATGAAGACCGCGCACATGGGCATGGGAATCACAGGCCCGCAGTTCGACGCGCTAGTGGGGGACTTGGTGGACGCGCTCGACAAATTTAAAGTGGGGGAAAAAGAGAAGGGTGAGCTCTTGGGAGCATTGGGCCCGATGAAGTCGGACATCGTCGAAAAGTAACTGTGACGATCCCGAGTGGTGTGGAGGCGGAGCCCGGAGGCCGCCTCCTTTTTTGTGTTCCCATGAGTAGGTGAGCGAAAAACCGTTCGGCGATCCGCGCATCGCACTGAATCGCATCTATACCAAGCGCGGCGATTCCGGCGAAACCAGTCTGGCGGGAGGCCAACGGGTCTCCAAAGACGAGCCTCGGATCGAAGCCTACGGAACCGTCGACGAATTGAACGGTTTCGTGGGCGTGGCAACGGTTTCCTGCCGCGAAGATCCGAGACTGGCGCCGCTGGCCGCGATCCTGCGGCGCGTGCAGCATGAATTGTTTAACCTGGGCTCGATCCTGGCGACGCAGCCCGCGGACGTGCATCCGCATCAGGCGCGCGTGACGGGCGTCGAAATTGCGCAACTCGAGCGCGAGATCGATGCCATGAATGCGGACTTGCCTCCGCTGCGCAGCTTCGTCCTTCCCGGAGGTACACGCCTCAACGCTGAGCTGCACCTCACTCGAACCGTCTGCCGGCGAGCGGAGCGCTTGCTGGTGGCTCTGGCGCGCGAAGAATCTATTCCACCCGAGACGATATCCTATCTGAATCGCTTGAGCGATGCGATGTTCGTGTGGAGCCGTTGGGTGAATCATGTGCTCGGCGTCGCCGAAGTATTGTGGGAACCCAACGCCGCCGCATCAGGACGCGAAGATTTGCCGTAAAGCTTCGCCTGCCTCCGTGAAGCGGAAACGGAAACCGGCGCGCATTGCCGCCTCGGGGAGCACTCGCTGGCTTCCTAAAAGCACCTGCGACATGTCGCCAAATAAAAGTTTGAGAGCGAGCTCCGGGACGGGAAAAATTGCGGGGCGGCGCAGGGCCGCGGCCAATTCACGCGTAAAGCCGGCATTGGTCACAGGATTCGGCGCCACCGCATTGACCGGACCACGAAGCGCCGTGTTCGTAACTGCGAACTCGATGAGAGAAACCAGATCGTCCAGCGCGATCCAGGACATCCACTGTTGTCCGCTTCCTAAACGCCCGCCAACTCCCAGCCGGAAAGGCGTCGTCATCTGGGCCAGCGCGCCGCCTCCGCGACCCAGCACGACGCCAATGCGCGGCGTCACCACTCGTACTCCGGAGGTCTCCGCGGCCCGCGCCTCCTGTTCCCAGCCGAGCGCGACTTGCGCCAGAAAGCCGGAACCGGCAGGCGAGCTTTCCGTCAGGATCTCATCTCCGCGCGAACCGTAATATCCTATCGCGGAAGCGCTCACCAGCACGGCGGGCGGCTGGTGCCGCAGCGCTGCCACCAGGGAGCGAGTGCCTTCGACGCGGCTATTCAAAATGCGTTGACGAGCCGCCGCCGTCCAACGCTGCGCCACCGGCTCGCCTGCCAAATGGACCACTGCCTGGCATCCCGCGAAGACTTCCGGGTTTAGCGTCGCCCGTAACGATACTGGAATTACGCTGTGTCCGGAACCCCGCAGGCGCTCGGCCACGGCGCGACCGATGAAACCGGACGCGCCGGTGATGGCCACCTTCATGAGAGTCTTCCTGGTGTGACTTCCCGAATATAGGCGGCGACGTCCGTCTTGCGCTTCATCCCCTCCAGCGTCATAGAGCGTGTGGTTCCAAAGATAGCCCGCTCGGGCCAAGGGCGATCGTGCAGGCCCAGACACCATAGGATGTTGGCGTAGGTATTCGGGTCGCGCCCATCGAGTGCGTAGCGATCATGAAGATAGATCATCGTGGCCAGCGCTTTCCGGGGAGTGGGCGACCATTCCACAATCTTCTTGCCCCAATACATCCGATAGTAGCCGTGAATCACGCCGCGAGTGAGCAATTCGGTCTGGGTAGCGTTCCACAGGGCATCGTGCGTGGCGGCTTGCGCGAACTGCTCGCTGGTGTAAACCGGCTCCCGGAGATCGGAGGCGTGTTTCGCAAGCGTCTCACGCGCCCAATCCGGCAGTGCGTCGATCGAATCGAGCGCCGGTGCGAAGCGAGCGAAATTGAAAGCCAGCTCTCGGCGCACAATCAATTCCTCCAGAAACTCGTCCGCAATTAATTTGTGTTCGGCCGCATATTTCCGTACTGCGAGGGCCACTTCGAGCGAGGAAATATGCCCAAAGTGCAAATAAGGACTGAGCCTGGAAGTGGCGTTAGCCGAGGGCTCGCGGTTTAACTTCGCATAGCGGCGCAGATTGTGATCGAGGAAATAGCGGAGGCGGCGCTCCGCTTCCTCGCTACCACCCCGGTACTCCGTCGAAGGCGGGACTGAGTGGTCGATGTCACAAGAAGCTACCAGTGCCGCGATGTTAGATGGGTTCACGTCGGTGTGCAATTCGCGCGGCGGCTCACTGCGGAATCGATGTTTTACTGGCGGCGTCTTCACCGGCTTAAGATAATCTTCGAGCACCTTCCTGATCTTGGGCCGGATGGTGTAAGCCGCGTATTCCTGCTTGGTAAAGTGCGCCATGGGTACGATGCAACTGGAATCCACCGCATAGTAAGGGATCGCCAGCTTGGCCGGAACCGTGCGGTTGTAATCGCGTGCGACGAACGTAGGGTAGTCGTCCGTTACCACTGCCGCGGCCTCGGCGGCCACCCGGTAGAATGCGTTGTTGGGATCGGACCGGCGCCGACGCAGATGGAACAAATAACCGATGCCTAGCGCTCGCAAACGGCTGGCCGTGCCCGGCCCTCCTTCAAGCAAAAACGTGTGAAAACGGTCGCTCGCGCGGGGATAGGAGCAGGTCACACCCTCATAGACGAGGACCGGCAATCCCAGCCGATTCGCCATATTTACGGCAAATTCCAGGGCGTGATTGGAGGAGACCCGCCGGTTCATCTGCGCCCAATAAAGGACATAGCGCCCATCGGCGCGTAGGGCGGCATGGTTCAATTGGCGGACACGTTCGCAGTCCATCTGACCTAAGAATAGTGGAGTGCGAGGAACCTGAAGGCGGGCATTACGATATGATGAAAGGCGCGGATATACTTTTATCACGGCGTACGATTGCCGGGGTCCGTTGACACATCTAGAGTAAGGACGTACCATGGAAAAACAAGCGCAAAATATCCAAGAAGCATTTCTAAACAATGCGCGCAAAGATAAAACGTTCTTGACGATTTATCTCATGAGCGGAGTGAAACTTTCCGGCCGCATTAAGAGCTTCGATAAGTACTCCGTGGTACTTGAAACCAACAGCCAGGAACAACTGATTTTCAAACACGCAATTTCGACGGTGGTAGTCTCCCGGCCCTACCATACGGGTCCGCAATCGAACGCCGCGTCGGTGGGTAGCCACGCCGCGCCCAGCCTGCCGGTGGTCGAAGAACACCATTAGAACGCACCTTTGCCAGCCGCCGAAGAAGTTGCGATCCTGGTAGGACTGAATCTCACTGGCCGAAGCTCGAAACGGCAGCCACAGGGCGTTGAATCAGGTTTGACGAGCGCGGAAGACTCCCTGGCGGAACTTGCGTCGCTTGCTATGACGGCGGGTGCGCGCGTGGCGGAAAGCCAGATTCAGTCTCGCCCGAAGGTGGATTCGGCCACGCAAATTGGCTCCGGCAAAGTGGAAGAACTCAAGGCGCTCATCCATTTGCACGAAGCCGGAGTGGTGATCTTCGACCGGGAGTTGACGCCCACCCAGCAGCGCAATCTCGAGCGGGCCCTGGACGTCAAGGTTCTCGACCGGACCCAGTTGATCCTCGACATTTTTGCGCGGCGTGCACGAACCCGTGAAGGCCAGTTGCAGGTGGAACTCGCGCAATTGAATTACCTGCTGCCGCGATTAACCGGACGGGGAGCGGCGATGTCGCGGTTGGGCGCGGGCATCGGTTCGCGCGGCCCCGGCGAAACCAAACTCGAAACCGACCGCCGCCGTATTCACCAGCGCATTCACGCTATCGAACGAGACCTCGAACGAGTCCGCGGCGGGCGCACCACGCAGCGACAGCAGCGGCAGGCGGTTCCGCTCGCAACCATTGCGCTGGTGGGCTACACCAACGCCGGCAAATCGTCCTTGTTCAACCGGCTTACCGGCGCGGAAGTGCTTGCCGACGCGAAGATGTTCGCGACTTTGGATCCTACGGTGCGGCATATTACTCTGCCGTCGCGCCGGCGGGTGCTGGTCAGCGACACGGTGGGGTTCATCCGCAATCTTCCCACCACGCTGGTGAAAGCGTTCCGCGCGACGCTCGAAGAAGTGGTCGAGGCGGAGTTGTTGCTCCACGTGGTGGACGCCAGCTCGCCCGAAGCTGCGGGGCACACCGCGCATGTTATGGCGACGTTGCAGGAGATCGGCGCCGATACGACCTTGCAGATTTTGGTGCTGAATAAAATCGATCAGGTCCCCGGCGAACCGGACGCCGCATCGCTCGCACGCCGCATCCTTGAGGACGCGGACCATCAACCCGCGGGCGCCGTAGCGATCTCAGCCCGTACCGGCGCCGGGTTCGACGCTCTGCTGAAGAAAATCGATGACACCCTCGCGCTGGATCCGGTAACCCTGTGTACTTTTCGCATCCCCGCCGGCGAGGGCGGGCCGATTCACACTTTGCACCAGCATGCCCTCGTGATTTCCACCTCTTATGCCGATGAAATGTGCGTGATTCAGGCGGAGACTCCCGAATCCATCCGCCGCCGGTTGTCGAAGTATCTAATCGCGTAAGCTATCATGAGAAACAACCCATGAACGGGCCGAACCTGCTCACGCTTCTGCGGATTTTTTTCGTCCCGCTGCTGGTGGCGGCGCTGCTCGGGGGAGCGTTCGTCGAACCTTACCTCGCAGCGCTAACGGGGCCGCTCGCAATCACCCGCGAAACCTTCGCGCTGATCATCTTTCTGGCTGCCGGCGCAACCGATTTGCTCGATGGCTACCTGGCCCGGCGCTGGAGTCAGATCACCACGGTGGGCACTCTGCTCGATCCCATCGCGGATAAATTGCTGATCTCCGCCGCACTGGTATCGCTGGTAGACGTTCATCGCGTCCCCGCGTGGATGGTGATACTGATTATCGGACGCGAATTTGCAGTCTCCGGCTTGCGTTCGATTGCCGCGGCGGGAGGCTACACCATCGAGGCCAGCGAACTGGGGAAAACCAAAATGGTGACGCAGGTGGTGGCCATCGCGCTGGTCATCGCGGGAATTCAGTGGCCGTGGCTGAATCAATTCGCGCTGATCGCCATGTGGGCCGTAGTGCTGTTCGCACTGGTTTCCGCGGCCGACTATTTCCGCAAATTCTGGGGCAGCATCGATAGCCACGTGAAGACCCGGCGCCGGCGGGAGTTGCTAGCCTGGCAGCGGCAGCAGCGCAAGCTCAGGCGCGCGAGTGTCGATGCCTCGGCGAAAGCAGTGAGCAAAGGTTAGACGCTCACCGCTTGGCCCGTAGACTGCCAGGCATCCATTCCGCCGATCAGGTTGGTCACGTTTTCAAACCCGGCGCGCTGGATCAGGCTGCACGCGATTGCGCTGCGATAGCCGCCCTTGCAATGAACCACCACTGGTTTCTCATGGTCCAGATCGCCTAACATTTCCGTTACGTGATCGAGCGGCTTATGCAGCGCTCCCGGAATATGACCCTGATCCCATTCCGCTTTTCGGCGAACGTCTACGATCTGAATCGAACCGGGTTCCTCAGATAGCTCGCGTTTCAAATCCGCCGCGGTGATTTGCAGGATTTGAGCCGTCGGCTCTTGCTCGCCTGCCCAGCGCGTCATCCCGCCTTCGAGGTATCCGCCGACGCGCTCGAAACCCACGCGCGCCAAACGGGTACGCGACTCCTCTATGGCGGCCTGGTCTTCTGCCACCAGAATCAGGTCATGGTCGAGGCCCAGCAGCGTGCCTGCCGATCCCGCAAACTGTCCCGCGAGCGGAATGTTAACGGAACCAGGAACGTGCCCGGCTCCGAACTCCATCGCGGGCCGGGTATCGAGTACAATATCGCCGGCCCGCTGCCTGTCGAGAACCTGATCCGGCGTGAAAGCTTCCATCGGAAGCAGAAAATCCAGGGGGATCGCACCGGTGCGGTTTATCTCGGCATCCTGCGCGAAGTAACCTGGGCGGTCGGGCAGATCCGCGGTCAGCAGCCGCACGAATTCTTCTTTGCTCGAAGCGCGCAGTGCGTAATTTAGCGCTCGCTCCTTGCCGATGGTCGACTGGCGCTCCGGACGCATCTGTTTGCCGCACAGCGATCCCGCTCCGTGCGCCGGATACACCTCAACGTCGTCGCCGAGCGGGACTAGCTTCTGGTGCAAGCTGTCGTAAAGCATTCCGGCGAGTTCCTGCGGGGTTTTGTCTCCTGATAGATCGGGCCGCCCGACGTCGCCGATAAATAGCGTGTCGCCGGTGAGCACCGCCCAGGGTTTGTCACCCCGGTCCAGGTCCGTAACCACCACCGAAACGCTCTCTACCGTATGACCCGGAGTCTCCAGGAAGCGCAAAATCACGCGGCCAAACCGAATTTCATCGCCATCGTGCACGGCGTCATGCTGCAAAGGAGAATCGGCCGCCGCGCCCAGGTAAATTTTTGCGCCCGTGCGCGCGGCCAGCTCTACGTGTCCGCTGACGAAATCGGCATGCAGGTGAGTCTCAATGATGTGCTTGATTTTTAGGCCTTGCGCCTTGGCCTCGTCCAAATAAATGGATACATCGCGTTGCGGATCCACCACGCAGGCGACGCCTTCCGAACCCAGCAGATAAGAAGCGTGGGAAAGGCAAGTGAGATAAAACTGCTGGAAGTACATGAGAGTTTCAGGCCGGCAGATATTCGCGCAGCGTCCCGTAGAACGCGCGGACAAAATCGGTGGCGGCCTGGTTGGCTGCTTCTTCATCGCGATCCACTATCGGTAACACCACTCGCACGAGTGCGGTGTCGGTGCGATTTAACCGCATGGCGTCGACCACCACCCAGAATTTCGCAGTGTACTCGCTGGCGATGGCGCGGTCGCGCGATTGATACCAATACAGCACCAGGCTGCGTTCATCCCCATGCGACACTACGTAGCGGTTCACCTCGATAGGCATAGCTCTCCCGACATCAATCGCCACTACGCTGGAATTCAGCGGCGTCCAACCGCTCCCCGGCAGGCAGTTTTTGGGAGAATGAGGCGCTTTACCGTTGCGCTGCGAACGGAAGGCAGCCACGAAGAGATTGGCTCCTAGAGGACCCCTCACGTAATACCGGTTGAGGAGATCGTCGGCCTTAAGTACCGCCTGGGTGTCGGCATCGATCAGCCCTTCCTGCGCGAATCGCCAGGAGCCCATTGACTGCGGAAGCTGAGACAAAGGCCGTCCGACAGGTATTGACTCCGGCCGGATGGCGCTATAAATCAGAACCCCCTGCAAGATAATTAGGCCGGTGGCCGCCAGCAGCGGAGGCGATTTCAGAAATTTAAGCAACGGCCGGTCCCTTCCCAAAAAAGCGATTGATGAGAGCGTGAATACCACCCAACATTACCAGCGCGATCAGAAAGATAATCCAGCCTTCTGCGCTATGGAAGAAGCCTTGCGCCATCTGTGGATTGATTTCGCTCAGAATGCCGGTGATCGTAACCCGGCCGGCGTTGGCAATGATTGCGACCGGTATGGTCGCCGCCAGCAGAACCCAGCGCATCCACACTTTGCTATCGAAAAAGTAGGCGTATACCAGCGACAGGAAGGACAAAGACAGGAGACTTCGAATGCCGCTGCATGCTTCCACTACGGAAAGTTTTTGGCTCGCGAGTTCCAGTACGTTGCCGTCGCGCAGCACGGGGATTCCGATCAGACCTAGATTGAACTCCGCCACCCGGCTGGCAAACAACTGCAGAGGGAACGTAATTTGGTTATAAATCACACCCGGCAAAGGAATCATGAAGGGCAATAGGAGCAAAGGGAATGCCAGCATGCGAATCAGCTTGGTCCCGCCGATCACGAGCAGCAACCCGACCAGCGCAATCAGGAAGGAAGTGCGCTGCAAAAACAGCTCCGCTCCCAGCATCCCGACGTAGCCTTGCAGGGCCGCCCACGCCATTACGCCTAGACCCCACCAGGCGGGCCGGTAATCTAACGCGAGAATCTGATCGCGGCGCTGCCACACGATGAAAGCAGCTACCGGAGGGACGAAGAAGCCGTGGCTGAAGTCCTCATCCGCGCTCCATTGCTCCACCAAGTGCTGCAATACCGGGAGGTATGCCAGGGTGAGGAGCGCTCCAAACCATGCCAGAGCCGCCCATGGAACGGGGCGAATCCCAATGACTGGCCGATGTTCGGAAAGATGGTCGACAGCCGAAGCCATAAACTACACTCAGTATATGTGATTAAGGAACGCCAAAATGGGAGTCCTATATTGAAGAAATTCATCCTAACTTTGTGGTGCGCGTCGGCAGCGTTCGCACAAGCCCCGGCGGTCGACTGGGATCAGCAGAAGTCTGAGATTCTGCGGCATTTCCGGGCGCTTTTGCAGATCGACACCAGCAATCCTCCAGGGAATGAAACCCAGGCGGTTGATTATCTGAAGAAGGTTTTGGAGGCCGAGGGCATCGCCACTAAGACCTTCTCTATCGATCCTAATCGCGCCAACCTGGTGGCCCGTTTAAAAGGCAATGGCAGCAAGCGCCCGCTCCTCATCATGGCGCACACTGATGTGGTCAGAGTGCAGCGTGAAAAATGGCCGGTCGACCCTTTCGCCGCGGTGATCAAAGACGGCTACATCTGGGGACGCGGCACTACTGACGACAAAGACAAGCTGGTGGCCGTGCTTATGTCGATGCTATTTATGAAACGCTCCGGCGCCGCGCTCGACCGCGATCTCATCTTACTTGCGGAATCGGGCGAGGAAGCCGATCCCACCGGCGTGGGAATACGCTTCATGGTGGAGAATCACTTCGATGAGATCGACGCCGAGTATGCTTTGAGCGAAGGCCCGGGTGCGCTGATTGAAAACGGGCGTGTGACCACGGTGGAGGTCACTACCTCCGAAAAGATTCCACGGCGGGTGCGGCTGGTTGCGTCCGGGACCTCCGGCCATGGTTCGATTCCACGCGAGGACAACGCCGTGATTCATCTGAGCGCGGCGGTGAATAAAGTAGGCACCTGGGAAACGCCGATGCGCCTGAACGACACCACCCGGACCTATTTCGAAAAATTGGCCGCCATCAGTACGCCCGAGAAGGCTGCGCGCTATAACGGTTTGCTCGATCCGCGGCGCTCCGCTGCGGCGCAGCGTTACTTGGCCCAATACGAGCCCGCGCACAATTCGATGCTGCGCACCTCTGTTGTTCCTACCATGCTGAGAGCCGGCATCGGTCCGAACGTGATCCCGTCGGAGGCCGAAGCGAGCATCGACATCCGCGCTCTCCCCGACGAGGATACTGCCCAGTTCATAGATGCAATGAAGAAAGTGATTGGCGACCCTGCGGTGCACATCGTGCCCATGCCTGAGACCCGGCCCGCCGCGCCGCCTTCGCGACGGGACAACGAAATGTACCGGGCCCTCGAGCACGCCGGCAATAGCGTCTATCCTGGATCGACCACGCTGCCAACCATGCTGACCGCAGCAACCGACATGGCTCTCCTGCGGGCCAAGGGCATTCAATCCTACGGAATCGGACCGGCGCTCACCGCCGACGACTTTGCGAACCACTCCTGGCACAGCGATGTCGAGCGGATCCCGGAGACTTCGCTCTACCAGTTTGTTGAGTACACCTGGCGTGCGGTCACTGAAGTTGCGGTGGCAGCCAGGAAGTAATTAGGCGGCCGGCTCGGGAGCGGCCTCGTCCTTGGCCCGGTTGGCGGAGCGATTGGCCAGCTTGCGTGGATCGAGCAAATGCTGCGGCCGGAAATCGTTGCGCGACCAGCGGCTGCCGGTTTCAAATTCGATTCCCAGAAAATACCCGATTTCGCGGAATACGCAATATTTCACTTTGCCGTTGAGCACGCCTTTGGGGTAGGTAATGCGGTAGGGAGTGCCCAGCGGCACCGGGCGCTCCACTTGCAGACAGGCTCCGGAAAGCGAGATGTCTTCGAGGTTGGCGACGCTGCGCCGCACGCGGCCGGTTTGGTCCTTCCACTGGACGTCTACCAGATCCGCACAAAGTAACCGGGGTTCTACTCGCCTATCCATCATGTCTAACTGTTTATCGTCGAACTTACCGTAATTGTTTAGCGCACAGACCCTAGGCAATTTACACCTAGCCGGGGATTAGGGGACGCTAGTATCCGCTTCAGAAATGACTTATAAACTGACTCGCCGCTGGTACCATGTGTTGACGGAGCCGTTCTGCGAGTCCTTCTCCTCCATCTCGTCCTGATCGCTATTTTCGGGGTCTTTCTCCCGTTTCGCAAGGGGCTCGAATTTCTTGACCCTATTATGATCTCGGCCTACGCCTGTCTGGGGGTGCTGTTCGCTGCGCCGGCGGCGGCCCGGTCATTTGCGAACGGACGGCCGCAATCGATGCGCGAAGTCGCATGGCGGGCCGCAAAAGCCGTCGGCTATGGCGAGGGCCTGGCGCTGATCATGATCGTCGCGGGCGTGGTTACGGTCAGTTTCAGCCGCGGGCGACTGCTGCTGCCGGAGCTGGATGTACTCGCCGAAGCTGCTTTATTGGGGCTGGCCGGGTCCGTCGCTCTTGTGTTTCTGGCGGGCTGGATGACGCTGCGCTTTTCGGCGGGCGCGGCTCGGATGGGCATGCGCGCCCTGTTTCTTGGGTTGCTCCTGCTGTTTGTATTTCGCGCGCAGCGGTTGCCCGAGATACTGCTGCGTGGCGTTGAACTCTCGATCGCGCTGTCCGCACTGATGCTCATGCTGCTGCGACGGGAAGTGTGTCCCCGATGAACGCCCGCATGCAGGCCGCTCCCACTAAATTCGACCCGGACAAACTCCGCTTGCTGGTTCGCCTTGGCGTTTTCCTGGGACTGGTGATCCTGGGAAGGACAGTGTTCCCGTTTCTAATGCAGCCTTTCGGAGGGCTATTGGTGGTCTCTGCGCTGTCCAGCTTCGCCACGGGCGCGCTCGCCAACGCGGCGGTGGCTCGCGGATGGGAACGCGGCCAACTCTCGGACTTCGGCCTTGCCTGGACGCGCGTATCCGCGCGTGAGTTCGCAACTGGCATTGCCTGTGGAGCGGGCGCAGCGGCGTTGATTGTGGTGACGGGCCTCCTATCCGGGATGGCCAGCTTCGGGCGCGTGCCCGGCGGGGAACGCGCGTGGGCGGGCATTCCTTTGCTCGCCATCGTGCTATTGTTCGGGTCGGTCGGCGAGGAATTAGTGTTCCACGGCTACGCCTTCCAGCAACTGGTGCGGCATGTGGGAGAGTTTGCCACCGTTCTGCCGGTCGGAATCCTGTTCGGACTTTTGCATCTGGGGAACCAGAACGTTACGCTGCTGGCAGTGGTCAATACCATTGCCTGGGGCGTACTTCTGGGATGCGCCTACTTGCGCACGCGCGCCCTTTGGCTGCCGATCGGTATGCATTTCGGCTGGAATGTGGCGATGCCCTTCCTGGGAGAGAATCT
>JANXXL010000198.1 GCA_025350625.1 Bryobacterales bacterium | reverse complement strand
ACACGCCGACGACGGCTAACAACTCGTGCTCGCCCGCGAACGTTCGGACCACGGGTTTTCCGGTGAATCCAGGGGCGGCCATGCCCCTCGTGAACGGCTGCCGCCAGCAGGACTACGCGGTTCTCATCGTCGTTGGCCTGCCCGCCACTCACTGAGTGGCCGCAAGCAGGGCGCGACCGCTCGTCACGTGACCACGCCGACACCCGAACGCGGTGGTGTTTACCGGGGCCAGCCGCGTTTAGTCTATGCCTGCGCGGGTGAGCGATACCTTCGTCCTTCGCACATACCCTTCCGGAAGCTGACCTGATCGTCAGTGTTCCTGACCCGTGATCTGGTGAAGTTGCGGGGAGTGGCCCGGCGAGCCGACTCTTGCGGCGAAGTCCAGCACGGTCTGAATCTGATCCCGCGTGACGTGAAAATTTTCAAGGACCTCTTCGATGGGCGAGCTCTTCAGATTTTCAAAATCGCCGACACGGGAACGCCGGTACCACGAAACACCCACGCTCCGCTTACCTTCCCGGGGACGAGCGGCCCGCGCAGAACGCCTCAAGTGCTTGCCATTTACTTGGATGTAACGCCGGCAAGCCGAAGCCGCTGACTGATAAGAACCCTGACTGGTAAGAACCCTAAGCATGAAAGCGCATGTGCTGCTATACTGAACGGCCATGTTTAAGCACATTCGTGCAGTAGCGGTTCTTTTTGTCTTCACTCTTGAGGCGGCGGCGCAGTCCCCGGCGCAAAACTGGAATAACATAAAGGCCCTGCCGGCCGGAACATCCGTGCGCATCTCGGTTGGTGCGCGCACCGTAAGGGGCCAGGTTCAAGGTGTCACGGACGATTCGCTGGTGGTCGGCTCGGGAAAAGGCCAGGAGAGATTCACGCGGCAGGAAGTGATGCGGGCGTCGGTGAAGAAGCAAGGTCACCGCGGGCGGCATACTCTGATTGGGCTAGGCGCGGGCGCGGCGATAGGAGGCGTCATCGGAGCAGCGGGCCACTCGGATTGCACCGGCTTCTGTTTCCTTAACACCACCCGTGGGCAGGATGCGGCACTCGGTGCAATTGTATTCGGAGTCATCGGGACAGCGGTGGGGGCGCTGATTCCCACGGGCGGCTGGCGCGAGGTCTATAAACGCTAGACGTTCATCCGCACTTTTCAAGCGACGGACCACTCATTCGGCATGGTTGGCCACTCGGAAGTAAACTGACTAACCTCTCCCTTCCACGCCCCGCATGTTAACCTTGAGTATTGCGTTTACTCTATGCCTGCGCGGGTGAGCGATACCTTCGTCCTGCGCACATACCCTTTCCGGGAAGCGGACCTGATCGTCAGTTTCCTGACCCGTGATCTGGGGAAATTGCGTGGAGTGGCCCGGCGGGCGCGCCGGCCGAAGAGTCCCTTCGGCTCGGGGCTGGAGCGGCTGTCGCAAGTCCGGATGGCTTATTTCCAAAAGGAAAATGCCGAGCTGGTCAATCTGTCGGGCTGCGAGTTGATTGAATCGCAGTTCGGCCTGCAGTCCGAGTACGCGTTGAGTGTGGTGCTGGATTATTTCACCGAGGTCGCCGAACAATTGTTGCCCGCCCATGAGCCGAACGAGAAGTTCTTCCGCCTGCTGGTGGCGATGCTGGCGCATTTACGCTCGGGTGGCGACACCTGGACCGCCGTCATCTACTTCACCGTCTGGACCGTCCGTCTGCTGGGCCTGTGGCCCGAGGCGCGCGTGAGCGATCAGACCGTCGAGATCGTCCACGAAATGTTTGAGAGGCCCATCAATGAGCTGACTCCGCGCCCATGGTCGAAAGCCACTGCGAGCGACTTGCGCCGCGCCTTGATTCGCACCATGGAACAGCACGCCGAGCGTAAATTCCTGACCGTTCCGCTGCTGGAGGCGCTCTAGCCGCCCGGCTCCGTTCGCCATGGATTCTTTTCAACAAACCGTGTTCAAGCTGAAGCGCTATTGGGATGAGCGCGGCGCCATCATTCAGGAACCGTATGATGTCGAAGTAGGCGCAGGAACCATGTGTCCGGAAACTTTCCTGCGCGTGCTGGGACCGAAGCCCTACCGGGTCGCCTACGTGCAGCCCAGCCGCCGCCCCGCCGATGGCCGCTATGGTGAAAATCCCAACCGTCTGTATAAGCACCAACAGTTGCAGGTGATTCTGAAGCCGTCGCCCGATGATGTCCTCGATCAATACCTGGGCAGTCTCGAAGCGATCGGCATCGATCTTTCAAAACATGACATCAAGTTTGAAGAGGACAACTGGGAGTCGCCCACGCTGGGCGCCTGGGGAGTCGGCTGGCAGGTGATGCTGGATGGTCTTGAAATCACCCAGTTCACCTACTTTCAGCAGTGCGGTGGCATCGATCTGGATCTGGTGCCGGCAGAGATCACTTACGGTCTGGAGCGCCTCGTCGCCTTCCTGCAAGGCGTCGAAAGCGTGTACGACATCGAGTGGACCAAAGGAGTGAAGTACGCCGACGTGCGCCTGGCCGACGAGGTGCAGTTCTCCGTCTACAACTTTGAAATGGCCAACGTCGAGCGCCTGTGGAGGCTGCTGGGCGAATACGAAGCCGAGTGCAAAGAGTTGCTCGCGAATTACGAAGATTATCCCGAAAAGAAACGCTTCCCGGTGCTGGCGACCTACGATCAGGTGCTGAAGTGCTCACACCTGTTCAACCTGCTCGACGCACGTGGCGCGATCTCGGTGACCGAGCGGGTAGGCGTCATCAAGCGCGTGCGTGATCTAGCGGTCGGAACCGCAAAGATGTGGGCGGATCAGCACGCATGAATTTCTTGCTAGAGATCGGGACCGAAGAAATTCCCCACTGGATGATTCCGGGAGCGTTGAAGCAACTCGCCTCGATGAACCTGTTCGGCGCGACTCCACAAGTCGACGCGACCCCCCGCCGCCTGGTAGTTCGCGCGAGCGGCCTGCCCGACCGAACGCCCGACGAGGCGCAGGTCATTAAAGGTCCGCCGATCTCCGCGGGAGACAAAGCCGCCGCCGGTTTTGCCAAGAAGCAGGGCGTCGATCCATCGGCCATGACCAAGGCCGGCGACTACTACGAACTGCGTAAGGCGGTCCCCGGACGCCCGGTTCGCGACCTGCTCGCCGAGTCCCTCGCGGCCAACATCCTGGGCATCCAGTGGCCCAAAACCATGTATTGGACGGGCGGCAAGACTGGCCCCCGCTTCATCCGGCCGATACGCTGGATTGTAGGGCTGCTCGGAGACGAAGTCATTCCATTTGAGATAGCTGGCGTCAAAAGTGGAGGTGTCACCCGAGGCCATCGCCTGCTGGGTTCGTTTGGTATTCCAGTGAATTTTGCGAACTACGAGAGCGAACTCCGCGAGAACTTCGTGATCCTCTCCGCCGACGAGCGCCGCCACAAGATCGTCACTGAGATCACCCAATTGGGCGCCAAACTGGATGCGGAGCTGATCGAAACCCTCACCTTTATAACCGAGTATCCGACCGCAATCCGCGGGGACTTCGACCCGGCCTTTCTGGAGTTACCCGCCGAAGTGTTGAAGATGGTGATGCGGCATCACCAGAAGTATTTCTCGGTCGAGTCCGCCGCCGGCAAACTCGAGCCTCACTTCGTCGCAGTCATGAACACAAGTGGCGATCCCGAAGGTTTAGTCAAGCGTGGCAATGAACGCGTTCTGAAGGCGCGCTTCAATGACGCCCGTTTCTTCTGGGATGTCGATCAACGCAAGACACTGGCCGACCGTGTTCCGGATCTCGACCACGTCACTTTTCAGGCGAAGCTAGGGTCATATCTGGAAAAAACTAAAAGGGTTGTCGCTCTCGTCGAAGAGCTGGGTGGCAGTGTCGACGCGCAGCGTGCGGCGTATCTCTCGAAGGCGGATCTCACAACAGAGATGGTCAAGGAATTTACCGACTTGCAAGGTCAAATTGGTGGTCTTTACGCTGCCGCCCAAAACGAACCCCGAGCAGTCGCCGACGCCATTTACGATCACTATGAGCCGCTAAGCATGGACGGCGCGATTCCCTCGACGCACGATGGACAGCTTGTAGCGTTGGCCGACAAGCTCGACACTCTACGGGAGTGTTTTCGGATCGGATTGGCACCTACGGGATCGAAGGACCCGTTCGCTCTCCGCCGCGCGGCCCAGGGCTTGGTGAAAATCCTAGTCGAGGCAAAACTCGCTTATAAGCTCGATGATTTGGCCCATGGCGAACTGCGGGAGTTTTTGCTCGACCGCATCCAGTACTACTTCCGCGAGATCCGCGGCTTTAAGTACGACGAAGTAAATGCGGTACTGGCCTCGGGTTGCGGCACGCTCTCGGACGTCGAGGCTCGTCTCACTGCACTGGCCGCGGTTCGGCCCACTGAGAACTTTGAACGGCTCGCCGCTAGTTTCAAACGCATACAGAACATTTTGAAGCAAGCTGAATTTGAGCCCAAAGATGTGCTTGACCAAGCACGGCTCGAAGACGGGCCCGAACGCGATCTTTACAACCATTTTGCGCGCGTCCGCGACGCCGCAAAGAGCGAAACTTATCCCCAGGCGCTGGAGCACATTGCATCTTTGCGGCCCCAGGTCGACACTTTCTTTGACAAAGTACTAGTGAATGCTAAGGACGAACTGGTGCGCAACAATCGCCTCACTTTACTGCACAACCTATTAACCGAATTTTCAACGATCGCCGATTTCTCGGAGATCGTCACCTCAGGAGAGCAAAAATCATTATGAAGAACTACGTTTATAGCTTTGGCGGCGGCACCGCCGACGGCGACGGCAAGATGAAAGATGTCCTCGGCGGCAAAGGCGCCGGTCTCGCGGAAATGTGCCGCGCGGGAGTGCCGGTGCCTCCCGGCTTCACGATTTCGACTGAAGTCTGCAATATCTACTTCGAGAACCGCAACAGCGTTCCCGACGAAATCAACCGGCAGGTGCTGGCCGCGCTGGCCAAGCTCGAAGGGCAGATTGGCAAGAAGCTCGGCGACCCTAAGAACCCGCTGCTCGTCAGCGTACGCTCCGGCGCGCGCTTCTCCATGCCGGGGATGATGAACACCATTCTCAATCTTGGCCTTAACGATGCCACCACCGAAGGCCTCGCGGCGCTCACCGGTAATCCGCGGTTTGCCTACGACTCCTACCGGCGCTTCATTCAAATGTTCGGCCAGGTGGCTCTCGATATCGATATGGAGAAGTTCGACCATATCTTCGACGAGCGCAAGCACAAAGCCAAGGCCAAACTCGACACAGACCTGACGGCGAAAGATCTCCAGGCCATCATCGCGGACTACAAAAAACTGGTCCAGAAAGAAACCAAGAAGCCTTTTCCGCAGGACGCACACGTGCAGCTCGCCATGTCGCGCGATGCAGTGTTCCGGTCATGGTGGAATCCCAAGGCCTCCTACTATCGCAAGATGGAAAAGATCCCGGATGAAATCGGCACAGCCGCCAACGTCCAGGCCATGGTGTTTGGCAATCTGGGCGATACTTCTGCCACCGGCGTGGGCTTCACGCGCGATCCCGCCACCGGAGAAAAGATTTTTTACGGCGAGTTCCTGGTGAACGCGCAAGGTGAGGATGTGGTCGCGGGAATCCGCACGCCGCAACCGATCCACGATCTCGAGAAGATTATGCCCGCCGCGTACCGGCAACTACGCACCATCACCGATAGCCTCGAAAAGCACTATCGCGACATGCAGGATTTCGAATTCACCATCGAAGACGGCACACTCTACATGCTGCAAACCCGCAACGGAAAACGTACTGGACCGGCAGCGGTGCGCGTGGCGGTGGAGATGGCCGAGGAGGGCATGATCGATAAGAAGGAAGCCGTGCTGCGCGTGGCTCCGAATCAACTCGATCAGCTTCTGCACCCGGTATTCGACGAGCCGTCCCTTAAGAAATTGACTCTGGTGGCCAACGGCATCGCGGCATCGCCCGGTGCAGCAGTCGGCCGCTGCGCCTTTAGTGCCGACGACGCGGTGGAACTGGCCAAAAGCGGCCCCGTAATTCTGGTGCGTAAAGAGACCACGCCCGATGACATCCACGGCATGGACGTGGCACGGGGGATTCTCACTGCGGTCGGCGGCAAGTCGAGCCACGCGGCGGTGGTCGCCCGCGGCATGGGACGCCCCTGTATCGTCGGCGCGGGGTCCATCACCATCAGCGAGCGCGATAAAGCCTTCACCACTACGGTCGGCGGCAAGAAGATCGTCGTCAAGGAAGGCGACTGGATTTCAATCGACGGCACTACGGCCAACGTCTATCTCGGCAAGGCGCAAACCAACGAGCCCGACCCGAATTCTTCCTACTTCGGCAAGCTGATGAAGTGGGCGGACTCTTACCGCGGCAGCTTCGGCGTGCGCGCCAATGCCGACATCCCGCGCGATGCGAAAGCCGCGCGCCTCTTTGGCGCCGAAGGCATCGGTCTTTGCCGCACCGAGCATATGTTCTTCGCCGAGGATCGCATCCCTTACGTCCAGGCCATGATTCTCGCGCGTGATGAAAAGAACCGCCGCAAGGCTCTCGACAAACTGCTGCCGATGCAACGCAAAGATTTCGCGGGATTGTTCGAGGCGATGGACGGCCTCCCGGTGGTCATCCGCACGCTCGACCCGCCGCTCCATGAGTTCCTGCCCAAGCGCGAAGACCTGATGGTCGATCTGGCCCGCTTCCCCTTCGTGAATTCGAAAGCCAAGAAAGAAATGTCTGAGAAGTATCGCATCGCCGTCGGCGATCTGAAAACGGCGCTCCCGGAACTGCTGCATCGCGTGGAAGAACTGCACGAGTTCAACCCGATGCTGGGGCATCGCGGCTGCCGCTTGGGTATCACGTATCCCGAGATCACCGAGATGCAGGCGCGAGCCATCTTCGAGGCCGTAGTGCTGGTGGCGAAGAAAGGCATCAAAGTGATTCCCGAAGTGATGATTCCGCTGGTGGGCGACGCGAAGGAGCTGGAACATCAGCGCACTATCGTGAAGCGCATCGCCGATGAAGTCCTGGGCGCGGCGGGACTCAAGAAGCAACATTATTTGATCGGCACCATGATCGAGATCCCGCGCGCCGCGCTCACCGCAGATAAAGTGGCCGAATATGCCGAGTTCTTCAGTTTCGGCACCAATGACCTTACGCAGACCACCATGGGGCTTTCGCGCGACGACTACACGAAGTTCTCGAAAGAATACGAGAACTTGAAAATCTTCAAAGCCGATCCCTTCGCCTCCATCGATCAGGAAGGGATGGGTATATTGATCGAAATGGCCATCAAGCTGGGACGGAAAACGCGTCCCGATCTTGAAATCGGGATCTGCGGGGAGCACGGCGGCGAGCCTAGCTCGGTTGAATACTGCTATCGCGTGGGCATGAACTATGTGTCGTGCTCGCCTTACCGGGTGCCCATCGCGCGACTGGCGGCGGCGCAGGCGGCGATTGCCGGCAATGACAAATCGGAGAGCATGCGAACGGCTTAAGCTGCTAGCGGCTCGCGCTCAGCGGAGGTTTGGAGGCCGGCGGTTGATCTCCGGCGATCAATTGGGCGGCCTTCCGCTGGTCGGCTACGGCGCCGCTGCTATCGCCCGTGTGTTTGCGGGCGACCGAGCGGTTCACATAGGCGTTGAGGTAATTCGGCTGCAAGCGAATCGCCTCCGAGAAGTCCGCCACGGCCCGATCGAATTTCGTCAAGCGCAGATAAGCGTATCCGCGCGCATTGTAAGCACTGGCCAGCCAGGGGTCGAGTTCAATCGCACGGTTCAACAAATTTAGCGCAGGCTCAAAGTTCTGCTGGCTGTTTTGCTCGCGCCCCAGCAGGTGAAAGCGCCTGGCATCTTCCGCGTTGGGAGCCGCGCTCGGCGCAGGAGGCAATTGAACCGCCGCCCGAGCGGACTGCGGAGGCGCCGGAGGCTTTGGAACCGCCGCATGAGCGGACTCCGGAACCACGGCCTCTGCGGGCGCCGGCGGCAATTCCCGCGGAGACTGCGTCACCGCCACGGAGACCGGGGGAGCCGCAGCCGCTGGCGTGGCGGCCGACTGATCTTTTGCCACTTGTTTGTCGCCGGGCGCGGCGGGCATCGCCTGCGCCAATTCAGTTAAGAGCGGCAACTGTTGATTGAGAGTTTGTGCCGTCAGCAGCGCGCGATTCACTTCTTCGACGGCGCGGCCCGGGGCATTCATCTTTATATAGGCTTCCGCGCGGCACAGGTACCCGGCCGCCGCGTTGGGGTTCAGGCGAACCGCCTGCTCGCAGTCCTCTAGCGCGCGTTGCGGCTGACCATCGGCTTGAAACACGGTGGCGCGCGCCAAATAACTCTTCTCCGAGTTGGGAGCCAAAGCCGACGCACTGGTGTAATCCGTCATCGCGAGCGAATGCTCGCCTTTCTGCTGATACAGCCGCGCGCGCAGCAGGTAACTATCGGGATTCCGCGGATCGCGCAGAATGGCTTCGCTCACATCGGTCATCGCGCCAGCGTTATTCCCGGACGCAGCATAGGCGGAAGCGCGCGCCAGATAGGCGCGGGAATTATTGGGCTGCAGCGCGAGCGACTGCGAAAAGTCGGCAATCGCGCCCTCGTTATCGCTCAACTGATAAGAGCAAAAACCGCGATGCAGAAACGCGGCATCGCTTTTAGGATCGGCATCGAGCGCCTCGCTATAGGCCGCAACAGCCGCGCGATACTGCCGTTGCTCCTCCAGGCGAACTGCCTTCTTATAAGCGTCCCGCGCCTTTTGCCACGAGGAGGGCTGCGCCAGCGGAGCCGTGCCGCTCAGAACCGGAGCAGCCTGAACACTTTTGTTGCGCCGGGCTTCCTTGGATAGCTGTTTGACGGTCTCCTGTAAGCTCTTAACCTGTGCTTGCAGGCGCTTCAATACGTCTTGCAGTTGCTCCAGATTGCCGGGAAAGCTGGGTTCTTGGGCCAACAGCCAGCTCGCCGGCAGGGCCACCGCGATCGTCAGAATTGCAATGCGCAAATCCCGGGACATGAAAATAGCTGTTAAACGCGACTATAACATTTTTAGAACCCGCGCAATGGGGCAGGGCCGCCTGAGCGCGATCGCCGCCTGTCACGACGTGTTAATCTTGGGCGTCGCACTCGCGGCAGAACCCAATTTATGGAATACGTCAGATTCGGCAACACCGGTTTAAAGGTTTCGCGCCTGTGCCTGGGCGCCATGAGTTACGGTTCTAAAAAGTGGCGGGAATGGGTGCTGGAGGAAGAGGACGCGCGGCCAGTCATCCGCCATGCGATCGAAAAGGGCATCAACTTTTTTGACGGCGCGGATATGTACTCGACCGGTGTCAGCGAGGAAATTCTCGGCCGGGCGCTGAAGGATTTTGGAGCCGGCCGCGACACCCAAGTCCTCGCCACCAAAGTTTATATGCCCATGAGCCAGGACCCTAACGACCGGGGCCTGTCGCGCAAGCATATTCTGACATCGATCGACAATAGCCTCCGCCGCCTGGGCACAGATTATGTTGACCTTTACCAGATTCACCGCTTCGATTACGAGACGCCCATCGAGGAAACCCTCGAAGCGCTGAATGATTGCGTGCGCGCGGGGAAGGTGCGCTATATCGGCGGCTCCGCTATGTTCGCCTGGCAATTTATGAAAATGCTGATGACCGCGGATGCGCGGCGCCTGGCGCGCTTCTCGAGCATGCAGTGCTACTACAATCTGCTGTATCGCGAAAATGAGCGCGAGGTGTTGCCGCTCTGCCGCGCCGAAGGGATTGCGGTGATCCCTTATAGTCCTCTGGCGCGCGGTTTCGTAGCCGGCAACCGCAAGCGGGAGGGCGGCGGAGAAACGGTGCGCTCCCGCACCGATCCGTTTTCAGAAACCGACTATTATCGTCCGCAGGATTTCGACATCGTCGACCGGATCACGGAAGTTGCTCAACAGCGCGGCGTGACTAACGCACAAGTGGCCATGGCCTGGATTCTGCAGAAGCCCGGCATCACCGCGCCGATTTTGGGAGCGAATAAAACCGCACACATTGACGACGCCATTGCGGCGATCAGTCTCCGGCTTAGCGGCGAAGAAATCAAGATCCTCGAAACACCCTACCAGCCGCGGGCAGTCTTAGGCCACCTATAAGGCTCGCAAAAAGGGTCTGCAATTCTAAGTGGAATCCTACGTGCACACTAAGGGTCCGTGGCTGACGGAATCAATAAGTTACGGGAAAAGGCCGAAAAAACTCCCATGTTTGGCCAAGAATGTTTTACCGGTTACCGGATGGCGTTAAAACGCCGACTGGGAATGGGTTAGCCGTCACGCCTGTAAGGAAGCGACAACGCTTGATAGGGACGAAAAGGAGATCACAATGAGAACTACATTTCTGACAATGGGCGCACTCGCGTTGAGCCTTCTAGGCACAGGTTGTGTGGCGACCCACAAGTACGTTGCAAAAACGATTGCGCCGATCGAGCAGCGCGTCGGGACGGATGAAACCAAGAACGATTCGAAGAACTCGGATCAGGATAAACAACTCGCTACCCACACGGGCGAGATCGCGGACTTGGACAAGGACCTGTCGCAGACCAAAGAAAAGCTGCGCGACACGGACAACAAGGCAGTGCAGGCGGGCGAAGCTGCCAAGATGGCCGATCAGCACGCGGGCGCTGCCCAGCAGTCTGCGGATGGCGCGAAGACGGCGGCGGATGGCGCGCGCACTTTCGCCGAGCAGGGACTCACCAAGCTGGATTTGTCCATGCAGGCTATGAACAAGTTCCAGGTATTGAAATCCGACAACATTCTGTTTGACTTCAATAAGGACACTTTGACTGCCGAAGGCAAAGCCCAACTCGACGACCTGGCCCAACAGGCTAAGGGATTGGATCGTTATGTGATCGAGTTGCAGGGCTTCACGGATAAGAGTGGCTCGACTTCCTACAACGACAATTTGAGCGCGGCCCGCGTGCAAGTAGTCGCGCGGTATTTGGCGAACCATTACGAGATCCCGGTCCGCAATATTTCGATGCTGGGTTCGGGTTATGCCCGGCCGGTAGCGGACGACAAAACTCGCGAGGGCCGCAAGATGAATCGCCGCGTCGAAGTGCGCCTCTGGGTCCCCGAGAGCCAGAGTGGCAAGACCGTCGCTACGAATACGGAAAGTAAGTAGATTAACTCTCACCGCTGACAATCGGTCAGCGTTAGGGCAGTCGCGTTAAGCGGGCATTGACTTCGGTCAGCTTCCGCTCTCGCGGCTGCCCTTTCTTTTTTGAGGGCAGTCTAACTAAAGTCGGCAGAACTGGATTTGCGCCACTCGCCGGAGCTGACAATAGGCGAAGTGTGGCTTTTCACAGGGCGGCCCTCCGCGGGAAGAGTAAATCGGAACGTCGCGCCTTCTCCAGGCATGGATTCAGCCCAGATGCGGCCGCCGTGCGCTTCTACAATGCGTTTGCAAATTGCCAAGCCGACGCCACTGCCGGGATAATCGCCCAGTTGATGCAGCCGTTTGAAGGGCATAAAAATGCTGCCCGCATATTGGGGATCGAAGCCGATGCCATTGTCTTGAATGGCGATCACCCATTCTCTGCCGGTTTGTTCGGCGCTTACATGGATTTTGGGCTGCTGGTTCGGTTTGCGGTACTTCAGAGCATTTCCTATTAGATTCTGGAACAGCCGCACCATCTGTCCCCGGTCGACTTGAATGGTGGGCATGGGGTCGTGAGTAACACTGGCGCCACTCTCTTCCACAGCCTGCGTGAGGTGGGTCAGCGCCGCTTCCAGGTCTTCATCCAGGGCAACCGACGATGGCCGCTCCTCTTCGGTTGCGGCGCGGGCATACTCGAGTAAGTCCCGCACCAGATCGCTCATGCGCTGGGAGGCATCGACGATGAAGGCCAAATACTTGTCCGCTTCACTATCCAGTTTGCCGTCATATTTTTTGGTAAGAAGCTGAGCGAATGAAGACATGGTGCGGAGAGGCTCTTGCAGATCGTGGCTCGCCACGTAGGCGAATTGCTCCAGTGCGGCGTTCGATTCGGATAAAGAATCCTGCAATTGTTTGCGCGCAGTCTCATCGCTTAGAATTTTGACGAATCCGATCACAGCGCCAGCCTCGTCGCGGATCGCGTTCATAAATCCGTTGGCGAAGAACTCGGTTCCGTCCTTGCGGCGATGCCAGCGGATGTCGGTAGCCGAGCCGTTTTCTGCGGCTCTGCTCATTTCCGATTCGCACACCTCCATGGCCTTCTCGGCGGGTGTGAAAATCATACGGGCGTGTTGTCCTAGCCATTCCTTCTCAGACCATCCCAAGAGCCGCTCGACGCCGGCGTTCCAGGATAGGATATGGCCCCGCGGGTCGAGCATAAACATCGCGTATTCGGACACTTCTCGGACTTGATACCGGTATAGATCCATGTCTGGGGGCCGCGACCTGTATTATAGCGTGGCGCACTTTTTGCCCGTTGACATTTTGCGGCAGCTTCTGCACAATGATTAGGCGAACAAAAGACGAAAATGCTTTTCCTTCCACAAGGAGCAATTAGCGAAGTATTCGGTGCAGTATCCTCCGGTAAAACCATGTTGCTACATAGGTTGCTGGCCGCCGCTAGCACCCAGAATGAATTCCTGGCCGTGGTGGATTCACAAGACGCTTTCGACCCGCTTTCCGCCTCCCTGACGGGGGTAGATCTGCGGCGTTTGTTGTGGATTCGCACTCACGGCCACGTCGATCATGCCTTCAAAGCCGCTGATTTGATTCTCCACGCTGGCGGATTCGGAATAGTAGTCCTGGATCTGTGCGAAGTCCCGGTGCGCGACCTCAATCGCATCCCGCTGTCTTATTGGTACCGCTTCCGTCTGGCGGTGGAGAACACCCCCACCAGTTTGATCGTTACGGGGGATCGGTCGCTGGTGAAATCCTGCGCGCGCGTGCAACTTGAAGTGAAGCGCGAGCGCCTGCTGTGGCGCGGACCGGTATTCGAAGGCATCGATTTCGAAGTGGCGCCACGCAAGGCGTTGCGGATGGCGGGGTGAAGCTTGTTCGCGTGCGTGTATGCGCCTTCCTCGGTGCAGGAAAAATTGCTGGCGCTGGCCGTTTCGTTTTCGCCGCTGGTCGAAGACACAGCGCGCGGGATGGTGGTCTTCTCCATTGTGGGTTTGGGGAGGCTGATCGGGACTGCGCCAGAGATCGCCGCCGCAGTCGCTCGCCGGGGCGCCGAAGCGGGCATCCAGGCGAATCTAGCGATCTCAGCCGATCCCGACACCGCCATGCTCGCGGCCCGGCATTTTCGCGGCATCACGCTGATTCCGGCGGGCAGGGAAGCGGACCGCCTGGGAGTACTCCCCATGCATGTGCTTCCTGCGGAACTGGAGTTGATCGAAACGTTGGACCGGTGGGGCATCCGCACGCTGGCCGATCTCGCGACGCTGCCGGAGTTGGGCTTCATCGCACGTTTTGGCGAGCAGGGGGAACGGCTGCTGCGGTTGGCGCGCGGCGAGACGCACCGGTCGCTGCGGGTGATGGCGACTTCCGAAGGCTATCAACGCCGCATCGAACTGGAGCATCCCCAACGTTTGCTCGAACCGCTGCTGTTCGTGATTGCATCGCTGCTGAATGAGTTGATGCAAGGGTTGTCGTTCAATCGCGTGACGCTCAGGTTGAATGGAATTCCTCGCACGCTGGAATTTCCCGTTCCGGTGCGTGATCCCAAGGTGATCTTGAAACAATTGCAGTTCGATCTCGAAGCTCATCCGCCGCAGGCCGCCATCCTCGGCATCGAGGTACAACTGAATCCGGTGGAGGCGCGGGTGCTGCAGCACGGTTTATTTATCCCGCAGGCGCCAGCGCCTGAAAAACTGCAACTTACTCTAGCGCGCTTGACAGCGCTGCTGGGGGAGGGAAACGTCGGCTCGCCTGAGCTGCTCGATACTCATCGCCCAGATGCTTTCGTGATGCGTGGGTTTTCTTCCGAAGCGCCTGCGGGCGTGACCCAGCCGGCCACGGTCCGCTTTGCCTTTCGTTACTACCGGCCTGCTATGGCGGCGCAAGTCCGCGTGAAAGCCGAGCGGCCGGTTGCAGTAAATGCGCAACCGGTTCTCACCGCTGCTGGACCTTGGCGCGCATCCGGCGACTGGTGGACTGCTGCGCCCTGGGATCGCGAGGAGTGGGATGTGGAATTGAGCAATGGCGGTCTCTATCGCGTGTACTCGGCTTCGTCGCGCTGGTTTCTCGAAGGGACGTATGACTAGTACGCCTTACATCGAGCTGCATGCCCGCTCCGCCTTCAGTTTTCTCGAAGGCGCGTCGCTGCCCGAAGCGCTGATCGCACGCTGCGCCGAACTCGAATCGCCCGCCATGGCGCTGCTCGACCGCAACAGTCTTTCGGGCGCCGTGCGCTTCCACAAGCAGGCGCAGAAATCCGGAGTGCGCGCAATCATCGGCGCCGAAGTGGTGGCGGCCGAAGGTTTTCGCTATGCACTGCTGGCCGAGTCGCGCCAAGGCTATCAGAACCTGTGCCGCCTGCTGACCAAAATCAAACTGCGCACCGGACATGGCGACCAGGAGAGCGCCACTGCCACCGTTGAAGATGTCGCTGAATATGCCGCAGGACTGGTTTGTCTCACTGGCGACAGTCAACACGTAGAGCGCATGGTTCAGATCTTCGGCCGGCGCAATGTTTTTGTCGAACTCCAGCGCCACTACGATCGCGAGGAAGAGCATCGCAACCAGGCCGCCATCGCTGTCGCCCGCAAGCTGCAATTGCCGCTGGTGGCAACCAACGGCGTCTCCCACGCGATCGAAGACGAGCGCGATCTGCTCGACGCTCTCACCTGCGTGCGCCATAAGACCACTATTTTTGAAGCAGGCAAACTGCTCGCTAAGAATGCCGAGCGTCATCTCAAGAGCGCCGCGCAGATGGGCCGCCTCTTCGCCGATTTGCCCGAGGCCATCGCCAACACGCAGAACCTGGCCGCGCGCCTGCAATTCACGCTCTGCGATCTGGGGTACCAGTTCCCTGCGTACCGTGTCCCCCCCGGCGAGACCATGAATTCGTACCTGCGCCAACTGACCGAGGCCGGGGCGCGCCAGCGCTATCGCCCGTATTACGAAAAAGCGCGGCGGCAGATTGAGCGCGAGCTCGCGATGATCGAAAAACTCGACCTGGCGGGCTATTTCCTGATCGTCTGGGACATCGTGCGTTTTTGCAAAGAGCATGGACTGCTGGTGCAGGGGCGCGGCTCGGCCGCCAATAGCGCTGTGTGCTACGCGCTCGAAATCACTGCCGTCGATCCGGTCGGCATGGATCTGCTTTTCGAGCGTTTTCTTTCCGAAGAGCGCGGCGAGTGGCCCGACATCGATCTCGATCTAGCCAGCGGCGATGAACGCGAAAGCGCCATTCAATACGTATACCAGCGCTACGGACAACTCGGCGCGGCCATGACTGCCAACGTCATCACTTATCGCGGTCGTTCCGCCGCGCGCGACATCGGCAAGGTGCTGGGCTTCGATGAGGAAACGCTGGGGCGCCTCGCCAACGTGGTCCCGCACTGGGGATTTCACGATGCAGCCGATACCTCCGAGCGCCAGTTCAACGAAGCGGGTGTCGATCTCAAACAACCGCTGGTGCAGAAGTTTCTTTCGCTTTATGAGCGCGTGCAGGATCTGCCGCGCCACCTGGGGCAGCATTCCGGCGGCATGGTGATCTGCCAGGGCCAGCTCGATTCCATCGTGCCCTTGCAGCCTGCCACTATGCCCGGACGTTTCGTTGTGCAGTGGGATAAAGAAGACTGCGCCGACATGGGCATCGTCAAAGTGGATCTGCTGGGGCTGGGGATGATGGCGGTGATGAAGGAGTCGATTGGCTTGATCCGCGAGCATCACGGCGAAGAAGTCGACCTGGCGCATTTGCCGCCGGACGACCCGCAGGTTTACGCAGCGCTGCAAAAGGCCGACACGGTGGGGATGTTCCAGGTGGAGAGCCGCGCGCAGATGTCGTTTCTGCCCAGCCTGCGTCCTGCCAGGTTTTACGACATGGTGGTGCAGGTGGCTATCATCCGGCCGGGGCCCATTGTCGGCAAGATGCTGCATCCTTATCTGCGGCGGCGTCAGGGTTTGGAACGGATCACGTATCCGCATCCGGATTTGCAGCCGGTGCTGGAACGCACTCTTGGAGTACCGTTATTTCAAGAGCAACTCCTGCGGATGGCCATGATCGTCGCGGGGTTCACAGGCGGGCAAGCCGAAGAATTGCGCCGCGCGATGGGATTCAAGCGCTCGGAAAAACGCATGCAGGAAGTGGAAAGTAAACTGCGCGAGGGTATGAACCGCCAGCGGATTGCCGCGGGTGTGCAAGATCTCATCGTGCGCTCCATCGGCTCTTTCGCGGCTTACGGTTTCCCGGAATCGCACGCGGCCAGCTTTGCGCTGCTGGCCTACGCCAGCGCCTATTTGAAGTGCCGCTATTTAGCCGCTTTCACTGCGGCCATGCTGAACAATCAGCCCATGGGCTTTTATCATCCGGCCACGCTGGTCAAGGATGCGCAGCGCCACGGCCTGCACTTCAAGCCTATCGATGTGACGCGTTCTGCATGGAAGTGCACACTCGAGAAAGAGGACGGCGACTGGCTGGTCCGCCTGGGCTTCAACTATCTCAAAGGTCTGCGCCGCGAAATTGCCGCGATCATGATTGAGGAGCGGACCCGCATGCCGTTCACCAGCATCCGCGATCTGGTGCGGCGCGTGCCCAAGATCCGCAAGGAAGAGTTGAACTCGCTGGCGCAAGCGGGAGCGCTGAATTTTATCGGCGACGAAAAATGTCACCGGCGCGAAGCCTTGTGGGATTCCGAACTCGCCGCCCGGCCCATGGGAGAACTCCTCGAATCCACAACAACCGACTCGCAGCCATCGCCGCTTGCGCCGATGCAACCTGACGAGCGTCTGTTCGCCGACTACCGCTCTACCGGCCTCACCATCGGGATGCACCCCATGCGCCTGCATCGCGAGCACATGAATCGCCTCCGCGTGATCCCGGCCTCGGGCCTGGGACGCATCCCCGATGGCGTGCTGGTTCGCATCGCCGGCAGCGTGATCTGCCGCCAGCGTCCCGGCACCGCCAAAGGCTTCCTGTTTGTGAGCCTCGAAGACGAAACCGGCATCGCCAACGCCTTGATCCTGCCGGACCTGTTTGCGGTGCAGAGACTGATTATCGTCGAAGAACCGTTTCTGCTGATCGAGGGTATTCTGCAAAACCAGCGGGGCTCGGTGTCGGTGAAGGCGTCACATGTCGAAGCGCTACGCGTCGATGCCGCGGTTTCCGTCTCTCACGATTTTCACTGAGCTGGCCGCTTTATCAGCTGCGGCTCGACTACGATCGTCGGCGAAGAATGCCCCAACAAGGCCGCGAGCTTCGCTTGGAACCTGACGAATTCGGCGCCATCGATCGCATACCCGCCTACCGGCTCGGCCTCCGCTTCCAATGCCACTCGCAGAGTCAATAAATCCTCGGCGACAATCGCCTTTGACCACAGCTGGTTCTCATAGGAGACCTGCGAAAACAAATCCAGCAGTGCGAATGGATCGTAACGAGATGCTTTCATGTACACAATGGCTCGCTGGGTTGCCAGCCGTTCTGATTCACGCAAGTTGCGACGGACCGGAAGATAACCGGCCGCGAGGGCACATTGCTGGAAGTGAACAGTGGTCGACTTCGGATTTAACTCATGCCCTAGCTCATGTGCCAGGATCCCCGCTAGTTCGGCTTCGCTCGACACATGCTCGAGCAGACCGGCACTGACATACAAGATTCGTTGCGGAAGCAGAAACCCATACCATTCGCTGCCTCCCGTGATCCGAATCTCGTATGGCCTAACGCCGGCTGCCGCGGCAACTCGATCCTCAGTCTGCTGTACATAACTTAACTCTTGGAAGTCAAAGCGGCGGTCCTTATGTTCGACGCGTTGGACGAATGGGTCCAACTGGTCGGCGAGACTGCGATGGCCAAGTTCCCATGTTTTGCTGATCTGCGATGTCTGGCTGCTCACAGGAACTGCGAGCCATAGGAGGGATAGTGCACTGCCGGCGAAAATCGTCCGGAAACGCATAGAATCAGTACCGCTATCGAAAGTTTAACAAAGCCTGACATTGCTATGCTGAAACCTGTGTTCATTTGCCCGGACTGCAACCGTGAGTTCGTCAACCCTGAATACAAGGACGGGAGTCTTTTCAGTTACCGCCGCTGGCCGTATCCGGTGTGTCCCAGCGGACACATTCTGCAAAGTTGGGTGTTCGGGAACTTGAAGCCGATGCGCTGGTGGCTGGCATTTCTACGGGGGGCCGGAACTACGCTGCTGATTTTGGCATTCGCCATTTTCGACGACGCCGAGCTGTTCTACAAGTACGGCGAGACCAGACAGCTGATAGTGACAGCGGTAATGGCTCTGATGTGCGGCTACGGTTTGTGGGCCTTACTCATGGCGTGGCTGTGGAGCGGAATCGACGGCCCCGTGGGCAAGCTCCTTCCCCGCGCTTATGGAATAGCGTTGGGATTCCTGCTGCCGGCCGTTTTCGCGCTGCTCGCGATTCGCCTGCGCTGGGTAGCTTACCCGGTGGATGTAGCGCGCTGGTTCGCGCTTTCATTAAACCCGGCCCGGCTGCTAGCATCGTTTTGAATGGATGAAACGGAAGTGTTTGGAGCGGTCGGCGAAGAGGGCTTCACGCGTTTGACCGGAGCTTTTTACCGGCAGATACACGATGACGAAATCCTCGGGCCCATGTATCCCAAGCACGACTTGGCGGGCGCGGAACAAAGGCTGCGCGACTATCTGATCTATCGTTTTGGCGGGCCGCAGAAATATATCGAGGAGCGCGGCCACCCGCGCTTGCGGATGCGCCATTACCCATTCGCGGTCACGCAGGCCGCGCGCGATCGCTGGATGCAGCTCATGGATGCCGCTCTCAAGCAAGCCAACATCCCGCCCGACGCCGAACAACACTTGCGCCAATTCTTCGAAGGAATGTCCACATTCATGATCAATCGCACAGAACCGGGAGCGCCACAATAAATGGCGAGCCTGACCGGGAAAACCGCTATCGTCACCGGTTCCAGCCGCGGCATCGGACGCGCCATTGCCATTCGTCTGGCTAAGGAAGGAGCTAAAACGGTCCTGTGCGCCCGCGACGCCGCGGCGCTCGAATCCGCCGTGACGGAAATCGCACACGCCGGAGGCACGGCGACATCGATCGCTCTCGATCTGCGGCTCCCCGAGAGTCCCCCACAACTTGCCGATTTCGCAGCGCAGCGATTTGGCGGTATCGACATCGTAGTCAACAATGCCGGCGCCACCAAGCGTGGCGGCTTCCTCGAACTCTCGGATGACGACTGGGCCGACGGCTTCGCCCTCAAATTGTTTGGCGCGGTGCGCCTGACGCGCGCCGCGTGGCCCCACCTCAAGGCCTCTCGCGGCTCGGTAGTCAATATTTCCGGCGGTGGCGGCCGCACTCCGGGCGCCGAGTTCGCGATAGGAGGCTCAGTCAACGCCGCCATGCAATCTTTCACCAAGGCAATGGCCGAACTTGGAATTACCGACGGAGTGCAAGTCAATGTCATTAACCCCGGGCTGATCCGTACCGGACGCTTCCAGAAGCGTCTCGATGCTTTAGCGGCGGAGAAGGGCGCGGATCTCGCCACGGCAGAGCGCCAAATGATCGCCGCCACCAGGACCACGCGCGTGGGAGAACCCGAAGATATCGCCGCCCTCGTCGCATTCATTGCCGGCCCCGAAGGACGCTTCCTGCAAGGCTCCATGATCGACATGGACGGTGGGGCGACGAAAACCTTATGAGCAAAGTAGCGGTGGTCACGGGAGCAGGCAGCGGTATCGGACGCGCGGTGGCGGTGGGCCTCAGAGGCGAAGGTTATTCCGTGGTGATAGCGGGCCGCCGCGCTGAGGAATTGCGCAAGACTGCGGCAATCGCCTGCGAAGGTCCGGAGATGCTGGTGGCGCCTACCGACGTCGCCCAGCCGGATTCGGTGCGGGCTTTATTTGAGCGCGTCACCGCGACCTATAGCCGTCTGGATTTGCTGTTCAACAATGCCGGCACCAGCGCGCCTCCCATTCCTATGGAGGACCTCACGTTCGAGCAGTGGAATACAGTCGTGGCCAGCAATCTCACCGGCAGTTTCCTGTGCGCGCAGGAAGCGATCAGGATCATGAAGGCGCAAACGCCGCGGGGCGGCCGCATCATCAACAATGGGTCCATTTCCGCGCACTCGCCGCGCCCTCTCAGCGCTCCTTATAGCGCGACAAAGCATGCCATCACCGGCCTCACCAAATGTATTTCGCTAGACGGGCGAGCCTACGACATCGCCTGCTCACAAATCGACATTGGCAATGCGGCTACGCCTATGACCGAGCGCATGGCGATCGGCGTTTTGCAACCCAACGGCACAGTAATGCCCGAGCCGCGCCTCGATTTGCAGCATGTGGTAGATGCAGTTCTCTACATGGCCAAGCTGCCGCTCGAAGCCAACGTTCAGTTCCTGACTGTGATGGCTACGAAGATGCCGTTGATCGGCCGGGGTTAGCGGTTTCGGCCAAGACTTCGATCACAATGTACGGCCCCGGCTCCGGTTGTTCCGTCCCAAAACGCCGCGCCGCTGCCAGCGCCGTTTCTAAATCGTCGAGCAGACAAAAGTTGTTCACCGGCAGGCTCTCCGCGATTCCGTTGCAGGAGAGCGGCGAGCAACCGAAACCTAGAGAACCCGTTGCAGGATTTCGCTCGACAATGTCGTAACCGATTCGACTGTAGTGGAAAAGCGCCGGCTCAGGCGGCAAATCCGGCAATTCCTTCGGGAAAAGTTCGTCAACCGTGACAGGCGCCGCGATTCCCGTTTCACCGAAAAGCAATAGCAAAGCGCGATAAGCGAAGACGCGAAATGCGCCTTTGGATTCGTCAGGAACCAGAGACCACGTCTGCGCTTCTGTGTTCCAGCAGGTGGCGCGGTTGAAGTCCCATTGCTTAACCCACTCGGATGCGCGCTTCGACAGGCATTCGCTTACACTGGCGACTTCCCGATTGCGGCCCGCTAACGGAGCCGTCAACCAACGCTTCGCACAGAATCCAAGAAACACGAAGTCCGGCAAGCCGCCGTCCTTAACCCTTCAAAGCCGCGACGGTCTCCGTCGCCTTTTCCAGCATGAATCCGATTTCGCTGTTGCAGCTCAGGAAGCGCATCCCATGATCGCGCCAGTATTGGATCAGCTTAAGAGAGCGCATGTGCAAACCGGGAGCGACACCGTGGCGGTTGCAGGCATCGCGGATCTTCTCGATCGCCTCCACCAGCGCAGGGTGTTCGAACTGGCCGGGCACGCCTAGCGAAATAGAAAGGTCCGCGGGGCCGATCATCACCGCGTCGATTTTCGGCACCGACAGCAGTTCGTCGATCCGTTCCAGCGCCGTCCGAGTTTCGATCTGAAGAACCACCATGGTGTTCGCGTTGCAGTGCGCGATGATCTCGGGCATGCTGGCGACTTCGTAGCTTAAATGGGTCGGCTGCAAACCGAATCCGCGCACGCCGTCGGGCGGGAACCGAGTCCAACTGATGGCCTTCTCGAGCAGCTCCGGCGATTCGACGCGGGGGAATAGAACGCCCTGCGCGCCGCAATCGAGGGCGCGCGCCACCAACGGGTACTGCAAATCGGCCACGCGCACGATCGGGCACAAGCCGGCCTCGTTCGCTGCGCGAATCAGATCCTGCAAAGTTTCAAGGTCGAAGCCGCCGTGTTCGGAATCGATATAGGTCCACGCAAGCCCGGCGGCCGCCAGAATTCGCGGCACTTCAGGGGACCGCAACATCGAAGTGCTGCATCCAAACTGGGTCTGGCCCTCTCGGAGAGCCTGCTTTACGGAGTTAATGCGCATGACTTAGATGTTGTAAATGCGATGGTCGGGACACATTGGCTCGACCGCGTCGACCAGGCGGTCGATCAGATCCGGGCCATGTTGCGCAAGAAACGGCAGGATCGAATAGAAACGCTCCTGTGGATGCCGGTGCGGATAGAGCATGTTCGCCAGATGACGCGAGTCAGCGAGAGCGCGCTCATCCCGGCGCAACGTTTCCCGCGCGGTTTTCTTGCCGATTTTCTCCAGCTGGTAAAGAATTTTCGCCCGGCTCTTGCCCATCGCCGCGGCTAAGGTGCGATCGAATGCTTCGAGGTCGGCTTGCAGACGGTCGATTTGGCGAGTGACCTCGGAGGTCGCGGTTGCAAGCGATTTTACGATCGACTCGGGTACCAATTGCTGCGCAATCCGTTCTTTCAACCCACCCTCGTGCGTCATCACTTGCGCAACCGTCATGTGATAATGCTCCAGCAATTTCCGCGAACGCGGGTCCACAATGGTGAAGCCGCTGCGCGCCATAGCCACCGGCATCCGGCCCAATAATAGTTGATACGCGACCTGCGACTGCGCCAAATATGCCAACTCCCCCGGTCCGCCGACGTACGCGACCGTGGGCAACAGGTAATCCTCCCACACCGGCCGCAATAGCGCGTTCGGCGAGACCTGCTCGGCACGGCCCACCAGGTCGGCGTATTCGGAATCCTTCCGGCGTAGGGTCACTCGCTCGTCCTTGTCGAGCAGGAAAAACAGCGAGGTCTTTTCGTCGACGTATACCTGCGCGTGATAGCCGGCATCGGCCAATTCACGGTTACGCGCCAGAAATCCTGCTTTGAGTTCGGGCACCGCGCGCAAAGCTTGCGCTAGAAACGGCGCCCCTACCTGGCGCACTGCCGGGTCCAGAGGATCGAGGTACAACAGGTCCAATTTGGCGAGCAGAGTCTTGAGCAGCGCGCGGAATCCAGATCCCATGGTTGCGCCCGGGCGGTAGGCTTGCTCCACGATCGCCGTCACTTCGTCGCTAAAGGGTAAACCCGCCAAGGCCGCACGCAATTGATCGATGGGCGGAGAGGCGATCGGAATCCCACCCACCGGTCTGGGTTTGCCCGCGAATTCGGCGGGCGCATCGACGCGCAGGGCAGTGGGTTCACCCGCAGCGTTGTAGACCCAGGCATGATTCACTTCCGCGAAATCGTGATCTTCGGTCGCGAGCCAAAACACCGGCACCGCCGGGATCCCGCGATCGCTGAGATGCCGCGCCATGTGCGCCGCCGTGATCGCTTTATAAATGGTGTAGGCCGGACCAGAGAACAATCCGACCTGTTGGCCGGTCACTACCGCTAGCGTGCCGGCTTGCGCAAAACGCTTTAACGACTCGCTATCGCCGTTTTGAGCCCGCAGCGCCGCCACCATCGCCGCCCGCCGCTCCTCCGGATATTGAATCTGCGCGGCTGCCCGCTCAAACGATCCCGGATCATACGGATCATGCTGGTAGAACTGGGCGACGCGGTCAAAATGGTAAGCGAAATCGGCAAAAAGCTGGGAGGTCCCAGGCAGGTCGGTGTGGCGGATACAGGCGGGCTGCATGAAACCAGTTAGATGCGTCGCAGGTCCAAGGGTAGCAGATTTATTGCGCGCTATGCTGGTATAAGACTCCTCACAACACATGGAAGAACAAGAGTTTAAGACGCGTGCCGACCAGGCCCTCGAAGACCTCTACCGGAGGCTTTCGGCAGCCGGCGAACAGCACGATTTCGAAGCCGATTTCAACGGCGGCGCGCTGGTGATCGAGTTTGAAGCGCCGCCCGCCAAGTTCGTTGTAAGCCCAAATTCGCCGGTAAGCCAGGTCTGGGTATCAGCCCAAATGAAGAGCTTTAAATTGGATTGGGATCCCAAGCGGGGCGCCTTTATCGTGCCCGAGTCGGGCCAGACCCTGGTCGAACTGGTAGCGGGCGCCGTCGGCCGGCAACTGGGTGAAGAAGTGAGTCTCTAAGGTGGCCGGAGTTTACATCTCCTATCCTTTCTGCATGCAGAAGTGTACATACTGCAATTTTGCGTCGGGGGTTTTCCCGCGCGACCTGGAACTTCGCTACGTGGATGTTTTGCTCTCCGAGTTGCGTTCTACGGAGTGGCCTTGGCCGCCCGAGACGGTCTATCTTGGCGGCGGAACCCCCAGCCAGTTGGCCCCGGAGACTCTAAGTTCAATTCTGGCGGCCATCCCTGCCGCGCCCTGGCCGGAGGCGACTCTGGAAGCCGCCCCTGGCAACTTGAGCCTGGAAACGGCCTCAGCGTGGAGGCACGCCGGCATCAATCGCGTAAGCCTGGGCGTACAATCCTTCGTTCAACAGGAACTTTCGCGCACCGGCCGACGCCACACCGCGGAAATCGTCGAGCGGGAAATCGCACTTTTGCGCGAAGGCGGAATTGACTCTATTAATGTCGACCTGATCGCCGGTTTGCCGGGCCAGACAGAGGCAAGCTGGAGGTCTTCGCTCGACTGGATCGAACGCCTGAACGTGCCGCACGTGTCGGTATACATGCTCGAAGTGGACGAGGACAGCCGCCTCGGCCGCGAGTTATTGGCGCTCGGTTCGCGCTATGGAGCGAGCGCGGTTCCGGAGGAGGATGCTATAGCCGCCTTCTATGAAATTGCGGTCGACAGGCTCGCCGGCTTGGGAATTGAGCGCTACGAGATTTCCAATTTCGCGCGTCCGGGTTTTGAGTCGCGCCACAATTTGAAGTATTGGAAGCGGGAGCCGTATCTAGGCTTCGGCGCGGACGCGCACTCTTTTGACGGGATCATGCGCTGGCAGAATCCGGAAACTGCCGCCCTCTACGTAGCCGCGCCCGCGCCTGTCGAGCGCATCCCGGCCGATCCCTTATCCGAAGGGTTCTTTTTGGGATTGCGATTACGCGAGGGAATCGAAAACGCGGCTTTTCTGCACGCCGGCGCATTTCATAAAGTCATCGAGAAGTTTGTGCAGGATGGATTGCTCGAGCGCGGCGACGGGAGAGTGAGGCTCACCTCACGCGGTGTTCTTCTCTCCAACGAGGTTTTCGCGGAATTTATCGCCTAGCGGGTCGGCGGGCACCGAGTTCTTTTTAAGTTTCCGCTTGAACCCTATTATGCCCAGGATCACGCCCAAGCTCAGCATCGTCCCGGTACCCGGTTCGGGAAGGGCTACCCCCTCGCACACGCCGGCATCGATCGATACGTCATTGGTATCCATAGTCACGCCGCCATGTTGCGAAAACGCCCTGCCGCATTGAATGGTGGCCCCGGCATTTAAATTGATGTTATCGAATGCCAGGATGGTTCCGGCAAAGTTAGTGTTGCTTCCCAACGTCGCAGTGCTTCCCACCTGCCAGAATACATTTTCCCCATATCCGCCATTTTTAAATACAACCGACGACAAATTCGCGGTAGTAAGAGAGTTTCCAATGAGAAAGAGGAAAAAGGCATTGGGATCGCCCTGGGCGTCAAGCGTCAAGGTCCCATTCAGAAAGGCGGAGGAACCGAAGCAATAAACCCCCGAGGTTAACGTAAGACCGCCGAGATTCTGGCCGCTAATCGTGCTTCCGCATGACTGGCCTTTGGCGGAATTATAAGCCGTTGTGAGATCGTTCTGAGCCTGCGCCGCCACGGCATCCCCCGCCGAGGTGGTGCCCTTCACGATTCCGGGCGGGAAGCCCGAGATGGCACCCCCCGCAGAAACCCCTAAATTTCCAAACACAACGCTCGAACCGGTATTCGTAACCCCAGAACCGCCGAGGACGGCAAAAGCGTTCGCGGTTCCGAGATTGACGGTATTGACGGTCGCAGCGATTGTGCTGACCCCGGCCAGCAGAAAAATAATAAGAAATCTCATTATCTCCTCAATCTTCCCGGATCTGCTCAATGATCTGCTCACTGATTTGCTCAATGATCTGCCCAATCTTCCTGCCTGATTGTACACGTTTGCATACCATACTGCAAAAATTATTGCAATTTCTGGGCCTAACTGCCGGGAAGGGGGCGGACAGGGAGAAACCCCCCGCAAAAAGGCGCGCCCCGACCCGTGACCGGCTCCCCGGCTTTAAGATGCTGGAGGGATTGCCATTGGGCGGTCACGGTGACGTTTGGCAGTCAGCTTTAACCCTGGAGATTTAAATAGATCGGGAGGATGATATCCTCGGATTAACCCTCGCAGTTTATGCGCCCAGAGACTTATACTACTCCCAGCGGAATCGCCGTCACCCGCAAGATTTCTAACGTGTCCTATAAGCGGGGCTTGCGGGGTCTGCTCCGGAAAATGGACACCGAGCGTGGGATTTATCTTTCTTCGGGCTACGAGTTTCCGGGCCGCTATTCCCGCTGGGACGTCGGCGCGGTGGGTCCGCCTATCGAGATCATTGCGCGCGGCCGCGATATCACCATTCATCCGCTGAACGAACGCGGCCGGGCGCTCGCTTCGATGTTGGAGCCGGTGCTCGCGCCGCAGCCGCATTGGGAGAGGTTCGCCAATGAAGACGGCATCTTGCACGGCCAGTTGCAGCCGCTCCCGGAGTTATTCCCCGAGGAAGAGCGCAGCAAGCAGCCCTCCGCTTTCTCGGTAGTGCGCGCCTTGCTCGAAGAATTTCGCAATCCTTTAGCGGCGCGTCTGGCGCTGGTGGGCGCGTTCGGCTACGATTTACTGCTGCAATTCGATCCCATCGAACGGAAACTGCCGCGCCACGATGTTAAAGACCTGCACTTATTTCTCTGCGACGACATTTACTTCATGGATCGCAAAAAGGAACGCATCGAACGCTACCAATTCGATTTCGCGCGCGGCGAAACTACCACCCGCGGCTTGGCGCGTACCGGCGAAAAGCTGAAGCGCGCGAAGAAGGCGAAGTCCGGCCCGATCGTCAGCGATCACACGCCCGAAGAGTACATGGCCAAAGTCGAGACCGTGCGCGAGGGCATGCGGCAGGGCGATTACTACGAAGTGGTTCTGCGCCAAACCTTCCGCGCGCCCTATTCCGGCAGCCCTGCGGAGCTGTTCGAGAAGATCCAGCACGCCAGCCCCAGCCCTTACGAGTTTTTCCTGCAACTGGGCGAAGAACAACTGATCGGCGCCTCGCCCGAGATGTTCGTGCGCATCGAAGGCCGGCGTATCGAGACCTGCCCCATCGCCGGAACCGCGCGGCGCACCGGCGATCCCCTGCGCGATGCCGATAGCATCCGCGAGCTGCTGAATTCGCCCAAAGAAGAGTCCGAACTGACCATGTGTACCGACGTCGACCGCAACGACAAGTCGCGGATTGCAGTGCCGGGTTCGGTGAAGGTGATCGCCCGGAAGCTGATCGAATCCTACGCCGGCGTGTTTCATACCGTCGATCACGTCGAGGCGACGCTCGGCGAGGGTTTCGATTCGCTCGACGCGTTTCTCTCGCACATGTGGGCCGTGACCATCATCGGCGCACCCAAGAAGTGGGCCGCGCAGGCCATCGAGAATCTGGAAAAGGAACCCCGCGGCTGGTATGGCGGCGCAGTGGGGATGATCTCCATGGATGGCGATATCAACACCGGCATCACCATCCGTACCGTTCATTTACGCGATGGCGTAGCCGCTTATAGCGCCGGCGCCACCCTGCTCTATGACTCCGACCCTGCAAGCGAAGACCGCGAGTGCGCCATGAAAGCCACCGGCTTTTTCCGCGCCCTCGACGCCGAGAAGAAAGCCCAACCGGCTTACGCCCCGCGCGCGGAAGTTGGCTCCGGCGTGCGTCTGCTGCTGGTCGATAACGAGGATTGCTTCATCCATACGCTCTCGAACTACGCGCGCCAGACGGGCGCCGACGTGGTGACGTACCGCTCCGGTTTCCCGCTCGACTTGATCGATAAGCTGCAGCCGTCGCTCATTCTGGTGTCGCCGGGACCAGGGCGTCCCGCGGACTTCGGAGTGCCCGCGCTAGTGCGCTACGCCGCCAAACTCGAAATTCCGGTCTTCGGCGTCTGCTTAGGATTGCAAGGCATGGTCGAAGCCTTCGGTGGCGAACTGGGCGTGCTCGGCTACCCGATGCACGGCAAGCCGTCGCTCGTCCGGAACCGCGGAGTTGGCGTCTTCGAAGGATTACCCGAGGAATTCCGCGTAGGCCGCTATCATTCGCTCTACGCTATCCGGGACAAGTTTCCGGCGGTGCTCGAAATCACAGCGGAAAGCGAAGACGGCGTGATTATGGGCTTGCGCCATCGCGAATTGCCTATGGAAGCGGTGCAGTTTCATCCCGAGTCGATCCTGACGCTGGACGGAAACTGCGGCCTGAAGCTTATGGAAAACGTGGTGCGGATACTGGGGCGCGCGCGGGTTCGCGCGGGCACCCGTTAGTGGTACTGGAGCATACGGCACTTGCCCTACTTGAGTACAGTGGGCCATAATAAAGCCACCTATGGACTTCCAACCCTCCGACATCGCCTTCCTGGCCGTGGTGCTGTGGCTGGCAATCGAGCTCACCAGCGGTGGCGGTGGTGGCCGGCGGCGTCGGGTTCCCGTAGCGATTTAATTTTCCCTTTTCATCTTTATCAACTCAGGCATTCCCATGGCTGAAGTCATCGTCATCGGCGGAGGTCTGGCCGGACTCGCCGCCGCCGCGGCATTGGGCGGCGCCGGGCACTCCGTGAAGCTGCTCGAGTCGCGTCCGTTTCTGGGCGGCCGAGCGACCTCCTACGAAATCGGCAACGGCGAGGAAGCCGAATTCATCGATAACTGCCAGCATATTCTGCTGCGCTGCTGCGTCAACTTGCTGGACTTCTACCGGCGGCTGGGAGTGGCAGAGGACATCGCCTTCTCCCGCGAATTCACCTTCATCGAGCCTGGCGGCCGGCGCAGCGTCCTCCGTTCCGGCCTGTTTCCGGCGCCCGCGCATTTTGCGGAATCGTTTCTGAAACTGACCTTCTTGAATTTCCGCGAAAAGCTGGCGGTGGGACGTGCCATCCAGGCCATTCGCAGCGAGACGGGCCGCGCCGATCTCGATCGCATCAGCATGCGGCAATGGCTCGACGAGAAGCGCCAGCCCGCGCGCGCGATCGAGCGTTTCTGGAGGCAGGTGCTGGTCAGCGCCGTCAACGAAGAACTGGATCGCATGTCCGCCGCGCACGGCTTGCAGGTGTTTCGCCTCGGATTTCTCGCGCGCAAAGACGCCTACGAAATGGGTGTGCCCGCAGTGCCGCTGGGACGCCTCTATAGCGGCGACTCCTGGGAGAAAATCGGCAATGTGGACTTGCGGCTGCGCACGCCGGTATCGCGCATTGCGATCGAAGGCGGCGCGGTGCGCGGCGTCATCGCCGGCGATGAAGAAGTTCGCGGCGATTACTATATAAGCGCGTTGCCCTTCGAGCGCATCGCACAAGTTGCGCCGGAGTTGGGGATCGACGTGAGCCCCTTCGAGCACTCGCCTATTACCGGGATTCATTTGTGGTTTGACCGCCCCGTGACCGATCTCCCGCACGCGACCCTGCTCGACCGGACCATCCAGTGGATGTTCAATAAGCACGAAGGACGCTACCTGCAGCTGGTAGTGAGCGCCTCGCGCACTCTGACGGAGATGCCGCGCCTGGAAGTGATCGCGCTGGCGCTGAAGGAACTGGCCGAGTTCTTTCCCGCCGCGCGCGAGGCCAAGCTAGAAAAGGCCCACGTAGTGAAGGAAATTCGCGCCACGTTCTCAGCCCGCCCCGGCCTCGAAACGTTCCGTCCCGGCAACCTGACCACGGTTCGCAACCTTTTTCTGGCCGGAGATTGGACCAAATCCGGATGGCCCGCCACTATGGAAGGCGCCGTCCGCAGCGGTTATTTGGCGGCCGAGGCAGTGACCGCCGCCGCCGGCGCGCCCATGAAA
>JANXXL010000177.1 GCA_025350625.1 Bryobacterales bacterium | reverse complement strand
GTTCATGTATTGGTTTCGCCGGGCAAGACCGGGGAGAAAGCGATGCGCAGCATTGAGTACGATGTGGTTTCCGATCGGTACGATCGATTCCTGAACGAAGAACTTCTGCCGGAAGTGTACGCCAAATACAACATCCGCCGTGACGGATACAGCCACGCCATTGCGGGGAACTCATCCGGCGGAATCTGCTCGTTCAATGCGGCCTGGTGGCATCCCGAGCAGTTCAGCCGGGTGCTTTCGCGCATCGGCACGTTCACCAGCATTCAATGGGAACCGGGCGTGATGGATGGCGGCAACATTTATCCATTTGCGGTGCGGAAGCAGCCTAAGCGGAATATCCGCGTGTGGTTGCAGGATGGGTCGGAAGACATGGAAAACGCCCACGGTAGCTGGCCGCTGCAGAATATTCAGATGGCGAACTCGCTGAAGTTCCGGGAATACGATTTCCACTTTGCATTTGGAAACGGCACGCATAACCATGCGCACGGCGAATCCCAGTTGCCGGAAGAGATGATGTGGCTCTGGCGGGATTACGATGCGGCCAAGACGGAGCAGGTGTACGAAATGGAAGCGGCGGAAAAAGCGAAGCCGCTGTTTCGGGTAAAGATTTATAACCGTGAATGACGGCCTAATCGATCTTGACCGGAAGCAGTATGTTCGGCGGGCTCATCTGTTCGTCAAACCCGATGCGGATTTCCGGGTTTGGGTCCAGGGTGTCGGGAAGTTTGAGGTTCACCTGGTAGAGTCCGGCAAAACCGGGCGTGACCCCTACGTAGTAAACCGAGCTTCGGTCCAGCAGCGTGCCGGCGATGCGCACACGGAACTCGGCGCTGCGCTGGATGGGATAGGCCATTGTGGGAAGTTGCCCGTCAGGAAGATTGCGGTCGGCGATGCCCAGTCCGGTTGCGTAAAGCACAACGATATCGCCGGGATGGGCGGGCTGATCCTTGCTGATGGTGCTGCCGTCGGGCCGGGTGCCCACGGCGAACTGGGTGTCGGCCTGGAACAGCGCGGGCGAAGCAGGGGTGAGGGTGAGTTTGACGGCGGGACCGTAGCGGCTGTCGAGGCCGATTTGCACGTCAACGGGTCCGGCAAGCAACGAGGCGGGGACCAGGAAATTGATTTGCGTGGGCGAAATGAAATACAGGTTTGCGTTTAGCTTGCCGACGAGGACTCGGACGCCCGTGCCGCTGAGGGTGGTGGGTAGAACTTGGCCGCGAAGATCTTCCGGGACGATGCCGCGCGTGACGTAGGCGAGGTCTGTGCCGTAGAGCGAGACTATGGTGTTCGGCGCGATGGGGCCGGCTTGATTGCTCGCCGCATTGACTATGCTGGATGCGGAGTAGGCCGGCGCCGGTACTCTTCGGCTTCCTTCGGCCCAGAGGACAGGCCCGGAGAGGAAGGCGGCCAGCAACCCGAAGGTCGCTCGCAACATTTAAGAAGACTTTATGACCCCAGTATAGCGGATTGCTGTACCGGGGTCATGGGGCGCTAACGTTGCACAGTGATGAAGATATTGCTCTGGGTGGTGGCGCCGTTCAGGGTTACCACCACGGAGGCATCCCCGTTGGGGAGGCTGTCCGGTATTTTGACATTAAATTGATAGAGACCAGCACTGCCGGGGCTAACGCCGGAGTAGACCGGGGTGACGGGAATATCGCCTATTCGGAGCGTCAGCGAAGCGGGTACGGATGCGATTGCGGTAGGGACGGTGCCTGAGGGAACAGGGGGAGTAGTAGGCCCAAAGCCGATTCCGTAGAGGACTACCACTTCGCCCGGCTTGCCCGGCGTGGTTGTCAATCCGGCGAACTGGCCTGCCTTCGCCATAATGCTGTTATCGGCATGGCGCGCTGCCACGTACTTCTTGCCATCGGCGTCGGTGAACGGGAGAAACGCCGGGGAGAGTGCGGCGCGCGTCACGGTTACGGGCGTACTCTGGCCGTTCGCATTGGTCGCTATGATCTGAGTGTCGCCGGTCGCGGTGTCGTCCGGCACCAGGGCGTTCATCTGGCCGGGGCTGACGAAGCCGATGAAGGCGGGTTTCCCGCCGATGGTGACGCCGGCTCCGTTAAGCATGGTCGGGAGAAGCCCGTTTACTATATCGGGACCGTCCAATCCTCTCAAACTTGCAGCGAGGTCCGTTCCGAAAATGGAAATCCAGGTGCCGGAGGCAATCTCAGCTTTCCCGCTGCCGGCGTTTATAACGCCGCCTTGCGTGACGGCAGGCTTCGGACCGGTAGTCGCGGCGGCGGCGGTGAGCGTGGCGCTGGTGGTGTAGATATGATCTCCAGTCGGTTGGCCGTTACCGTTTGCCGCGTTTCCTGCCGCATAGAACATGACGTCCCCGGCATTCGTTGTTGGCGGAGTCCAATCGAACTGGAAAATGCCCGTGGAGTTGGGAGATTGATGTTCGACAAATTCAAGAGGAGCACTCGAACGGCACCCGGCCGCGGGCCGGTTACTACCGTCTTCGCACTGAACAAATTGTCCCGCGCCTGGAGTAATCGTGCCTGCCTGAGCGGTCCTGGTGTTGCTGGCGAGACGCGAACTAGCTTGAAATCCATAGACACGGGCGACCGAATCGGTAATTTTCACCGTAACTCTGACCTTCGTCCCCGGCGTGTATGTGGTACCGCTGTCAAAACTGAGTTCCACCTTTCCCCCACCGCCGTTCACGGTAGTGCCAATGTGGCATCCAATTTGTGAGCAAGTGGTGTCGCCCGGGGCACCAGTATTTCTAGGAAGCGGCCCGGATGAATATGCAAATATCAGCGCCGGAATTCCCGAGAGAATGACGGCGCACTTCGCCGCATAGACTTTTCTAGAACTATCCATAATTATGTTAACCCCCGTTTGTCAAAATTTACTCGAAAAAATTGCCAGTGCCTTTCGGCTGGTGGTACTCAACGGCAATTCTTGCAACTCCCCGGCGGAAACCCACTCGAAATTCTCAGGTTTCCTCCGCACCGTGGCGAGGTTCACACAAAAGACATAATTGTGATTCGTGATAGAGTGCTTGAACCCGCCCAGACGCACACCGATTTGTACAAATGGTAGCAGATGCGGTTCGGGCAGTTCCCAAAAGCCTGCGAGCTTTCTGGAATCGGCCGGCCGCCGCCACATCAGGACACCCCCGTCCTTTTGAATCACCAACAACGTTCGCTCCAGTTTTACCGGCTCCGCCTTGCGAAGCTTCACCGGCAACAGGTTTTCCGTTCCAGCCTTTCTGGCTTCGCACCACTCCGCAATCGGGCACAGCAAACATTGCGGCCGCTTGGGTAAACACACGAGTGCGCCCAATTCCATCACCGCCTGATTGAACACCCCCGGACTCTTCCGATCTAATAGATCATCGGCCGAGCCTTGCAGGCGGCGGCGGGTGGATTGCTCCCCTACATCCCCCGTTTCATTACTAAGACGGCTCAACAGACGAATTACGTTTCCATCAAGTACGGCATGGGGCAGGTCGAATGCGATACTCGCTACGGCGGCCGCTGTGTAGTCGCCCACTCCGGCCAGGGCTCGAATGGATTCGTAATCTTCCGGAAACGTGCCGTTCATCTGGCGGGCGGCTTTTTGCATATTGCGCGCGCGGGAATAATAACCGAGCCCGCTCCAGCAAACGAGCAAGTCAGGCTCAAGGGCACCGGCCAGCGCCTCGATATTCGGGAAGCGTTCCAGGAAGCGGTGGTAATAGGGAATCACCGCGGCCACCCGGGTCTGCTGTAACATGACCTCGGAGATCCAGATGGCGTAGGGGTCGCGTGTCTGGCGCCACGGGAGTGTTCGATGGGCTTTTTTGTACCACGTGAGCAGGTTGTGGCGGATGGTCTGAGGCTGGCTGGGCAGAGTTATAGACC
>JANXXL010000165.1 GCA_025350625.1 Bryobacterales bacterium | reverse complement strand
ATCTTGGCGCACTCACTGCCGCTGATATTTTTCTCCCGTTTTTTAGACGGGATTACGGCGGGAAACCTCTCGCTTGCCCAAGCATATATCTCGGACGTGACCGAGCCGGAGAATCGCGCCAAATCCTTCGGCGTGATCGGCATTGCCTTCGGGCTCGGATTCCTGATCGGCCCTGCGATCTCCGGATTCCTGTCACAGTTCGACTACCGCATGCCGATCCTCGCGGCCGCGCTGATGTCATTCACCAGCATCCTGGCCACAACCTTTCTCCTGCCATCGACTGCGAACGTGCACCGAGCGCGAAACGAATCGAGCGGTCCCGGGGGCCGGCGCCTTTCTTTAGTCCAATGGGGCGAGTATGCGCGTTATTTCCGGCAGCCGCGCCTCGGCAGTTTGCTGCTGCAGTATCTGGTATTCACTTTTACATTCGCGATGTTCGTATCGGCGCTGGCCTTGTTCGTCGAGCGCCGCCTCAACTGGCACGGTAAACCGTTCGGACCGGAACAAACCGGTTACGTGTGGGCCTATGCCGGTTTTCTGGGAATCTGCCTGCAAGGTCCGAGCCTGGGACGCCTGGTCAAACGCTTTGGCGAGCACGCGTTAAACCGCGCGGGCTTCGCCGCTTATGTAGTAGGGTATGCCTTGCTGGCTTTCACGCACTCCATTCCATGGCTGTTGCTCAGTACTACTGTGTTGGCTCTGGGAGGCCTGGTGCGGCCGACGCTCACCAGCATGATCACGCAACAAACAGCGCGCGAAGAGCAAGGGACCGTCCTCGGTCTGACGCAATCGCTGACTTCCGTTTCGCAGATCGTAGGCCCGCCGCTCGCAGGACTCCTGATTCAGCATAATCTACTAACGGGCTGGGGACTGGCGCTCGCCGCCGTGTCGCTATTAGGTGTAGTGATCGCATCGCGTCCAGTGGCCGTGGCCGCTCAGCATGCCTGAAGCTGTGCTGTGCGCCGCTTTGCTCGAAAAGATTCGCGAGCAAATCGAGCGCACTAATCACTTAATCGAATTGGTCGCTGCGGCGCAGTTAGGTTGGGCGCCCGGTCCCGGCGCTTGGACCGTGGGCCAATTGCTCGACCATTTGCTCGAATGTATGGCTGGCTTCTGTGCCGTGCTCGCCGCTGCAGAGCCGCAACGGCTGGCTCACTTTCTTGCGATGCGCGAACTGCCGGTGAGTCCGCCCGGAGAAGCCGCGGCCAAGATTGCGATCTACGGCGCGCATATCGAGGAAGGGTTCGCGCTATTAACGGACGCGGATCTCGCGCGACGGCTGCCGACCGTCTTTGTCCCACAGGGAGAGCTTTTGCTGACGCTGTTGCTGGGAAACCTGGAACATCTGATCAACCACAAACACCAGTTGTTTACTTACCTGAAGCAAATGGGTGTGCCGGTCGCGACTCCGGATCTTTATCGGTTCCGTGCGTAGGCGCTAACCCCGGCAGCAGGTCGGCAAACACGAATCCGTCGCGCTCGACGATTTCTCCTACACGCACCTCGACCGGCTGCACGAACACCGGCGCATCGTACACGAAAGTATGGAATTCCCCGTTTTCACCGCAAGCGTCGACGCCTGGGGGCAGCGCGGCGAGCAACGCCTGATCGTAATCGCGGCCCGCGAAGGAACGGTCCACCTGCGCGGGATCGACGCACGTGATCTTCGCCCGCACACCCGCCGCGATCATATCGCGCGCCAGTTGCGCAGTTGGGATTTGCCACACCGGGAACAGCGGATCGAGTCCGCTACCCTGCAACTGCCGCACACGATAATCGCGAATGTCTTCGAGAAACAGATCGCCGAAAGCTACGGCAGTGATGCCCTCGGCCAGGGCACGCTCGAAAACGCCTCGCATGCGTTCTTCGTAGTCGGCGTTCGAACAGGGCCACGGCAGATCCACCGTCCACAGCGGAATACCGGTCCGTCCGGCTTGCGTTTCGACCAGCGCACGCCGCACGGCGTGCATCGCCACGCGATCCGCCGCGGAATTAAACGAGGTCAGCAAGGCGGCCACTTTGATATCCGGTTGTTGCCGTAGCAGGTGCAGCGCCCACACGCTATCCTTGCCGCTGCTCCACGATAATAGGACGTTCTTCATGCGATGGCGCTGCGCCGATCCTCGACCGATTGCATCCGGCGCCAATGGACTCCTTCGGTAGGCGTGCCGCTATATACCCCGTGGAGGATCTCGGCGATGATCTCCGCCGACTGTGAGATGGTCATGCCGGAGCGGTTGAAGAACAGGTTGCCATCGGCAAAAACTACCCGGCCATTGCGGACGGCCTGGAGGTCGCGCCACCAGGAAAGCCGCTCCAATACCGCTTGTTCGCGCCCGGCGCGTTGCAAGTTGAAACCGCAGGGCGCAATGATCAGATACTCAGGATCGGCATCGCGAAGCTTTTCGACGGGTAGGGCAAACGAAAATTCGCCGGCGTGTCCCAGGAGCGGTTCACCGTTTGCGATCTCGACTAGCTCAGGGCCCCAGTTGCCCATGGCGAAGATAGGATCGGTCCATTCGAGCATCACCACGGTCGGCCGGCGCAAATTGGCCGTGCGTTGCCGGACGGTCTCGATCCGCTGGCGCTCGCGGTCAACCACTGCTTCCCCTTGCTCGCGAAGATCGAGCGCGCTCGCGACATCCTGGATGCTTTGGAAAATGCCATCGAGCGTCGAGGCCGCAAGCGAAAGCTGGCGTGAGGCAATTGTGCAACCGCTCCGCTCTAAATCCGCGGGAGTCACCGCGCACACGTCGCAGTGGGACTGGGTGATGATCAGGTCCGGCTGCAACTCGCGGATTAATTCGCTGTCGATGTAATAGAGCGGCTCGCCCGCGTGCAAGCGACGGCGGACTTCGGCGTCGATCTCCGCACTCGAAACGGAAATATCAAATGCCGGCTGGCTGCACGCGGGAAGCCGCCCGACCCATGACGGGTTGTCGCATTCATGCGACCGTCCCACCAGCATTTCACCCGCACCCAGAGCGCAAACCATCTCGGTCGCGCCGGCCAGCAGGGAAACGACGCGCACGCTAAGCGGCCTGATGCACTGGTTGGAACCAGTTCTTCAGAAGAGCGTAGCCGCCGAAGATCGCAACGGTATAGAATGCGTCGCCTACAGCTTGATTCTGGTAGAACGGGATCGCAGCCGCGAAACACGCCGTCAGTCCGGCGAGCGTACCCGGGTACAACCGTCCGGTAGCCCAAACCATGAAATTCGTGATCAGGAAAAACGACAGGCTGGAACCCAAGGCGCCGGCCGCAATGGCCGCCACGCCGCCGCGGTTGCGCGCAACCCGGCCCAGTAAAACCGCCACCAAGGCCGCCGCATAGACGAACCAAGAGTCGCTGGTGAAGCCCAGCACTAGATCGCTCAGAGCCAACGCGGCGAGCGTCACTAAAATCCCCGTCCGGGCGTGGCGCGCCTGGTAGCCCGAGAATAATCCGATGGCCATCAAAGGAGTGAAGTTCCAGGGATGCGGCAGCAGCCTCGCGCAGGCGACCAGAACCACCATCGCAATCCACATTCGCTTTCCGGTTTCCATGGTGTTTCTCCTACTGGCTATTGTAGTTCACGCGTGGCCCGTGCGTGAATCGCAGTAGGGCGCTTCAGAATGTGGTTGAGTCGTCGAAAGCGCTTGGCTAATGCGCTTTCCCAAAAAATGGGAGAATCGATCGGCTTCTGCGGCACTCTGGTATTGCTCGTTGGAAATTGCTCGGGGGTGTAGAATGGTAACAAGCATGACAGCCGCCGCCCCTCAGGCCATCTCAACTTACGAACCAATCAGCAGCGTTTGGGAAGGAACCGACGGCCAGCTATTGGAGGCAATGTTTAAGTTTTACGCGACGATTCCCCCTGAGCCGATCCTGGATTCAACTTACAACGCGGGACGATTTTGGAAGGGCTCTGAACGTCAAGTCGTATCGATGGATATCGACCCGCAGCATAAACCAACAATCGTTGGCGACAACCGCAATATGAAAGGTGTGCCTTCAGCACACTTTGGCGTTGTCGTGTATGATCCGCCCCACGTTGGGCCGCAAGGCCGAGACAAAAGCAAGAAGCGATTTGATATAGACTTCGGCGCGACGATAGAGTGCGGCAACGATCAAGACTGGAATCTGGGTTATCTATATCAGCGACTCTTGAAGGGAGGGCAGATCAGTGGGCAGATCTGTGGGTAAATACGAAAATCTGGAACAGGACGAGAAGATCGACACTGCGCTAGACCTCATACGGCAGCTTATGTTTTGTCTTGGGGAGGAGCACCAGGAGGAATTGCAAACAAAGCACCGGGGGAACTCCAAAGTGAAGGGAGCAGACGCCCGTAATTGTATCTACTGCGCGGCGCTGCGGGAAGCGGATGAGTTTTTGGATGCGGTCAATTCCTGACGAGAGGAGCCTTTAGAGCTTTCCATATCAGAACGCAGATGTCACCCTAATCGCAGCAAGACGCGTCCGACTTGGATGGCCGCAACCACAACACCCAAGGACAGCAGCCCTGTCCTGATCGAATCGTTAGCAAGCGGTTGCCGAACAGCGACACATTTAGCATTGATCGTTAAGCCAACGAGCCAGTGATCGGCCCACTTGAAATCGGTTATGATCGCATGTTCCAATTGAGCGTGACAGTTTGGACAGACAACCAACAAGTTACTTGGATGGTGGCCAACTTCCGGGTCAAGATGGTGTATTTCAAAGTACGGCTCTCCGTTCCGCTTCTCGAAGGTGAAAGAGCAAAGCTGACATCTCCCATCGTGCAACTCTCGAAGCAGGACCCGCGTTCCCGGAGGTACACCCTCGTGGCGCTCGGCCGCACGGGGAACTATCCTTGGGCGAGGTTGGCGTACCGACTCCTGGGCGATACGCAACGACTCCTCTTCGGCCAGTTCTCGCCTGCGCTTTCTGGTCAGCCGCGATAGCGTATTTAATTCCTGCGTTGCATCGGTGTCCGTTCGTGCGGCGTGAAGCTTTTTTCGTGTCTTTTGCTCTTCTCGCTCTCGAACGAACCGGTCCAAGGCGATCCGGTATACGCGTCTATCCACATCTTCGAATGTGATTGAGATCAGGTCTCCCTCTCGCACGCCCCTCCTGGAAAACCAGCGGCCAAGGCCGAATATCCGACTTTCTTTGACTATGGGATCGTAGGGATGAAAGGTGAGTGCCTTTGCCTTCTCCTCGTCGTCAAAAACGACGTGGATTTGGCCTTTCTCGCTAGGAAACTTGTCCCTAAACTTTTGTGGCAGGGCGAGCAAGCCTTTCTCCAGGCGGCTGGCAGACGCGCGGATAGTAAAACGTTGCTTCTCGGTACCCACACTCATAGACCTACCCCGGTCCCTGCATCATCGAGACATGAAAACCTTCTTCGGTCTCAGTGAGGTGCAAATCTCCAGGGACGAATGAGGCTTTCACTTCGCTTTTATGATTGTACCCTCGGGATGCAGATTTAGCGTATGACCTGGATCGCAGTTTATAAAACGACACCTAGTACCTATCTTCGGTTCGTCCGTCAGTCGATTCTACGTTTCTAAGGGTAACTACGTGAATTCAGTCAGGGTATTCGCTTGTGAAGCACAGCCGATCGTGGTCGAGGGCTTGGTGAGAATTTTCGCGCAGGAGGCGGAGTTTGAATATATCGGCTCGACCGCGAATCTTGCCGAGGCGTTGGATGCCGTCCGCGAGCACCATCCCGACATCCTGCTGATCGACCAGAGTGCCGGGCTCCGGCAAACCTTTCAATTTGTTTCCGACGTGAAAAGCACCTGGCCGCGCTGCCAGCCGGTGCTCTGGGTCAATGACCTGGCCGAAGTGGATTGCTTTCGGGCGCTGCAGCTAGGCGCGCGCGGCATCCTCAAAAAGACTGCTGCCATCACCGTGATCGCGGATTGCCTGCGCGCCGTCAGCCAGGGCGAGGTGTGGATTGAGAACTCCCTTTCCGACGGAGCATCCGGCGGCATGGACCGCCGTTCGGCGCCGCACTTGACGCCGCGCGAAAAGGATATCGTCCATCACGTGTGCGGAGGACTGAAGAACAAAGAGATCGCCGAGGCGCTGGCGATCACCCCCGGCACCGTGAAAGTGCATCTGATGCATATCTTCGAGAAAACCGGCGTCAAGGACCGCTTCGAACTGGCCGTTCAAGGGCGGCGTCTGCTGGGAACCGAACACGTGCAGGAAGTCACGCCAGCGGACAACCGGTCCCAAAAATCATTTGCCTAAAGTGGCCGCCTGGAACTGGCGAATAGATAACTAGCCCCAGGCCCGCACCGATGACCCCTCAATCGACGATTACAGCGCTGCCTTCTTCCTCCAGAGGCAAGGACGCACACCTCAAAGGACTGAACTCGGTGCTGGCGCATGCTTGGGGACGTTTGCTGGTGCCTTCGCTCGCGGATCTTTTGTTCATGGCGCTGATGGTTTGGCTTTTCATGAGCGCCGGGGCTCACGGCTGGCAATCCCTGCTGGCGGATGCCGACGTCGGTTGGCACATCCGCACGGGTGAGTATATTCTCGACCACCACCAGGTGCCGCATCATGATTTGTATTCGTTTTCGAAGCCCGGCGCACCCTGGTATGCCTGGGAGTGGCTCACCGATATCCTCGACGCTCTGCTGTTTCGCTGGGCCGGATTAAAGGGCGTGGTGCTGACGGCCGGGGTGGTGATCGCATTGTTCGCCACCACGTTGATGCGCCGCATCGTCGACGCGGGCGCGCACCTGTTTGTGGCGCTATTGGTTGCGCTGCTCTCGGTAGGCGCGGCGTCGATGCACTTCCTGGCCCGTCCGCATGTGTTCACATTGCTGCTGCTTTCGATTTCAATGGGGATCATCGAAGCCGACCGCCGCGGCGCCAATCCGGCGCGCATCTGGT
>JANXXL010000154.1 GCA_025350625.1 Bryobacterales bacterium | reverse complement strand
GATCGATGGCCACCGGCTGAACGATAACGTTTACGAAGGAAACCTGATCGGAACAGACTTTCCGCTCGACGTCGACCTGATTGACCGCCTGGAGGTCACCCGCGGTCCCAATTCTTCCCTGTATGTTGCCAGCGCTTCATCAATGTCATTACCAAACGCGGCCAGGACCTGCCAAAGGTAAGCGCGGCAGCCGATGTGGCCAGCTACGGCAGCTACCAGGGACGCCTCAGCTATGGCAATAAATTCAACAACGGTTTAGAAGTGCTTGTTTCCGGTTCCTTCTATGTTTCCGCCGGGCCGGAACGGCTCTTTTTTAAGGACTTTGACAATCCAGCCACCAATCACGGGATTGCCTTGAATGCAGACGGCGACCAGTTTCAGCAATTCTTCGCCAATGTGTCCTGGCGGGGATTCACTCTCCACGGAGTGTTGGGCTACCGCGATAAAGGGATTCCGACCGCTCCCTTCGGAAGCGCATTCAACGTCACCGGTACGCGCACGGTAGATGTGCGCGGCTACCTCGATCTCGGCTACATACGCAAGCTGGGTCGTGGATGGAACCTCACCAGCCGGACGTACCTCGATCGGTTCTATAACGACGGCGCTTACATTTACGATTATTCTGCGTTTGGTGGTCCCGCTAAAGTTCTCAACAGGAACTTCACCCATGGGAAATGGTGGGGTGAAGAAGCGACTTTTTCCAAACAAATTCTGGAGCGCCAGCGATTAAGCGTGGGCGCAGAATTCCGCGACAATTTTCAGCAGGATCAGGGAAATTACGACGTCCAACCCTACTTTCAATATTTTCACGACAGCAGAACCTCAACAGAATTCTCGGTTTTTGCTCAAGATGAAATTCACCTTCGCAGGAATCTGATCCTGAATCTGGGGCTGCGCTATGACCACTATTCAATTTTTGGGGGCACCACCAACCCGCGCGCCGCTCTCATCTATAGTCCCGGGCGAAAGACTACCCTCAAGTTTCTATACGGCCAGTCGTTTCGCGCTCCCAACTTATTTGAACTGTACTTCGATGCGCCCGGAAATGAAGCCAACCCGCTTCTCCAGCCGGAAATCGTCAAGACCATGGAGCTGGTGTGGGAGCAATATTTCGCAAACCACTTTCGCTTGACGGTGTCGGGATTCTATTACCCCATCGCCGGTCTGATCGGCCAACAAGTCGACGCAACAACGGGCGAGGCGTTTTTCGCCAACGCCGCGTATTTACACCTGCGAGGTCTTGACTTTGTCTTGTCTAGAAGTTTGCCGAACGGTCTCGAGGGTTCGCTTAGTTACTCCACGCAACGGGCCACCAATACCAGCACTCGAATCGCTGTCACCAATGCCCCCAAACACCTGGTTCAGGCGACTCTCAGTGTTCCCGTCCTAAAACGAAAGGTTTTCGCGAGTATGGACCTTCAATATGTAAGTAAGAGAGTACTTTCAACGGGGGGAACTTCGGAAGCTTACGTGGTACCTAACTTCACGCTCTTCACTCGAAATCTTTTTGATAGATGGGAACTCTCCGCCAGCCTCTATAACGCGTTTAACCAGACCTACAGCGACCCGGTTGGCAACGGTTTAGTCGAGAGTGCGATTGTGCAGAACGGCCGAGGCTTCCGAATCAAAGCCGGCTACAAATTCCGATGAGCCGTTGAAAATTGGAACCAAATGTGCACTGCCAAGCGGCATGGCTAAGATCAAAGAGGCTACCCGCGACCATATCTCCGATGAAAGTTTCGCTTTCCCAAAAGAGCGGAAAGAACCGATCCACGACGCCGCCCACGTGCGTAATGCGATCGCCCGTTTCAAGCAGGTGGAAGGAGTGACTGATGCAGAACGTGACGCCGCCTGGAAACGCATCAAGACCGCAGCGAATAAACACAACGTTACTCTGAAAGAAAAAGATTGGCGCGAATTGAATTAAGGCTATTCGAGCGACAATTGCCGGTTGCGCATCGTGATACGGGGCGTCTGGGTGGCGGAAGTGCAATTAGGAACCTCGCGGCCCGCGTAATAATTCAACCCGTATTGCCACGTCCGGCTGATATTCTCGAGGCAGGCGTCGGCAACACCGTCCCCTTGAGACCGCCAGAAATGGCGAACGGAAACCACGGCGTCCAGCGCGGGAAAGGTAGTGTATTTTAAGTACACAACCCCTAATCCAGCCGCTAAGGCCACGGCCAAAATCGCTGCCTCCGAATGGTTTTTGGTGGCCAGCCACCACACGATCAAGGCCACTGGCAGAAATATCAAACCACCCGGTATAAACGCGATGGGAGCGCGACTTAGCCCGGTGAGCAGGGCAGCAGGCAGCAGGGCGGCGACAGTCGGGAGTATGACCAATAACATGGCGGAGGACGCGAGCAAGAAGGCCTTGAAGGGGGATTTCAAGGGAGCCGATTCCCAGGCCGCTGCCAGGAGAATCGCTGCCGCGGGAAGCAACGGCAGCAGATAGCCGGGCAGCTTGTTTCGAGCAATGGAGAAGAATAGCAGCCCGTATAACACCCAGGCGCCCAGCAATCGCATGCGGACATCGGCATAGAATTGGCGCCGTGTGAGGAGCGCAGTTAACGGTGTCCAGGGAAATAGCCCGGCGAGCAACACCGGTAAGTAATACCAGAAAGGTTGCACATGTTCCAGGCTGGGGGTCAGGAAACGAGCCACGTGCTGCTTCCAGAAAAAGTCGTCCCAAAAAGCGCCGCCGTTGCGAAGCCAGCAAAGGATGAACCAGGGCGCAGCAACGATCACGGCTCCGGCTAAGATCCTAAACCGTTTGCTGCCGACGAGGAAGAACACCGGCAGAAATAGCACCGCGGGCACAAATCCTTTCCCCAGAATGGCTAGACCTAGCAGACCTCCAGCGATAATCGAATGCTCACCCCGGCTCTGACCGGAAAGCGCGAGCAGCATTGCAGCCCCCAGGGCGGCGGACATCGGCAAGTCCGTCAGGGCCGCGAAACTATACGCCATCCAACCGGCGGTAGTCGCCAGGATCGCGCTGGCAGTCAGCGCGATCCGGGGCGAAAACTCGCGGGCCAGTATGGCGTAGAAAAACACCAGGAACGCCACGCTGAGCAGCGCCTCCGGCAGCCGCGCCGCCCACTCATCCGGCAAATGCGCCCGCTGACCCAGGGACGTCAGCCAATATGTCAACGGCGGTTTTTCGAACCACGGTTGGCTGTCGAGACGCGGTGTGATCCAGTCTCCGGAGCGGGCCATTTCACGGCCTACCGAAGCATAGCGCGGCTCATCGGGACCGAGAAACCCTACTCCGCCTAAGTGCAGCAGGTACAACAGCAGCAAGGGGAGAATCAACCAGCTACGCGACAAGACTTCAGTATAATGAAGCGATGTGCCGGTAACATCTTGGAAGCTGGCGCGTCAGAGGGATTAAGAATGAAAATCGCCGCCGCGTTCCTGCTTTTGGTTGTCTCATTGTCGGCGCAAGCCCCGGCTCCTGCCAAGTCCGCGCTGGATAAATCCACGCTCGAAGCGTATCTGCGCTATGCCGAGCTGTGGATTCCGCAAGTCAACGTCAAGATCGACGACCCCAAGCCTTCGGCCGCGCTCGATGGCTTCTACGATGTCGCCATTCACCTGACCTTCAATGGCTCGACCAAGGACGAACTCTACTATGTCTCCAAAGACGGTAAGAATATCGTCAAGGGCCAGATGTATGAAATCGGCAAGAGCCCGTTCCAAAGCAATCTGAGTCTGCTCAAAACCGACCAACTGCCAAATTACGGCGCTGGCGCTAGCGCGATTGTGAACCTGGTAGTATTCAGCGATTTCCAATGCCCCTACTGCCAGAAAGAAGAAATGGACTTGCGCAAGAACCTGCCCGTGGCTTTTGGCGATAAGGTCCGGGTGTCGTTCGCCGACTTCCCCTTGACGCAGATTCATCCCTGGGCCATGAAGGGTTCAATCGCCGGCCGCTGCATGTATCGCAATAGCGCGGCGGCGTTCTGGGATTATCATGATTGGATCTATCAGAACCAGGGCGATATTAAGCTCGAAAATTTCGACGCCAAGTTGCAGGAATACGCGAACAAGAAGGGTTTAGACGCGCTGCAGCTCGGCCGCTGTATGGACGATAAGTCGGCGTCGGCAGAAGTGGAAAAGAATGTGGATTTGGGCCACCAACTGGCAGTCAGCGCCACGCCGACTTTGTTTATCAACGGCCGCAAGCTCGACGGCGGCCTCGAATGGAACGTGCTCCAGCAACTGCTGCAGATCGAGGTCGACCACCAGACGGCGCAAGCCAAGACCGTAGCCGTGGCGGACCCGAATAAAGCCGACAATAGCTGTTGTACCGTGGAAATTCCAAAAATCGGAGCCAAGAAGTAGACCTCCATGCAGCCACCAAGCCGTTGGATTCTGTCCCTCTTCCCGCTGACTCTCGCGGCTGCCAATATCAATCCGGAAGCGTATCTAGCCCATGTCACCTATCTGGCATCCCCGGAATTAAAGGGCCGTGCCACCGGCAGTCCGGAGCTCGAAAAGGCGGCGGCCTATATCGCGAGCCAATTTCAGTCATTCGGGCTGCGTCCGGTCGACGGGAAGAGTCCGGCCAAGGTGACGGATTACGAACTGCCTTTTCCGGCGGAACTGGGGGCCAAGCTCGGTCCGGCTAACGCATTTTCTTACAGCGATGCCGGCTCGCAGCAGACTTTGAAAGAAGGCCAGGATTTTGTACCCTTCACATTCTCGACCAACGGCAAGTTCAGCGGAGAGGTGGTGTTTGCCGGCTTCGGCATCACTGCTCCGGAACATGATTACGACGACTACGCCGGGCTCGACGTAAAAGACAAGCTGGTGCTGATCCTGCGCCACGAACCGCAGGAGAGTAACCCTAACAGTGTTTTCGACGGCAAGAAGCTCACCTCCCACGCCACCTTCATCGACAAAATGATGAATGCCAAGGCGCACGGCGCTCGCGGCGTGATCCTTATCAACGACGTGACCGCCCACCCGAACCTCGAAGACAAGCTGGAGAAATTCGGCGCCGCCGGAGGACCGCGCGACGCCGGTATTTTCTTTGTCGAGATCAAAGCCGCGAAAGCCGAAGGCTGGCTTCGCGCCGACGGCCGCGACCTCAATCAGATTGCGAAGGAAATCGACAGCGATTTGAAGCCTCGCTCGTTTCCTTTGACCAAGGTTCATGTCGATTTGTCCGTCGACTTGGTTCACGAAACCAGGACGGTCCATAATGTAGCAGCGTATTTGCCGGGAAAAACGCCGGAGTACGTAATCATAGGTGCGCATTACGATCACCTTGGCTTGGGCGATGAACATTCGCTCGCTCCGAACCAAATGGGTGTAGTGCATCCCGGCGCCGACGACAACGCCTCCGGAACCGCCGGCGTGATCGAATTGGCGCGCTGGTTCTCGCAGCAGCCCCAGCCCCAGCGCGGAATTCTATTCCTGACTTTCGCCGGCGAAGAACTGGGTCTTCTCGGCAGCAACTGGTATGTGAATCATCCCGCGCTTCCCGCCGGGAATGCAGTGGCGATGCTGAATCTCGACATGATCGGCCGCGTCCAGGGCGGAAAGGTTTTCGTCAGCGGCGCGCAGAGCGGCAGCACTCTCGCCCGGATCTTGAAGGAAGTGAAGTTGCCGGCTCCGCTGCGGATCGACGAATCCGGCAAGAACTCGGGCACTAATATGAGCGATGCGAGCGATCACGCCTCCTTCGCATCGAAGCAGATTCCGATATTGTTTTTCTTCACCGGTCTGCATCCCGATTATCATAAGCCCAGCGACACCGCCGACAAGATTGATTCCGTCGACGCCGCCAAGCTGCTCGACTATGTGGCCGACATCGCCACCCACCTTGCATCCGATGCCGAGCGCCCGGCGTTCGTGCGCGTAGCGCGGCCGCCGGCGGGTCCCGTGACCGCGGGTAGCGGGCAGTCCGGCTACGGGCCCGATTTTGGCAGCATCCCGGACTTCAATGAGCCCCCCAAGGGCGTCCGCTTCGCCGATATCCGCGAAGGCAGCCCCGCGGCTAAAGCTGGACTGAAACCAGGCGATATTATGATAGAGTTCGCCGGCAAGCAAATCGGCAATTTGTACGACTTCACTTATGCCCTGCGCGATAGCAAGGCTGGTGATGTAGTACTAGTGAAGCTGATCCGCGGGGACCAGACAATTGATGCCAAAGTACTGCTTACGGAGCGGCGGTAATTTGGCATACTAATCTTAGTTCGACAAGCTGTAGTTCAAAAGCAGTAGTTCGGAGGAAGTTGGTCGGATGAAGATGAACGCCCATAAATTACCACCGCTCATTCTGCATCCATTCGCGGACGCCGGCGGACCTGAAAAACTGGTGGAAAGCTCCCGTGCCAGCCTGGTGCTGCAAGGCCTCCTCCCGGCAGGCGAGCGCAACACCCAGGACATTGAACGCACTTTGCTCGAAGGACGTTACTGCGAGATCCGCATGCTGTTCTATGTGGGTAAAGACTTATCGCGCTGGATAGAGCAGTGCCTGGAACTGGTGGTGCGCTCGCCGGAACTATGCGTTTCCGGAATCAAGTATCAGAGTTTCTCCGCCTACCTGATCAGCCGCACTCCGGAAGCGGTCCAAACCAAGCTGAAGAAGTGGGGCGTATCGGATTATAAGGCCATCTTTTCCCGCGCGCTAGGGTTGAGCGCCCTTTTCTCAACCGTTCCTGAGCGCGAGATATTAACCGATGAATTCGTACGGAATTATTATCGCTACGCGGACCAGTTGTTCCAGATCCGTCAGGGCCAAGCCGTCTTTACCGACATCTCCGGCCTGGGCTTTGAGTTCGACATCTACGCTTCCGGCGAATACTCGCGGATGCTCGAACGCGAGTGGGCCGAAACCTAAGACTTCGCAGGCTTAAATTCCCTTCCCGCCATTCCGGCGCTGCTAAGATAGCATTTAGAGAAGCGCGTGAGATCCCTCCGGATAATACGTAAATTGCCTGTAGCGGCGCTGCGTCTCGCGCTGCTATTCTCCCTCGTCCCCGCCCTTTGTCACGCCCAGAAAGACCTCTCGGGTGAGATCAAAATGCGCCTGATGCTGGAGGAATTGAACAACCTCGGCAGCGTCATGATGATCGCCGCTCATCCCGACGACGAAAACACCGCTTTACTGGCGTATTTGGCGCGCGGGCGGCATGTGCGCACCGCATACCTTTCGCTCACCCGCGGCGAAGGCGGACAGAACCTGATCGGCAGCGAGCAAAGCGATGAGCTCGGTATCATCCGCACCGAAGAATTACTGGCGGCGCGGCGCATCGACGGGGCAGAACAGTATTTCACGCGAGCCATTGATTTCGGGTTCACCAAGACCGCCGAGGAAACCCTGGGCAGACAGTGGCCGCGCGAAAAAGTATTGGGCGACGTGGTGTGGGCCATTCGGCGCTTTCGTCCCGACGTCATTATTCTGCGCTTCACCGGAACGCCGCGCGACGGCCACGGCCAACATCAGGCCTCCGCGATTCTGGGCAAGGAAGCATTCGCGGCGGCGGCCGACCCGGCGCGCTTTCCTGAACAATTGAAGTACGCTCAGACCTGGCAGGTGCAGCGGCTGATGACCAACCTGGCATCTTTCACTCCCGAGCAGGAAAAGGAAGTGGCAAAGATCCCAAATAAATTCGCAGTGGATCTGGGCGCTTATTCGCCTGAGTTGGGATATTCCTACGAGGAAATCGCGGGCATGAGCCGCAGCCAGCATCGCAGCCAGGCCATGGGTAC
>JANXXL010000131.1 GCA_025350625.1 Bryobacterales bacterium | reverse complement strand
GCTGCCATTCTTGAGTTCTGGGCAAGCAATTTCCCGGACCGCATGCCCGATCACTACGTGTTTCCTTCTGAGCGTTACGGGGCTGCTGGGAAAAAGTTCACCGCCTGCGCATATGACACGGACCCGAATAAACCAATCGGTCGTTGGAAGGAAGCATGGGAAGCCGCAAAGATCCGCGCTGGCGTGAAGTGCCGGTTCCACGATTTGAGGCACACAGGCTGCACGAGGATGCTCGAAGCGGGAGTGCCCTTTCCCGTGCTCGCCGTGCTCATGGGCTGGAGTGCCGCGACGACAGTCCGTATGGCAAAGCGGTACGGGCACATTGGTCAGACCGCACTGCGAACTGCCGTGGAGGCTATCTCCAAAGCTGCTATCGCTCCCGCCAAAAAGACCGAAAACCCGGCAGGGTCCTTTGACAATCCCTTTGACCTAGAGACGGAAGCTGGAACGAAAGTTCCTAAGCTATAGGAGAATTTGGCTCCTCAGGTAGGATTCGAACCTACAACCCTTCGGTTAACAGCCGAATGCTCTACCATTGAGCTACTGAGGAGCAAGAGGCGGGCCTACCTATTACAGCAAAGGCGGTCTCGACTGTCAATTTTTGCGGAGAGCAAAAGCGACCGGCGCAATACCGAGACAGGGCTGCTAAGCGGACGCGATCTTGCGAAGTCTAATTGTAAGCCGACTCTTATAGCGGGCTGCCGTATTCTTCTTGATGATGCCCCATTTGGCGGCGCGATCGATTAACGAGTACGTTTTGGGGACTAGTTGCGTGGCACCCTTGACATCTTTGGTCTCGAGCAGGCGGCGCATCGCCCGGATGCCATGACGCAGGCGGGTCTTGCGGGTCCGGTTAATCAAGGTACGGTGTTCGGTCACGCGCACGCGTTTCAGCGCAGATACAGTATTTGCCATTCGAACCTTAAGAATACCGCAATGGGGAGCGGAGGGTCAAACCAGCTACCCTGGTCGAATGTTCACCACCGCCGGTTTGAAAGCATTCCATGCCGCCGCCCACTCTTCGCTCGATGTGTTGCTGGCGCATCTGGCGACGATGCACGCGGATCTTCTCGTGACGGAACTGGCGGGATTCGCTCGCCCCAATATCCGCGATCAAATGTTCCATGCCATCGCCTGCGAGATTTTCTGGATACACGGGCTCCAGCTCTTGCCGATGCCAAAGCTGAGCGCCGACGATTACATTACCGCTGAGTCGCTCGCGCAATTCAAGCTCCGGGCTATGGCGGAAACCATCGAATATCTGGATCGCCAAACCGAAGAGGAACTCAACCGGGTTCTGCCGCGGGTTTCAGAGCGCTGGTTGGGACCTCCGCGCAGCCCCGCGTTCATCCTGCATCATGTACTGACGCACGCCTATCATCACAAAGGGCAAGTGGTGGCGATGTGCCGCCTTCTGGGCCATCCCGCGCCCGATACCGATTATCAGCGCGGCTAGCGGCGGTTTGACTGCCGGGTCGCCATCAGCCACAGTGCGGCGGGGAGCAACGTAACCGCTCCCGTTCCGATCGCCACCGTTCGCGGATCGACGCCCGCATCCACCAACCGGCCCGCCACGAAGCTCGATGCCGAGAGCGCCAGCGTCATGCCGGCGGCTTCGGCTGAAAACACGCGTCCGCGAAAACGGTCTTCGGTCTGCTGCTGGAGCAGCGTGGTCGACGACGTCCAGCACGCCGATCCTCCTGCATGCGCCACCATCAGTGTCAGCGCCGCGATCCCGAGCGAAGAAGCGATGCTCCCCAATGCCACATAACCGCAGCCGGCCAGCAGAAATCCCGCGAGGATCGTCCAGCGCAACCGCGCGGCGTGGTTTTGCGCGAAGCCCGCCGCAGCGATCGCACCCAGCAGCGCGCCCAGCCCGCGTGAAGCGAACAGAGCGCTCATTCCCACGGTGCCCGCTTGTTGCGCACTCACGCCGCCCAGGCGCCACGGAAACACGCGCTCGCCCAACACCGGGAGAATCACCCAATTCGCTCCCATCAATCCGATGCCGCCCTTCACGAAGACCGTAGCGAGAAGCCTGCGATCCCGCGCCAGGTAGCGCGCACCATCGGCGATCTCGGAGAAATCGAAAAGATCGCGCGCGCGCAAGGGCGGCCGGTTTTGGGCGTGTGGTTCGTCGAAACGCATCCGCCGGATCAGCGCGGCCGATCCCAGATAGGACAAGGAATTTAATAGGAACACCGCCTCGCGGCCGAGCAAGACCATCACCAGCCCGCCCACGGCCGCTCCAATCGCGAAGTTTATCGACCAGGTGGTCGAGGAAAGGGCGTTCGCTGCGGGGACTTCTTCGGGCGTCGTGATATTGGGGATCACGGCGGATCGCCCCGGCTCGAACAATCCCCAGCACACCGTTTCGAAAAACAGCAGCACGAACAGCAGCCACAGCGTGCCGCGCGAACGAACCAGCAGCATGGCGAGCACGATCGCGGCGCGCACCAGATCCGCAAAAATCATGACCTTCTTGCGGCTGATACGATCGTTGATCACGCCCGCGGCGGGAGCGATCAGGGTCTGCGGCAGCACTTGCATCAGGAAAGCGAAGGAGACCATCTGCGCGCTTCCGGTGAGTTCCAGCAGAAAACTGAAAATCGCGACCGTGTAGAACCAGTCCCCTAGTTCACTGACAATCTGCGCGAACCACAGCAGTCTGAAATTCCGGTTATCGCGCAGCAACCGCCAGTAGGACGAGAGAGTCATGTGCAGACCGGCGGAAGATCAATTCTATTCTAAATTCGTGCCAGCTTGGCCGCGCTGATGGCTTGGCCGACGTGGCGCTGGTTATGCTCGGCGAGGTGGACCAGGAGTCCGATTACGGTGGTCGGGAGTTGTTTCCGGCCTACGCCGCGGGGATCGGCGAGGCAGCCTGGTTCGAGGGCGCGGGCCGCCTTTTCCGCTCTTTCAAACGCTTCGTTGATGGCTGCAAGCAATGTCTCGCGCGTTGCGCCCGGTTCCTTTTCGGACTTGAGCGCGGCCAGTTGGGCGTCGGACAACTGTTCTCCCGCGACGTAGGTCATCAGTCGGTCCGTAGAGCCGGCGATATGCCGCAGGTGGAAGCCGACGGAACCGAAGCCGTGGGGTGTGGCCCAGATTTGCTTGATGGTGAGGTCTGCCGTGTATTTTGCAAGATCCTCGCGAGCCATCTGGAAGGAGTAGAACAGCGGCGCGATGAAGGTGGGGACGCCGGGAATCGGACCTCGCATCCAAGGTTCCGGTTGCGTTGAAGCCGGTGTCTTTTCGGGTGGCATGCTCATGCTTCTCCATTATTACAAGGCAAGAAACAGCAACACATCCAGACTGAACGTGACGAGCATCGCTCTTATAGGTTGCGACCGCAGCGGGCGATAGATCGCGAGCAGGACATCTTCCACAGCGGCAGCGTCCAGGTCAGCCGCTGTGGTGATTCGGTGCCGATCGGCCAGCTTGAATCCGTCCGCGAAGGTTTCAATAGTTCGTGCCACGCGGTCCCGGCCGGCGCGGCCGGTTGCATGGCGCAGCTCCGCCAGATCGTCAGGTGCGGCAATGGCCACCAGGAGATGACCATCGTCGCGCAGCACTCGCCGGAATTCGCTTGCGTTCATTCGCCCCGTGATCGATAAGACTTTAGAGAAGGAGCGGTCGGCATAAGGCACCAAGCGATCGGCATTGGCGACGATCCACTCCGACTCCGGATAACGGCGCGCCGCCGCATCCACCGCCGTAATCGAGATATCGACGCCATGCGCCGCAAACCCGTTCTGACGAGCCAGGGATCCCAGGTAGAAACCATCACCGCAACCCGCATCGAGAACGGTGTCCGCGGGCGAGGTGTTTAGAATCTCCCCGATGGCGCGCAGAAGCGGCTCCGTTACCCCTCGATCATGCAACCTCCGGCGTGCTGCCACGGCATACGGAGTGTCGCCCGGGCGCTTGGACCGCCGGTCCTGAGGTTGCAGCAGGTTTATGTATCCGCTGCGCGCGATATCGAAGGAATGTCCGCGCAGGCAAACCAGACGCCGCTCCTCACGCGCGAGCGGCAGGTGGCAGTCGCGTACCGGGCAGAGGAGCATTCGTCGAGTGTAACCCACCTATTTTCTTAGAGAGAAATGTGCGTGGTTCCCGCAACTAATTCTTATGCCTCTCCTCGCGCTTCTGCTGCTGCTAGCCCAAAGCCGTGCCGACTACGTGGGTGGAACCGTCGGCGTGCTGGCGAGCGGCGCGGGAGGGTCCGTGGAACTTTCCGACCCTCGCTATTTCGCCTTCTACGCCAGGGGCGCGCAGGTGCGGGTGCCTTATGACCGCATCAATTTGCTCGAATACGGTCAAAAAGTAGACCGGCGGCTGATGATGGCGGTGGTGATCTCTCCGATGTTCCTGTTGAGCAAAACGCGTAAGCATTTCCTGACCGTGGGCTATAGCGACGATGAAGGCAAGCAGCAGGCGATGGTGTTTCGTGTGGATAAGAACGGAATCCGCGCGATGCTGGTGGGATTGGAGGCCCGCACCGGGCAGAAAGTGCAATATCAGGACCCGGAGGCTCGGAAGGCCGGGAAAGGATAGATACATGACGGCTCTCCTCTTGACCTTTCTGCTGGCACAAGCGCCCGACGATGTTTTGGCCCAGATGGCCGGCGTAAAGCGGGTTTATGTCGACCGGTTAACCGGCGGCGAAACCGCCGCGCAGATGCGCGACCTGTTGATTAGCAGTCTGCAGGGTTCAAAGTTATTCGTATTGACTGAAAACACCGAGCGCGCCGACGCCTTTCTGCGGGGGGCGGCTGAGGACTTGGTCTACACCGAAAGTTTTCAGTCCTCCGAGGGCATCAACGCGCGTGCGGGTGGGTCGGAAAGTAACGGAGTTAACACGGGAACTCGTTTCAACGGAGGCGGCGGGAGCACCAGCCGCAGCGCGGCCCGTTCCCTGAGTTTGGGTGTCGGCGAGACCGAATCGACCAATATTAAGGAACGCAAGCATGAAGCTATGGCCACCGTGCGCCTGGTGAATAAGGACGGCGATGTGATGTGGTCCACTACGCAGGAAAGTAACGGCGCGAAATTTCGGGGGGCAAGCGCGGACGTGGCCGACAAGATCACCAAGCAACTGACAGCGGATCTTGAGCGGGTGCGCCGTCAGAAGAACGCGCCGATTCCTTAATTGGTGTGCCGTTTCATGATCTGCTGCAGGCTCTGAGAGAAGGCTGATCGCGCCAGCACCATATTGCAGCCGGCCTCTTGGGCCTTCTGCTTCAGTTCGCCCTGAACATACGAAAAGTAACCCACCAGGTTGATCTTTTGCCGATTCGGATCGGCCTTAAATTTCTGGATGAGCTCCTCCGGCAGGATAGCGGTAAAGTTCAGCTCGAGAATGATCAGAGCGGTACGCCATACGGGTTAATGTCAGGCGATTCCATCGCTGTACGTCCGCTGCCTCGGGGCTTGATCGGACTTGCGGGAGCACGCGTCGAACGAACCGGCCTACCACTGCGGAGACAGATCGAACGTTTGGTTCGTCGTCAGCCTGGCCAGCCCGCTGCCATCGGAGTTCATCGCGTAGATCTGGAAGTTAAAGAAGCCCGTGCGGTTGCTGGTGAAGATGATTTTGGCGCCGTCTGGCGACCAGGAAGGCTGGCCGTCCTCCGCTGCATTGTTCGTCAGTCTGGCGGGCCCGCTGCCGTCGGCGTTCATCGCGTAGATCTCGAAATTGATGAGGCCGTTCCGGTTGCTCGCGAAGACAATCTTGCTGCCGTCCGGAGACCAAGCGGGACTGACGTCCACTGCCGAATTGTTGGTGAGCCGCTTCACACCCGTCCCGTCGGCGTTCATCGAGTAGATCTGGAAGCGGCCGTCCCGGGTGCTCATAAAGGCGATCCTGGTCCCATCAGGGGACCAGGTTGGATTGGCATCGGCCGATAGATTGTTGGTCAGCCGTGCCAGTCCCGTTCCGTCAGGATTCATCGAGTAGATTTCGAAATTGCCGTCGTGGTTGCTGGTGAAGGCGATCTTAGTCCCGTTGGGTGACCAAGCCGGGCCGCCATTGATCTGTGCATTGAACGTCAGCCTTACCGGCGAGCTGCCATCGGCGTTCATCGAGTAGATCTCAAAGTTGCCGCTGCGGTTGCTGCTGAAGGCGATCTTGCTGCGGTCCGGCGACCAGGCCGGGAAAACGTCCACCGCCGGATTATTCGTCAACCTCGCCGGGCCTGTTCCATCGCTGTTCATCGAATAAATCTCGGAGTTGCCGTCGCGATTGCTCGAGAACACAATCTTGTCGGACATTTGAGCGATCACGAACGGACTGAGCGAGGAAACCTGCGCATAGATGGGCATGATCTGTGGAGGGCTCGGAATGATTTGCGGGGGAGTGGGGACGGTCCTGTCCACGAATATAGGGTTGCCCGGTATTATAGGGTTGCCCGGAATGGCTTCTCCGTGTAGCACTCTTAGCCTGGAAAACTGTTGTGGCGTGATATTCGGCGGTAATGGCGAGCCGCCAGCCAGGTCGAATGCAAGGATGATTGGCCCCGTGAACGTGGCGGTGGTTGATATATCGACACTACGGATTTCTGGGGGTAATGGCGAGAATACTGCGAACCCCGGCGGCATGATCTGTGGAGGAAGGGGGGTGGCTATTGTGCTTCCCGGCGCCGTGACATTCGCGAAGGCGACATTGATCGCGCCCAACGGCACGCTTACGTTGGCGCCCGTGGGGGTGTTCGTGGTCTGCGATACCACCAGTGTTCCTGACCATGAACCCAGGACACCGGTATTGCATCCGCCCACAGTCCCGATGCCTTGTACGGTGACGGTATGCTGACCGCTGCTCACCGCCGCGCTGACAATGGGTCCGCTAGTTTGTCCGGGAGTCAGGAAGGTGGTAGTGCTGAGTACGGTCGTGTCCAGGGCGACGATGTAGCCGACGTTGGAACAGTGTGTGGGAGCGGCTGTGACCGTAATGGCGAGCGGTCCGGCCTGCGCGAACGTGACGGGCGTCGAAAAAACGGGGGTACAAGTTTGTCCCGTGCTGGTGCACGTGATGGACATGGGGAAGGTTTGAGCCAGAATCGGTCTGCCGCTCGTCAAGACAAGCAATACGACATACAGAAAGGCGATACTACAATACTTCGACGGCGCCGCCAGGACTCGCTCGACCGGGATCCACATCATTCTCTCCTTAACCGGATTAATATGTTGACCTACCGGCACAAATAACTATAACCAGCCTGAGCCTTTGAGAACAAGCTTTTTCCTTTCTGTGGAAAATCCAGTAGATCTAGTACCTGGTCCGGAAACTGGATCTGCTCGAAATGGGAACGGGCCAGCTCGCGCCCAATTCGCGCGAGTTTCGGCAGCCGTGCTTAATTGGCGTGCCGTTTCATGATCTGCTGGAGGCTCTGCGAAAATGCGGAGCGTGCCAGCACCATATCGCAGCCGGCCTCTTGGGCTTCCTGCTTCAGTTCCCCCTGAACATGCGAAACGTACCCCACCAGGTTGATCTTTTTCAGATTCGGATCGGCCTTAAATTTCTGGATGAGATCCACCGGCAGGATAGCGGCGAAGTTCAGGTCGAGAATGATCAGAGCGGGTCCCTCGGCGGCTTGATCGAGAGCGTCCCGCTGGCTCTTTACGAAGGTGGCGCTCAGACCGGCGCGCTTGGCCGCTTCGTTGATTTTGACGGTGAAGAACAGGTCGTCCAGCACGGCGAGCACTTTCTTGGTGTCTGCAGTTGGCATGATTTTGGATTTCGAAAGACCGTGGAGGGGTGAAGTTCAATCCTAACATGCTAAGTTGAACTGAGTGGCCGACTCCAACCCCTTTGCCGACCCACTGCGCTTCGAACGCCAGGTCCCGGAATGCGCCATTGTCATCTTTGGGGCAAACGGCGATCTCACCAAACGCAAGCTGATTCCGGCACTTTACCGGTTGGCCTATGAGAGGCGGCTCCCGGCGACAGTGTCGATTCTAGGAACCTCCCGCACACCGCTGAACGACGACGAATTTCGCTCCAAGATGCACGATTCGGTGAAGCAGTTTCTCGAAGACAGTCCCTTCGATGAAGAGCGGTGGGATGGCTTCGCAAAGGGTCTCTATTACGTCGCGGGCGATTTGAGCGACCCGGCGCTCTACTCCTCGATCAAGGACAAACTGACGGCGCTCGGCCGCACCAACGTTCTGTATTACCTTTCGACGCAACCCAGCTACTACGGTGAAGTGGTAGAGCGGCTCGGGGCCGTGGGTTTGGGACGCAGCACTGCGGAAGGCTGGCAGCGCGTTGTGGTTGAGAAACCGTTTGGCCACGATCTAAAGAGCGCACGCGAGTTGAACGAACGCATCCACCGCGTATTCGACGAAGCCGACGTCTATCGCATCGATCACTATCTGGGTAAGGAAACGGTGCAGAATATCCTGGCGTTCCGCTTCGGCAACGGGATCTTTGAGCCCTTGTGGAACCGGCGCTACATAAATCACGTGCAGATCACGGCCGCGGAATCGATCGGCGTCGAGGGTCGGGGCGCGTACTATCAGGAAGCCGGCGCAGTGCGCGACATGATCCAGAATCATCTGTTGCAAGTGATGGCTACTATCGCGATGGAGCCCCCGGCGGAGTATGAGCCGGATGCCGTGCGCGACGAGCGCGCCAAGTTGCTGCGCTCGATTCGCATTCTGAGTCCCGAGGAAGTGCCGCTCTACGCCGTGGCGGGACAATACGGCGGCTTTCGCCACGAGCCGGGAGTCGACCCCGCGACGCAAGCTCCCACCTACGCCGCCGCGACGTTTTATATCGATAACTGGCGTTGGGCCGGTATTCCGTTCTATATTCGCAGCGGCAAGAGGTTGCCGAAACGCACTACGGAGATTGCTATCCAATACAATACGGCTCCCCACGCGTTGTTTACTCCTGACGCGGGGGGCGTCACCATGCGGCCGAATCTTTTGATCCTGCGCATTCAACCCGAGGAAGGTATTTCTCTGCGGTTTTTGTCGAAGCAGCCCGGCAGCGGCATGCGCCTGCGGCCGGTGTCGATGGATTTCAACTACGGCTCCAGTTTTGGCGAGCGGTCGCCGACCGCCTATGAGACGTTGCTCGAAGACGCGCTGACGGGCGACGCGACCCTCTATACGCGGCAGGACATGGTAGAGGCAAGCTGGCGGGTAGTGTCGCCAATCCTTGAGGACTGGGCCAATCGCAAATTCGAATTTCCGAATTACGAACCGGGCACCTGGGGACCGGCAGCAGCAGACGAAATGCTCGCGCGCCAAGCCCACGTTTGGAGGAATAGTTAATGGTCGCGGCGGCTATCGATCCTGAAAAGGTCCTGCGGGATTTACGCGGCCTGTGGGCTCAACTTGCCAAGGACCAGGGCGGCGCAGGCGGCGTGTTGCGCGCGTGCTCGATGACTTTAATGGTGGTAGCCGAGCCGGATGACGCGGCCGACGCCGAATCCGCCAGGAAAACCATTGGCCAACTAATGCACGGCCATCCCAGCCGCGCCATCGTGCTGATTCCGAGCGAAGGCGGCGAGTTGAGCGGACAGGTGTTCGCTGAATGCTGGATGCCTTTCGGCGGGCAGCAGCAGATTTGCTCGGAAGGCATCGAGATCACTGCAGATTCCGAGCAAACCGACGAAGTGGCTCGGGTGCTCGTTCCGTTGATCGCGCCCGATCTGCCGGTAGTGCTGTGGTGCCGCGGCCCGCGCGCTTTTTTGGACCGGTCCCTCGATCCGCTGTTTCCGCTCGCGAACAAAATTATCTTCAACACGCGGGCGGTGCGCCATCCAGCTTCGGCATTCGAGTTCCTGCGGCGCATGCAAAAGGGCGGCCGGCGAGTGGCGGACCTGGCGTGGACCCGGCTCACGGGTTGGCGTGAAGCGGTGGCCCACCTGATGGACGCTGCGCCCCCCGAATGGCTCGTGGACGCGCGCAGCGGGGCGGTGCGACTTGAACATGGAGGCGCCCGGCCCGGAACCCGTTCTCTGTACTTCGCCCGCTGGATTGAGCGCGCCCTCCCCGGCATCGATATTACGCTGGCGCCAGTGGCGGGAGATGCGGGGCTGCACTCGGTAGTCTTCACCGGCGGCAACCTGGAGATGTCGATCCGCCGGACGGAGGCGTCCTCACTCGAAGTCCGCAGCGGAGCGCGAAGCTATTCCTCGCTGCTGCCGCCGGATTCCGAAGAGTGCTTGATGCGCGAGGAGTTATCGATCCTAGGTCGCGATCCCGCATTCGAACGGGTTCTGGCCTGACGGAACTTTGCTCCGCTTCTGCATCCGGCTGCGGCGCAGCAGTCCTACGAGAACCAGTCCGCTGCCGATAAGGGCGACGGTTGAAATCTCCGGCGTAGGCGCTACCTGTCCGATTTCAAAATTATTAATTTGCAGGTGACCGGCGCTGCTATTCGGACCGATAAACAACTGGGTCAGTGGCGAAGTGCTGGTGATGGCAAAGAACTGGCTTGATCCGGCGCCCACTACATTGGTTGAAAAGTTGGTCCCGTTCACGTTGTGGTTGCCCACCGCCTCATAGTACGTGGAAAAGGAGGAACCGAACATAGTGAAATTCATGGCGAATGCGTAGGTGTTCGCCGGGAGCAGAATTTCGATTCCAGTGCCGGTTCCATTGCCTCCTTCGAGCAGTGAACTTCCGGACACGCTCATAAGCGTGTCGATGCTCGCTCCGTTATAGCCGGTGAACACCGTGCCCGTGCCATCGGTGTACACGCCGCTTGCAAGATTGCCTGCTGCAAAAGTGCTGGGGGACATCGAGAACGTCAGTCCGGCCGAGCCGGGAGCGGTTTGCCAGATGGCGTACGTGCCATTGGCATCCACGCATCCGGTTGTACATGCGGTATAGCTGATCGTGGCGTAAGCAGGTGCTGTCAACGCAGCCAGCGTCAAGACCAAAATCTGCAATTTTGGGATCGTTCGGGCAAGCAGCATCATTTCGGGATTCTCCTTAGGGCAAACGAACCCACCACGGGCCGGAAAAGTAGCTCCGGTAAGCCGATTTGGGATTCGTCTTCCCTAACTGGTTCCGTAAGGAGACAACTTCTCTCCCGTCACGACTTAAGGATGTCCCTGTAATCCAGACTAAGAAGCAGGAAAACGCAACGCTGAATCGCCGTAGAAAGATGCTATCCGCGATGACGCGCGCGTCAGGATTTGGCTACGGGAGGCGGCAAAGCCCGCGCCGGGCACGCCGATTGGAAGCCAGTCTTACCGTGGGCGCCATCGCAGAATGGTTTGTTCTCCGACTGTCCGCAGCGGCACAAGCCGATGGTTCCCCGGCCGGCGAGGTCGAAGGGGTTGCCATTCATGTCGTAAATGGTAAAGTCTCCCTCGACGCGGATGGAGCCGTTGTCGCGGATAGTGATTTTCGTGGGCATTTTTTTGATCGTAGCAGATCCGCTAAGCCGGTTCGTCCGGCGGACTGCGCGCGATGGCGAGCCTATAATGATAGGCACTACATGATTCACCTTTCGAGCGACACCGGGGAACTATTCACGCACTCCTACCAATTCGCGCAGCGCCAGGTCCGCAAACTGATCGAGAAGCACCCCATGCTGTATCCCCTGCATACCAAAGACGGCGAGTGGAAGCATGAAGGCCAGGTGTGGACTCACTGGTCCGACGGCTTCCTGCCCGGCATGATGTGGATCTTCTACAAGCACGCCGAGCCTGATTCAGCGGAAGCGAAGTTCTGGTACGAAAACGCCGTGCGCTACACCGAACCCATCGAGCCGCGGAAGAAAGATCGCGACGCACACGATTTAGGGTTTCTATTTCTGTCGACCTATTATCGCTGGCATCGCCTCCACCCCGATCCCGCGCGCCGCGACGTGCTGATCGAAGCCGGACGCACGCTGGCCATGCGTTTCAAGGAGAAGGGCGGCTACTTACGTTCTTTCGTGGCCGACAACTCGGTGTTCATCGATACCATGATGAACGTCGGCATCATTCTCTATGCCGCGCGCGAGAGCGGCGATCGCAAATTGCGCGATATCGCCCTGCGCCATGCGCGGACCACGCGGCGCGTTCTCGTTCGTGGCGACGGTTCCACCGGACATGAAGGGGTTTTTGACACCGATACCGGCGAATTTTTGCATCAAACGACCCATCAGGGTTATCGCGGCGATTCCTGCTGGTCGCGCGGCTTGAGCTGGGCTATGTACGGCTTCGCCACCGTCTACGAATACAGCCGCGACCCGCATTACCTTGAAACCGCACAAGCGTGCGCCGATTTTTATATCACGCATTCGCCGAGCGACGGCATACCGCCTTGGGACTTCAACGCGCCCGCCGAGAACCGGACCTTGCTCGATACCTCGGCGGCGGCGATTTATGCGGCTGGGCTCCTGCGCCTGTGCCGTCTGGTGCCGGATTCAATGAAGGGGCACCTCTATTGGTCGACAGCGGTGCGCATTTTGCGGTCGCTCTGTGAAAAGCATCTAGGAAAGCGCGATCCCAAATGGCAAGGCATCCTCAAAGGCGGCGTGTATCACGTGCATAAAGGGCTGGGCGTGGATGAATCCGTGATGTGGGGCGAATACTTTTTCTGCGAGGCGCTGGAGCGCGTGTTGTGGTAGCCCTAGCGGTTCTCGGCTTTCCAGCGCATCGCGGAGAAGATACGCGTGCGACCGGAAGGATGATCGAAGAAAATCATTTCTTCGAGCGGACCGGGGCTCAGCTTGCGGTATTCAGCGAGTTTGAGAGCGATGTCGGCAAACCCATCCGGCTGGCGTACGGCGTTTAGCCCGTACATATCTGCTTCGTATTCCATGGTCCGCGTGACGGTATTGCCAATCGGCGTGTAGAGAAAGCTGAAAATTGAAATAATTAGCACCGCCAGCGGCAACACTGCCGGATCGGAGACCCCGCGAATTTCCCACCGCGCGCCCCAGCGGCCGAGCGACCACTCCAGTGCGCGTCGCATCCCTGCGAAAAACACTGCTAACACGATAAGGAATACCAGCAGACCTTTGTAAGCGTGATTCAGCACATAATGGCCCATCTCGTGACCCATCACCGACATGATTTCGGGCAGGGTGGCGCGAGTCAGCAGGTTGTCATTGAGTGTAATGCGCTCGGTGCCGAGGAAACCGGAAACATTCGCACTGATGCGCGTGCTTTGGCGCGATGCGTCCACTTTGTAGACTTCAGTAGCGGGAATTCCGTTGGCGCGAGCCAGACTCAGAATCGGTTCGCGGATGGCGGGATCGTCGAGCTTGGTGTATTGGTTGAATAGGGGCGCGATAAATACCGGAAAAATCATCGCCTGCACTGCGACCAGAGCGAAGGCGGCGACGGCTCCCCAAATATGCCAGGTGCGCGGCAGACGGCGCACGATTCCGAAGAGCACAGCAATCGCGAACCCTCCAAGAAACAAAGTGACCGCGAAAGTCTTCAGTTGATCACCCAACCAGGGTCCGAAAGTCTGGGTCGCCAGACCGTACTGGTGCTCGCGGATGAAACCTTCATAGACCGCGAGTGGAGCACCCACTACGAACGTCACCACCAGATACTGCGCCCAATAAGCAAACGTGCGCAGCGGCTGGTAGGGAGTGATGCGTTCCGCGAACGAACGCATTCGAGCCGATAGATGCGTCGACAACAGGAGCACGGAGACCGCCGCGGCGTAGAGGAAATCCCAAAGGATCAACCAGTATCCACCCTCGAAATACGCGTCCGACTGGGCCTTCTTCTCGGCAGGAACCTTAGCGAGATAAGCGTCAGTGGCAGCAACTACATCAAAAGCGGGAGCGCGTGAACCCCCAACCGGCTGGCACCACATTACTCCGGCGCTTAGCACCAGCAGCGCTAACAGCGTGCGGAACATTTCTGGAGTATACCCTACACTTTTTATACAACCAGAGACAAAGCAGTGGGCAAAAGCCTAGGATTCTTGGGATGATGGCAAACGGCGGCGCAGAAAAATGAAGACTATAATTAACGCGGTTCCGAGTAATATCATTCCCATTGGCTCCGGCGTGCTTAGCGGGCCGATGAGAGACTCCTGCACTTGACCGGTAGTCGTTACCGGACCTTCGTTCGGAGCCATTTGTGAAAAATTCATAGCTCAACTATCCGGCTTCGCTCGCATCGCATCAATAGCGCCACCGTCGTGAGAGTACTGGTACCTCAAAAGGTGCTGCTACGGCTTGATGGTGAGAGGCACATACAGCACCAGAGCGCGCGGCGGATCGGGATCGTGACGCGAGACGACTACGACGGGCCGCGTTTTGGCTGCCAAACCAAGATCAGCCAGCCAGACTTCACCGGAACGTGGGGTCATCGAGCCTATCCAAAACCTCCTGCTCAATCGACCGCGAACGAATCAGGTCCAGTGCATCTTGATCGGCGAGAACAATCATTTCGGCCACGCGATAACGCACGTCGGCGGCCGTCTCCGGTTTCCATTGTTTCAGTTTGGCGTCGAGTTTCTCAACCAATGCGTCCATGGCGTGCCTTTCTCTTCGATTTTGATTGTACCTCACGGGCTAAATGCCCCTAAATTTCTCAGCTTAGTGATGGGTCGCACAGGTGCCTGCCGAGCGAGTCGCCAACAAACTCGTGCGCGGAAAGATCAGCTTCAGGCGGTCAGAGTTATGGCTTGAATGCCACCACCGCGAGGGGCGGCAGGGTGATCACCAGGCTGGCGGGACGCCCGTGGTGGGGGTTCTCATCCGCCATCACCGCGCCGGCATTACCCAGGTTGGCTCCGCCGAATAGCTCCGAGTCGGTGTTGAACAACTCGCGGTAGAGACCGCCTCTGGGGACCCCGATGCGGTAACCTTCGCGGGGCACGGGCGTGAAGTTGCAGGCGAACACAATGAAGTCCTCGCGATTGCGCGCAAAGCGGATAAACGTGATGATCGAGGATTCGGCATCCTGCAAGTCGATCCACTCGAAGCCGTGGTAGGTGTCGTCAACTTCATAGAGCGCAGGCTCGCGCCGGTAAAGCCAGTTCAACTCCTTCACCATGGTTTGCAGTTTGTAGTGGATAGGGTATTGGAGCAGCCGCCATTCGAGCTGCGTGTCGTGATTCCACTCGGAAGTCTGCCCGAACTCGGTCCCCATGAAGAGCAGTTTCTTGCCGGGATGCGCAAACATGTAGGCCAGGAACGCGCGGGTGTTGGCGAAGCGCTGCCATTCGTCCCCCGGCATCTTATAAATCAGCGACCGTTTCCCATACACCACTTCGTCGTGCGATACCGGCAGCATGAAATTTTCCGTGAAGGCATAGAGCATGCTGAAGGTGATCAGTTGCTGGTGATATTTGCGGAAAACCGAATCCTTGATGAAGTACTGGAACATGTCGTGCATCCAGCCCATGTTCCACTTCATGGTGAAGCCCAGTCCGCCGGTGTAGACCGGGCGAGAAACGCCGGGCCAGGCCGTCGATTCCTCGGCAATGGTGATCGCGCCCGGTTCCTGGTGCGCGAGCTCATTAAACCGTTTCAGGAAGTCGATGGCTTCCAGGTTCTCCCGCCCGCCGAAGCGGTTGGGAATCCATTCGCCCTGCTCGCGCGCATAATCCAGGTAGAGCATGGACGCGACGGCATCGACACGCAGGCCGTCGATGTGGAATTCTCTCAGCCAATAGAGCGCGTTCGATAGCAGAAAATTGCGCACTTCATTGCGGCCGAAATTGAAAATGAGCGTGCCCCATTCGCGATGCTCGCCTTGGCGGGGATCTGCATGCTCATAGAGCGCCGTTCCGTCGAAGCGCCACAAGCCATGGGCGTCGCGCGGGAAATGTCCCGGCACCCAATCGAGAATCACACCCAGGCCGGCTTGATGGGCGCAGTCGATAAAGTAGCGAAAGTCGTCGGGAGTGCCGAAGCGCGCGGTGGGCGCGTAGTATCCGGTGACCTGATAGCCCCAGGAGCCGGAGAACGGATGCTCCATCACCGGCATCAGCTCCAAATGCGTGTACCCTAGGTCGCGCACATACGTGACCAGGCGGTCGGCCAGCTCGCGGTAGCTCAGCGATTCGTTCGAGGGCTTACGCATCCACGATTCCAGGTGAACTTCATAGACAGAGACGGGTTCGCGCAACAGGTTGCGCTTGCCGCGAGCCTCCATCCAATCCTGATCGCCCCAGGTGTGGTTGTTAAGGCCCCAGACAATCGACGCGGTGCGCGGCGGCGCTTCGGCGAAGAAGGCGTAGGGGTCCGATTTTTCCTGAATCTCGCCACCGCGCGACACCACGCAATACTTGTAGTGCTCGCCCGGCCCCAGCGCCGGGATGAACAGTTCCCAAACGCCGCCGTCGCGATGCTGCATGGGATGGCTGGTGCGATTCCATCGGTTGAACTCGCCGATTACTGTGACTTCCTTGGCATTCGGCGCCCAGACAGCGAAACGAACGCCCTGCGCGCCTTCTTGACGCACCAAGTGCGAGCCCAGCATCCGGTAGCTCTCGTGGTGGGTGCCCTCGCCGTGCAAGTGCAGCTCGAAGGAGGTCAAGGAAGAAGCGACGGGGGCTGCCTGCACACCGTTATTATGGCATTGGATGCCGCCGCGAGCCGAATTGCACCTGCACTTGGATGGTTCCGTCGAACCCGAAACACTACTCGAAATCGATCCCACACTCACGCGCGAGGAGATCGCCGCCCACACAGCCTATACCGATTTCGCCGGATTTCTCAAGAGCTTTGTGTGGGTGAACCAGCGCCTGCGGACACCGGACCACTACGCGCGCGTCGCTCGCCGTCTCTTCGAGCGTCTTGCGAGCGAAGGTGTGATCTACGCCGAAGTGATTCTATCGGTCGGCGTCGTGTTATGGAAACAGCAGGACCTTGCCGCGATCTATCAGCGATTGATGCAGGAATCCGCCCGGACGCCCATCACGGTGCGCTGGATTTTCGACGCCGTTCGCCAGTTCGGCGTGGACACCGCCAAACCGGTGTTCGATCTTGCCGCCGAGCGCGTGGGCGAAGGAGTGGTTGCGATCGGCCTCGGGGGCGATGAAGAGCGCGGCCCCGCGCGATTATTCGCCGGGCTCTATAGCGAAGCGCGTGATCGCGGCTTGCGGCTCACGTGTCACGCGGGCGAGATCGCTGGTCCCTGGAGCGTATGGGAAGCGCTCGAAATTGGCGCGGAGCGCATCGGCCACGGTATTCGCGCCATTGAAGACCCGGCACTGGTTGCGCATTTGGCCGCCAATCAAATTCCGCTCGAAGTCTGCATCACCAGCAACCTGCGCACGGGAGCAGTGGCGTCGCTCGCGGCCCATCCCATTAGACATCTCTATGACGCCGGTGTCCCGATCATCCTTAATTCAGACGACCCGGCGCTCTTCAACTGCACGCTGGCGAGCGAGTACGAGCTGGCCGCACGCGAGTTCGGGTTCACCGAAGATCAGCTCGACCAACTAGCGCGGAACGCCTTTCGGTATGCTTTCGAGGAGAGCGTCGCGGTCGGCCGCTGACATCCCGGAGTTCTTGCGGATGTCTTCGCGAGTAGTCAACTTGCGACGGTAACGCCCAAAGTATTCATCAATATCGCCGCCGAACTGAAAGCTGTACATGATGTCAGGAAATGCGGCCGTGTGGCGTAACCCCATCGCATGGCCCGACTCATGCAAGCACGTTAAATAAACGATAGTGTCCCGCAGCAGCCGGTCTTTTCCGGGGGGCTCCGCAATCAGGATGTGCAACTCAGACCCTCGTCGGCCATTGACGTTCACGGTTACGGCTTCCCCATAAAGTCCGCTATTTTTATCGGCCCACAGAACCCGCAGGAGAGCGTTGGCCCGATCCTTAGTCTCAACGAAATGCAGTTGGCCGCCGGACGCCTTTTTCCAGGCCTCCAAAGCCCACCGAGCGAGATCCGCATCGCCGGCATCGCAGGCGGAATTCATGACGGAGCAAGGCTCCACCCAGAAAGTGATATCGGCGGCAGGCGCGGCGGCTGCGGCCCAGAGCGCGATCGACAAAAAGTTAACGCTTCGAAGAAAGTTTCTCATCTGCCAAAGCCTTGATCGTAGCCTCCAGCTCCGCCACGCGTTTAGAGAGTTCATCGATGGCGCGGCCTTCGGGATCGGGCAAGTCGCCGTGCGCCAGCGGTTCGAATTCCTGATCGTCGCCGACCACCCGGCCGGGCACGCCTACGACAGTCGAATGATCCGGTACCGGATGCACGACTACGCTCCCGGCGCCAATCTTGACGTGATCGCCGATGCGAATGTTGCCCAGAATAGTTGCGCCGGTCCCGATGACCACGCCATCGCCGATGGTCGGGTGACGTTTGCCGGTGTCCTTGCCGGTGCCTCCCAGCGTCACGCCTTGATACACCAGCACGTCATCGCCGATTTCAGAAGTCTCGCCGATCACCACTCCCATGCCGTGATCGATAAAAAAGCGCCGTCCGATGCAGGCGCCGGGGTGGATTTCAATGCCAGTCGCGGCGCGCGAGAATTGCGAGATCACGCGCGCGAGCGTAAACCATCCGGCGCTATAGAGACGGTGCGCCATCCGATGCAGCAGGATAGCGTGGAAGCCCGGATAGCACAGTACGATTTCGAGCACACTGCGGGCCGCCGGATCGCGCCGGAAGACGGTGTCGAACTGCTCGCGGATATGTCCGGCCATGCCTCCACTCGTAACCATCATTATCACGGTTTCAGGCGGCTACCGTGTACCATGTAAGATACCGTGAGATTCGCCCCGGTCGCACTTATTTTCATGCTGGCAGCGTGCTCGGCACCTTCGCCCGAAACCAACCCGCTTAAAAAAGCGGGCGCTCCGGAGGCCACCACCACCATCGTCTCGAATAAACACCCGCTGGCCAAGTATCTGGAATTATCCGGTTACCGGATCTCTGAAACCTCCGCCGGCAAGCTGAACATCAAGTTTGCAGTGGTCAATCACTCCGAGGCGGATATCGGGGACTTAACCCTTAAGATCCGGCTGGTGACGACAGCGTCCAAGCCCGATGACCCGCCCATCACGGAATTTGAAGCCAAGGTTCCGGCGCTGGGACCCCAGGAAATCAAGGATGTCGCCGCCACTGCCACTACCAAGCTGCGCATCTATGAATTACCGGACTGGCAGTTCATCCGCGCCGAGGTGGAAATCACCTCTCCCGCCCCCTAGAAAATCGTGACCGAACGCCTCTACTACCAGGATTGCTACCTGCGGGATTTCCGCGCACAGGTGATCGAAACCGCCGACGAAGGACGCCGCGTCTACCTTGACCGGACCGCGTTCTATCCCACCTCCGGCGGGCAGCCGTTCGACACCGGGACGCTGGGCGCCGCCAACGTCATCGACGTAATCGACGAAGAAGATCGGATGGCCCACGTCTTGGACACCTCGATTTCAGCGGGGGAAATCACCGGCCAAATTAACTGGGAGCGCCGCTTCGATCACATGCAGCAGCATAGCGGGCAACACTTGTTGTCGGCGGTTCTCGAAGATTTGTTCAAAATCTCCACAGTTAGCTTTCACCTGGGTTCCGAGGTGTCAACCATCGATATAACGGCCCCTGCAATCACGGGAGTTCAGATCGAGCGGGTGGAAGACCGCTGCGCCGAAATCGTGCGCGAAGCCCGGCCCCTCACGATCACCTTCGAAGACGGCACGGCCGGCCTGGGACTGCGCAAGGAATCGCAGCGCAGCGGCACTCTGCGGGTGATTGCGATCGACAGGATCGACCGCAGCGCGTGCGGCGGTACCCACCTACGCAGCACTGCCGAGATTGGTCCGGTATTTGTGCGCAAGACGGAAAAGATTCGCGGCAACATCCGCCTGGAATTCGTGTGCGGCCTGCGGGCGCTTCGCCACGCGCGCGCCGATTTCCGGACGCTCCAGGAAGTCTCACGTCAGCTTTCGGCCCCGGCAGCCGAAACCCCCGCCGTGGTTGCAGCCCAATTCGAGCGCGTCAAGACGCTCGAAAAATCTAATCAGCGCCTGGCCTCCGAACTCGCCCAGCGTGAAGGCCGCGAACTATGGGACGCGACCGCTCGTGGCCCCGACGGTATACGCCGTATTACCCAGCATGGCCCCATCGATGACGCCACGCGGACTCGGGCGCAAGCCTTCGTGGCGCAGGGGAAGGCCGTGTTCCTGGTGGTGTCGGCGAATCCGCCGTCGGTTTTGCTCGCGGCCTCGGCCGACTCCGGAATTCATGCCGGCGATCGCGTGAAGGCCGCGGTTACCTCCGCAGGCGGGCGCGGTGGCGGCAATCAGGCGTTGGCCCAGGGCAGCCTCCCGGCGTCCGCGGACGTGGCGGCCCTCGCGACGTCTTTGCTATAAGTCCGGCTCTCATAAACCGCGGCCCTAAGGTCTTTGCCCGATGTTCGCGAAGCCATTTAACCTGAAGTCCTTGAAACAACCCTCTTCTGCCCCCAAGATGGTACTGCGAACTAGTGGGAACTACTGGTTTCCGGCGGTTCGTGTCTGCAGAAAATCGAGTCCGCAGACGATTTCATTTAGGTAAGGAGAAGTTGCGCCATGACACCCCCGCAAAAAGCAAACCGGAGATTACGCCAGCGTGGATTCGTTCTGGTCGTTATGACCGCCTCGGCTATCGCACTGGTTGCCGCGATGGGTCTCGCGATCGACATGGGACACATCTTCATCGTGAAGAACGAAACCCAGACCTACGTGGATGCCGCCTCCATTGCAGCGGCTCTCCAAATGGACGGCACCTCGGCCGGCATTACCCGTGCCAACACCGCGGCCACCAGTTTGTCGGACGCCTGGAACTTCAGCTCCACCAGACTAACCAGCCCCACAGTCGAGTTCGGGGCGACCACTTCGGGCACCTGGTACACCACAGCGAATGTCACCTCTGTCTTGGCGCCCACGATGAACTATGTTCGCGTTACTAAGACGGTCGCTCCCAACGTTTACTTTGTGCCGGTGGTAATGGCTAGCCCGGTTTACACCCAGAATGTGCAATCGCAGGCCATCGCCGGGCAAGTGAGCTTGCCGGCGGCCGCGTCCATCGCGCAGGGCCTCGGACCTTTCACGGGTGTCGCGGCGTGCAACGGCAGCGTCAGCTCGTGCGAAGCCAGCGGGCCGAATTTCGGATTAACAGTCGGCGAAGAATACGACATCCAGTGGCCGCAGTACAACAGCCACCGCCAGGGATGCGGTAACGGCCATGGCAACGGCAACGGTGGGACCGCAGCCAACTGCTTCGTGTCCCCCCCTTGCGCCGGTGACGTCGCCATTGACAATCTGCCCGGGAACAACGCGGATCCTATGGTGGAAGTTGTGCAGAACTGGGGCGCGAGCATTAATGGCTACTGGGGAAGCAACTCCACCTCGGTTATTAATCAATACATTCTGGACACCAAGCAGTTACAGGCGTTGGCGATCGGCACTGATATTACACCGGACCTCTCCAGCGGAAATAAACAGGGCACAGCAAAAATCTTAGACGACCGCGTGAACCAAGACGTGGTTAACTACGACCCGTCGAGTGCCACCACCTCCGCGCTAAAGTTATCCACCTACCTGGCTAACACCTCTCACAATGGACGGAGGTTGATGCCGGTGCCCATGGTATATCCCAACAACACCGGAAGTCAGGTAGTGGGCTACGGGACATTCTTGCTGGAAACCACTGAATCCAGCTCGGGCGGGTTGAGTACCTTTTATAAAGATGGCACGGGAAATCAGCCTTACTGCGCGATTTTTGCGGGACCCTGGGTAATGGGCGGCACTAACGGCGGAACAAGCAATTCAGGCGGTGGTGCACGGGTGAGGTTGGTGCAGTGAGGCGCCCCGCTACGCGGTTTAGAAGATTCGGCAGCCGGGCTGGCAGCTCCATGCTGGAGTTTGCGCTGGGCTCCGGAATTCTGGTCATGGCCTTCACCGCGACCTTCCAATACGGATACATTTTTTATCAATACAATGCCCTGGTGAACGCGGTAAACAATGGCGCACATTTCGGGGCCCTCCAAGTTTATGACTCGTCCAGTTCGGCTCCCTCGAACACCTTCAATGCGGCCGTGAAGAATATGGTGATCTATGGCGATCCTATGGGGACCAATACTATCCCGGTAGTGAAAGGCCTCGGCACCGGTAACGTGACAATCACGATCGGTTATTTGGGAAGCGCTGGCACGACGTTTACCCCCACCTCCGTGACGGTTGCCATAACTGGCTATGCCATCAATGGTGTTACAGGAACTTATACGCTGACCGGAAAGCCCGCGGCAACCTACCCGTTCCAAGGAATGTATTGCCCCGATAGTGGTGTTTGTTAGGGGGAGAGCAAAACTATGTCACTAGTGAACCGTAAACGCCGGGGCAACCGAGGCAGCACTATGCTGGAGCTGGCGCTGATATTCCTTGTGTTTTTCAGTCTGCTCATGGGCATTTTCGACTTCGGGCAGTTCTTGTTTATTCACCAGGCGCTAGTTGAGCGAGCCCGCTGGGCCGCACGCTGGGGTATGACGAATAACAGTGCCACTACAGGTGAAATTCAGAATATGGTCATCTATGGACAGAGCACAACCGGCAGCAATGGTTATTTTGGACTGAGTACCTCGATGGTCACAGTGACGGCGTCCAATGCGAATACTAACAGCTGGTGTATTTCCGTGCTGATTTCGAACTATCCCTATAAGATGCTCTCGCCCTATATATCCGGCAACTACACCGGTCCCAACATCAACGTGACCGTCCCGCTGGGCCTCTACGATTGATCGAAGCCGACTGACTATCGAAGCTCCAATTTAACTACCGCCGCCCTCGCGCCGTGTCTGTTTTCCAGCAATAGAAAAGGGGCGGCGTTTCCGCCACCCCTGAAAGGTTGAAATTGTTACCCGTCAGCTTAGTTGCCGTCGCTGCCGGTGGAAAGGTTCTGGGATGCGGCGTATGGATAGCCGGTTATGGTGACGGTGTAATTCCCCCTCGGGTAGAGAACTTCCGTGAAATCCACACCATTGCTCGCGTCATAGTCGAAGTCGTCATAGACGGTGCTATCGCTATTCCGGGTGACAGTAATGTGAATGGTGCTAGGGGTGCCTTGACCCGTGAAATGGACATGCCCGGGGTAACAGTTACCACCGTCCATGGTTCCGTCCACACAGGTGTAGTTGAGCCCCCCCGATCCAACCAACGTCAAAGGAGCTAAAACGAGAGCAGCAATGGTTAATACTTTCTTCATGGCAACATCAGAATAACCTTGAATCCCTGGATTCAAACGCCGCTAAGGCATAACAGCATACCCGCTAAGGTATTCACTCGACCGCTACCCGCTCTCGCGGTGGCCCACGAGGGTCCAGGGTACTAGTTACGGTGAATTCCGTCGCGAATCATTTGTTACGCTGGTAGCGATGCCAGAAAACCTTCGCCGTTTTGAAGCCGGTCCCGACCCCTTCGGCCGCACCTGGGAGTTGGAGTTCCGCTGGCTGCAGACCGCCATTTCGATCCGCCACGCCGACACGGTGGACGTGAAGTTCATATTGTGGACCGAAGGTGAGGAGAAGCAGGAAAAAATCGTCGCCCTCCCACATTCGCTGTTGCTGGGTCTGGCCGCTAAATCCGGGCATGCGCTGACCGATCCCTGGTGCCTGAAACTAGCGGGCCGCCATTTGAAGCACATGATTACCTCGGGCGAGGACCTGGAGAAAACTCTGGTCACCCTCTCCGCCGCCGATCTGGAACGCGCACACGGCATATTGCAGCCCGTGTAGCCGCTCTCTGCGGCGATCTCATGGTAAATATAGTTCTGGGTGCCCTTCCAGGCGCTTGCAAGTGTTTTAGCGCGTAGACCGCGTGGTAGACGAGGAGGAGAGCCATGGTCAACTGCCCGCTTTGCGATGCGGTCATAGATGTTGACGAGGAAGAGCTGGATGAAGGGGATTCCCTGGTATGCGAGGAGTGCGGCGCAAATCTGAACGTGAGCGGCGTGAGCCCGCTTGAATTGGTTTCCGACGCCGCCGATGACGAGGACGACCTCGATGAAGACGACCTGGATGAAGACGACGATGACGAAGACGAGGACGACGAAGAGGACGAAGACGAGGATAAGGCTTGGAAGTAAACTGGCAGGTCACATGGTGGCTGGCGCGGCCTGCCTCCTGGCGTTTTCGGTCGCCGAAGGGGCCTCGCCCCAGAAAGACCGGGCTTACGCGGTGATTGCAGGCACGGTATTTCACGACAACGGATTCTCGCTCCCTGGCGCTGCCCGTGACTCTATCGAGGAAAGACGCGCCGAAAATTAAAGGATTGCAATCTGTGAGCGACTCCCGGGGCGAATTTGCGTTCCGGGTAACGCCTACGCCCGCCGCCTACATCGTCAAAGCGTCGCTCAAAGGCTATCAGCCAGCCGAAAAAGAAGTTTCCGTTACCGGAGAAGAGCGGGTAGAGGTAACCCTTGCGTTGCCTTCCGAGTCCAAATAAGTGGAGAGTAAACTATGATGCGGATGCGGAACGTCTTACGGGTGCTGACGCTTGCGGCCGTGGCGGCGATTCTTTCCGCAGGTGTCTTCGCTCAAAACAAGACCAAACAAGAGCGGCGCGAAGAAGCGAATTCCCGGTCCGTGATGGGAATCGTGGTGGGTGCGGACGACCAGCCGGCAAACGGGGCGGTGGTCCAGCTCAAAGATATGCGCACGCTCCAGGTACGATCTTTTATCACGCAGACCGATGGTCAGTATCACTTCTCAGGCTTGCGCGCCGACATCGACTATCAGTTAACGGTCAAGTCCGGCGACGCAACCGCGGCGGCGCGGACGCTCAGTCTGTTCGACAATCGCAAAGAAGCCGTCATGAACTTCAAGCTTGATAAGAAATGAAGCTGCTGCTTGGTCTGGGTATATTCGCAGCCGGCTTGATGGCGCAAATTTCACCCAAGCTGACGCGTCTCGACCAAGCCGTTTACCCCAAAGTAATCGCCGCCCACCACGGCAAGGTGGTCCTCGCCAATTTCTGGGCTACCTGGTGCGTGCCCTGCCGCAAGGAGATGCCGCAGTTGGTCCAGTTGTCGCGGAAGCTGGCGGTGCGCGGGTTTGACCTGGTGCTGATCTCAGCCGACGATCAGGAGCAGGAAGCCGCGGCGCTAAAGGTCCTCAAGGAAAATCGTGTGGAGGGACCAACGTATCTTCTGAAGACCGCGAATAACGACGCGTTTTATCCCACAGTCGACGCTAAGTGGGCGAGCGGTGAGTTGCCGGCGCTGTTCCTTTACGACCGCACCGGCAAAAGAGTCCGATCGTTCTTCGGCGACACTCCGATCTCAGACCTGGAAGCCGCCATTATCAAGTTGCTGTAGTGCGCGCTTTCATTCTCCTGATTGGTCTGCTTCCCCCAGCCGTCGCGCAGACGCTGGTCTTTGAACACGCGACGGTGATCGACGCAACCGGCGCGCCCGCTAAGAAAAACTTCACCGTGATCGTCCGCGACGGCCGCATCGTAACGGTGAAACGGCGGGCCAAGAGCGTAGCCGGCGCAGTTGTGATCGATGCTACGGGTAAGTATCTGATTCCCGGATTGTGGGATATGCATGTGCATATCACTTCGCCCGAGATCGCGTTTCCGCTGCTGATCGCCAACGGGATCACGGGAGTTCGCGAGATGTATTCGGGGATCGCTTTGGCAACCATCCGGCAATGGAAGCTGCGTTCGGACGCGCCGCGAATGTTTGCGCCGGGATTCGTGGACGGTCCGCTTATGGGTGGCGGAGGGAACTGGCCGGATGCAGTGGCGGTAGCGAACGCCGAACAAGCCCGGCTCGCCGTCCACCTGTTACAGGCTCACGGCGCGGATTTCCTTAAAGTGTACAGCAGCGTTCCGCGGGAAGCGTTCCTGGCCTTGGCAGAGGAGGCGCGTGCGGTGGGAATCCCGATAGCCGGGCACGTGCCGGAAGAGGTGAGTCCGCTCGAAGCCTCGGACGCCGGGATGCGCAGCGAGGAACACCTGAACAATATTTTGCTGGCCGCTTCTACTAATGAGGTGCAACTTCGAGCCGAGCGGGTGGCCACTATGTACGATCCCCAGATGACGGGTGAGCAAAGACTGCGGCTGCTGGCGTGGCCGCTGCTCTCCGGGCTGGTGAATACCTATGACGAAACCAAGGCCGCCGCGCTCTTCGAGACGTTTCGAAAGAACGGGACATGGCAGACGCCCACACTCGCCATCCTGGCTGGTTTCGTGCACGAGCTTGACGAAGAGTTCGTAAACGATCCGCGCCGCCGCTTCCTCCCTAAGACATGGACCTCCAACTGGGACCCACGCGTGATCTTTTACCTGCGTGATTTGTCTCCCCCCGAATACGAGGTGCTGCATCAGCGCATGCGTATGCTGCTCACCCGCTACAGGAAGCTGGTCGGCGATATGCACCGCGCCGGCGTGGAATTGCTCGCAGGCACGGACACCAATCCATTTAACCCCGTGTTGCCAGGCTGGGGATTGCACCAGGAACTGGCGCTCTTCGAGGAGTCCGGATTGACACCTATGGAAGCGCTGCAGACGGCGACGCGGAACCCGGCGCGCTACTTCGGAATTCTCAACGAGACCGGCACCATTGAGGAAGGGAAGTCCGCCGACCTGGTGCTGCTCAACGCCGACCCGCTCAAGGACATTCACAATACCCAGAAGATCGGCGGCGTGGTGCTGCGAGGGCGCTATTATGCACGCCAGGATCTGGACGCGATGCTAGAGCGGGTGGCGGCCCTTTCCGCCGCCGCGCACTAATCGCCGCAGCGTTCGACTTCGACCAGGCAGCTATAAAACGTAGGACCGCCTCCCATGTCCGTGAGGCGCTCGGAAGTGAGCACATTGACGTTCGAGGCGTCCTCTGCGCGCTTGTTCCAGCGCACGGATGGCGCGCGCGCGACCCCGGGCTGCACCACTCCGTTCACGTTGGCGCGCAGCAGAAGGCTGCCGCGGTCATTGAAGACTCGTACGCGGTCGCCGGTCTGGATAGCGCGAGATGTGGCGTCGGCATGATTCAGATAGAGCAGGGAAGTGTCCGCATCCACCCGCGGGCGATAGCCAAATGTGGAATTCATGCTGTCGTCATTTTTTGATGAAATCAACTCCAGCGGATAGCGGCTTTTGAGGGACTCGTCTCCGAAGCGCGACTCCACTGGCGGCGTGTAGTCGAGCGCCTCGGCTCCGAACTCGCACTTCCCGGATGGCGTGCCAAACCCGCCTTCCCGAAAGGGCAAAAAAGGTGCGCCAGGCTCGGAAATGTTCAGTCGAATGGAGTGCTCCCGGTCCAAGCGCTCGAGTGTGATGCCTTTGAGGAATGGATGTCCGGAGTTGAGCAGCGAACGGATCATGATGTCTTCGGAATCGCGGAAACATTGGTCGTCAAAGCCCATGCGCAGCGCCAGGTCGCGGAAGACTTCGACGTTGGAGCGGGCTTCGCCAGGCGGATCGAGCGCCGGGCGAGCCAGTTGCAGGAAATAGTGCCCGTAGGAGCGGTACAGGTCGGTATGTTCGAGGAATGTCGTCGAAGGCAAGAGGATGTCCGCGTAATCAGCGGTGTCCGTCTGGAATTGTTCGAGCACCACCGTGAACAAATCTTCGCGGCGCATTCCTGCCAACACCCTTCCTTGGTTCGGCGCGATGGCTGCCGGGTTGGAGTTATAAACCACCATCGCCTTGACGGGCGGGGCGTCCAATTCCGTGAGCGCCTTGCCCAGCTCCGACATATTGACGAGGCGCGCTTCGCGCCCGAGCGTCGAGCGCTCCTGCAACTCCGGCATTTCGAGAGCCTTGCTATTGAACTGGAAAGCTTGCGAGGTGGTGAGCTGCAATCCACCGCCGGCTTCCTTCCAAGACCCCGTGAGCGCCGGCAGAGCGGCAATCGCGCGGACCGCCGCGCCGCCATGGTCGCTGCGCTGCACTCCATAGTTCACGCGAATGACAGCGGGCCGCGCGTTCGCGTACTCGCGCGCGAGTTGCACGATATCCTCCGCGGCGATGCCCGTGAGTGCGGCCACTCGCGTCGGATCGTAGGCTCGGGCGAGAGCGGCGAGTTCGTCGAAACCGTGGGTATAACGCGCGACGTAATCGGCATCGTGAAGTTTCTCACCAATAATGACGTGCGTCAAGCCCAGCGCCAGCGCGAGATCGCTTCCCGGATTTATCGCCAGATGGCGGTCGGCCAGAGCGGCGGTGCGGGTCTTGACCGGGTCGATCACATAGAGCTTGGCCCCGTTGCGGCGGGCCTCGACGATGAAAGGCCACAGGTGCACGTTGGTGCCGTGAATATTCGCGCCCCAGGCGATGATCAGTTTAGAATGGCGAAACTGTTCGGGCTCGGTGCCGTAGCGCAAACCGAGACTTGCGGTAAGAGCGGCGCCGCCGGTGCTGGAACAAATCGTGCGGTCGAGCCGCGAGGCGCCCAGGCGATGGAAGAAGCGGCGGTCCATGCCGGAACCGTTGAGCAAGCCCATGGTCCCGGCGTAGCTATAGGGGAGAATCGATTCGGGTCCGTGCTTTTCGGCGATGGCAGCCAGGCGCTGTGCGATGGTTCCGAGCGCTTCGTCCCACGAGATGCGCGCGAAGCGCCCTTCGCCTTTCGCACCGGCGCGTTTTTGCGGATAGAGCAGGCGCTGCGGCGAGTATTCGCGCTCCAGATATTGCGCGACCTTCCCGCAGAGGAATCCGCGTGTGACCGGATGGGCTGTATCCCCGCGCAGTCGGGTAGCGCGGCCATCTTCCACGTTGACCAGCAGAGAACAAGCGTCGGGACAATCAAGCGCGCAAACGGAGTGCCGGATTTCCATACCCGCAGGATAACAAGCGACTGACGGTAGTGGGTCTTCCGGCACGATCCCCCCGTTTGGTAGCATTATGGCGTCCGCGCGGCGCATCGATCAGTGAACTCATGACTCTTCAAAATGTTCTAGGCATACTTTTTGGAATAATTTTGATACTTACCGGGCTGCTCAGTGAAGGCAAATTCCGCAACCAGGTCGAAGCGCCGCTTCGGGAGGAAGATCGGCTTACAGCACCGAAGCCGTTTACGAAGCGTTGGCGTGCTTTGTACGTTGGATTTGGCGCGCTTCTTGTTGTTCTAGGACTGATGGGCAAATTCAATTCATGAGGATCATGCAGGCGCAGGTCACTGGTCCGAAAATCCTACTTTGAAAGGGAGTATGATTTTGGGTAGTTATCCGAGGTGCTAATCGAACTGAAACAAGCACGCAGAAATTACTACTTCGGAATGGAGCGAGCCCGCAAGTTCATTCCAGGAGCAAGAATCTCAGCCGGGCTGCTGGTATTGACCAGTGCTGCGGTTGCCTGCATATATGGGTTTACTCCTATTGTCTCTGTTAGCCACGCCGTTCGCGATTTGATTCTCCTCATTTGGTTCTGGAATGTTTGTGTGTTCGCACTATGTGGAGGGATGTCTTTTGGGGATGGTTGGTAGACCGTTACTGCGATCCGCCGAAAGAAAGCGGAATTTCAAAGAAGATGGGATGAGACGGCTGACTCGCCTTATACAGCGATAAGCTGTGGAACGCACTCGATGAGGTGCAAAGGAGAAACCAGCCATGAAGAAGCTTAGCAAAGCGGGAAAGCGAATGCCGGCCGAGACGATTGGTATTGATTTGGGCGACAAGATGAGCCGCTACTGCGTCGTGAACCGAGAGGGTGAGGTCGTCGAAGAAGGCAGTTTCCGTAACCAGGCGAGTTCGCTGGCAACACATTTCAGCGGAGAGCCACGGCGGATTGCACTGGAAGCGGGGGCGCAGTCGGCCTGGATCAGCCGGGAACTGAAGGGGTTGGGTCATGAAGTAATCGTGGCCAACGCGCGTAAGCTAAAGTGGATCACCGCCAGCGACACCAAGAACGATTCGGCCGATGCGAGGAAACTCGCGCTTCTTGCCCGGGCCGACGTACAACTGCTGGCTCCTGTGGAGCACCGCACCGCCGAACAACAAGCCCAACTAGCCGTGATACGGGCGCGGGATGCGATCCTGCGAGCACGTACGCTGCTGATCAATAGTGCGCGCGGCATCGCCAAGGGGTTCGGCGTACGCCTGCCTAAGTCGATTACCGGCACGTTCGGAGAACGGGCGTTGGCGGATCTGCCCGCGATGTTGCGAACGGCGCTGGAAGGATTACTGCGGCACATCGACGCGTTGAGCCAGCACATCGGCAACTATGATCAGCGCATCGGCGAGTTGGCCGAGCAATGGCATCCAGAAGTAAAACGATTGACCAGCATTCCGGGCGTGGGCACCCTCACCGCCCTGACTTTCGCATTGACGTTAGGGCGGCCCGAGCGGTTCGCGCACAGCCGCGATGTAGCGGGATTTCTGGGACTGCGGCCCAGGCAGAAACAGAGCGGTGCGCACGATCCCCAGTTAGGGATCGCCAAGAGCGGCGATCCATACTTGCGCAAGTTATTGGTGCAGTGCGCACATCACGTCCTGGGACATTGGGGCAAGGACTCGGCGCTACGCCGATGGGGCTTGGCTAAAACCGAAGGCGGAAAGAAAGCTACGCTGCGGGGGATTGTCGCGGTGGCCCGCAAGCTATCCGTGCTGCTGCACCGCTTATGGGTAAGCGGCGAGTTCTACAAACCCTTTCCTAAGATGGTGTGAAAGTTGTCTTGACCATTGCGGTGTTGAGTAAACCCGAACGTTCCGGCGACTGCGCTAGTGGGCTTGAGCTTCGAGCTCGTAAAGTAGAAGACAGCGCCGGACTTCGACCCTGAATTCATCTTGCATCGAGCCTAGTCGCAAACAGGCTCACTTGAATGCGTATGGAAGCCTGGGTTGAAGCGGGGAAGATTTTTGTTGACAAGCGGGGCCGTCTCATGGAAGAAGTAGCCCGCTACCAGGCTGGCGATGGCGTCTGAATATCGTTGCGTTTCCGGGCGCCGCCAGGGATTCTGCCAGAGCTAAATGAGGAGGAATTGAAACCGCTAACGGGAAGCGAACCCGATTCTCGCCCGAGGTAGTCCCGCCGTAACTGGCCGATTCTGCGTGGATGCGGGTCGGCCTTTTGGGCATCATGACTGCTATGGAGGCCAATGGTGTGAGCAAATGTGTAAGCAAAGAGAATCGTCACAAACCTGTTTTTTTATGCGCCGATTTTTTTGGAGGGAGCGCTCCCTAATTCTTGCAGCGCATCACGAGTTTCACGTCACTGTTGAGAGTCTACCCGGTTCGCGTTTCATCGAGTGCTTCGAGGGTCTGCTTCACAATCTTAGGATGAAGCACGGCACCCGCATGAAAGGGGACGACCACCCGACGTGTTCCCTTTGCGTAGATTCGGTGGCTACCTTTTGATCGCAGTAGGTGGAAACCCGCAGCTAATAGCGCCGTTTCCGCTTCGCGGGCAGTCCACCGAGGGGTTTAGGCATGCACCTCAACGGAGGTGGTGAGGATCTCGCGGCTCAGCAATGCATCCCGCTCATCTGGTGGCAGCGTTTCCAGATACAGTTCGATTGCTTCGCGAATGTTTGCCAAGGCATCCTCGATGCTTGCCCCTTGCGACTGACAGCCCTTGAGTTCCGGGCACGAAGCGTAAAACCCATGCTCGTCTTTTTCGATCAGCACACTGGCTTTGCGAGTCATAGGTTCAGTTTACTGCGTGTTGGCAGCCCCATTCGCTCCTTGCCAGAAGCGAAATAGGCGAGTCGGACTACCGCGATCCGTTTACGACCGGCGCCAAGGGCGTGCGATCCTAAACCCATATGAAAATCGCAACCAGACTGATCCAGAGCGCGATACGCGTGCTGAGTTTATTTATGCTCGTGCTCGGATTCATGTTCTGGTCAGGCCGTTCGCTCGAGATGGTGCCGGTACACATGCGGCTGGGCGAGATCCTGGTGAGTCTCCTATGGATTCTGGCCGCGATGGGTCTGCGCGCGGGCGTGAAGCCGGGGCTTGTCCTGGGCGCAATGTTATATGGCGTGATCGTGGTGGCCTTCGGGCTGAGAATGGGAACGTTGCTGCCGGGACGCGCACACGAAGCGATCCGCATCCTTCATTTCCTGATAGGGCTGGGAGCGATCGGCTTGGCGGAGAGTATCGGCGTCAGGATCAGGCGGAGGCTATTGACGTAAGGACATCCGGGCACGAAACATATTATCCTGGTTCTCTACTGGAGAGCCATCATGTCACACAAAAATCGAGCAGGTTTTGTTCTTATAGCCGGTGTCGCCGCAATCGCCCTTTTTGGAGCTGTGGCGCAAGCCCAGCAAACACATTACCCCAAACCATCTGAACTCCCCAATCCGTACCGCCTCGCCGAAGGCTGGCCGACCATTCCCAAGACCATGAACGGAGGCCACTGGGGAGAAGTCATCCGCGTGCATGTCCATGAGGACGGCAACATCTGGATTTTTCATCGGTGCTTCAACACAGTACCCCCCGGCCACGCCACCTGCATCGGGCAGAGCGGTGCGAATCCGCCGATTTTGAAATTCGATCCGTCGGGCAAGCTTCTAAAGAGCTTCGGCGCAGGGCTGTTCGCCTATCCCCACGGCTTCACCATCGATCGGGACGGAAACCTGTGGACCAGCGATGTCAACGATGAGGCGACCGTGCTCGGCATGTCGGCCAAGAATGCCGCTGGTGTCGTCCGGGGCCAGGAAGTCCTCAAACTGAGTCCGGAGGGCAAAATATTAATGACGCTCGGCAAAGAGGGCGTAGCCGGCAATGGTCCCGACACCTTCGACAGGCCTACGGGCATTGCCATCGCGCCCAACGGCGATATCTTTGTGACCGATGGCCACGCCCCCAACAAACACAACTCCGCCCGCGTCGTGAAGTTTTCGAAGGATGGCAAGTTCATCAAGACCTGGGGACACCTGGGACCAGCCCCCGGCGATTTCGATGAGCCGCATGACATTTTCATTGGCGGTTCGCAAGGACGTTTGTACGTGGCCGACCGCAAGAACAGCCGGATTCAGATTTTCGATCTGGACGGCAACTTCATTGCCGCGTGGAAACAATTCGGGCAGCCGAGTTCTGTATTTGTGAGCAAAGACGACACCATGTATGTCGGAGGCGCATTCCCAGATCCGGCAAAAAAGAAGGGACTCATGCGGGGTATCGTAGTGGGGAGCGCCAAAGACGGCTCCCTCAAGGCGTTCATTCCCGACCCTGCGGACCCCGATAAACTGGATGTTGGGACCACCGCGTCAGGCATTGCGGCAGATGACGCAGGCACCATCTACGCCGCCGACGTGGCCGCACACAATCTGAGGAAGTACATCAAGGTTAAGTGAAGTCGCAGGGCGACTGTGCTAAGGCTTGTCGGACACCTGATGTGTCATCTGGGGACTCGGCCGCATCTCCTCGATGGTCGCCTCCAACAGTTGCGACAGCCCGGACTGTCCTATCGAAATCTCGGAAAAGTCGATGCCAGTGTGGAACAAAGTCGAGTCGGGGCTGCCAGCTGACCAACTGGTTTCGATCCACACCTTATTGCGAGCGAAAGAAGGTGTAACCGATTGGGGCCACTCGTGGGAATGGGCGACAACGCCATGCAGCACGCTGTCCGCAAGGTCGATACGGACCAGGCTGCCGGGCATGAGCTGGAACGGAAGGCAAACCGCGAGGCCCGAATTCGATACGTCTAAAGTCACGGCCGCAGCGGATAATTCAGGATTGGTGATGAGGGTCACATGCACGTAAAACGCTACTGCGGTTCGTTCATGAACTCTTCGATCTCGCATCTCGATAGCCTTACTCTACACGAATTGGATCGTTAAATACAATGGAACTAACTGGATAGGAGTACCAAGCCCAAAACTTGCCGCGGTCTTGGGTGGGACAGGATAATTACCGATTCCCCTTGAATTCTCCTTTTCTTCGCCGTACAATATTTTCATGGCTCTCACAAAACGCCAAAAAGAATTCCTGGAATTCCTCGCCGGGTTCCTCGAGAAGCGCGGCTACAGCCCAAGTTACGAAGAAATCGCGGAGGGGTTGGATCTGGCGTCGCTGGCGACGGTCCACAAACACATCCTCGCGCTCGAAAGTAAGGCCTATGTGAAACGCGGATTTAACCAAAGCCGCTCGCTCGAGGTGGCTCCGAAATATTATGAGGAGCAGCGGCAGCACCGGCAAATGCCGCCCCGCCTCGAAGTGCCTTTGCTCGGGCGCATCGCCGCGGGACTACCGGTAGAGGCGATTGCGGGCGAGGACACGCTCAGCTTCGCGGATTTTGCGGGCGACGCGAATACCTTTGCGTTGAAAGTGCGCGGAGATTCCATGATTGAAGATCACATTTGCGACGGCGATTACGTGCTGATCGAAAAAGCCGGCGACGCTCGCGATGGCGATATTGTGGTGGCGCTGGTAGACGGGGCGGAGACCACACTGAAGCGGTTTTACAATGAACCGGGAGACCAGGTGCGTTTGCAGCCTGCGAATGCCTCGATGCTGCCGATATATGTGCCGAAGACCCTGGTCCGCATCCAGGGGAAGCTAATGGCAGTGCTGCGGAAATATTGAGCTGACATCGAATCATTTGCGGACCGGCAACGTCAGACGGCAATCCCCACACGCCATAGGCCATAGGCAATCGCCTGGCGGAAGTAGAGCCATTGTTCGCGCCAGGTGTCGCGGGGTTCGGACGGGCGCGGCGAGCCGAACACATTCATACCCTGAGATTCCAGCATCCTCTTGACGCGGTATATGTGATAGCCGTCGCTCACGACGATGCAGGATTTCAAATTCATACGGCGCATGATTTCAGCGGCGGCAACCGTGCTCTCAACGGTGCTGGATCCTTCGGTCTCGGTCAGGATAGCCTCGGATGGGATGCCATGGCTGCTCAAGTACGCGCGCCCCACTTCGCCTTCGGTGAAAGTGGGATCGCCACCCGCCCCGCCGGTAGTCAGAATGCGTGGCGCCCACTGCTGGCGATAGAGAAACAGCGCATGGTTAAGCCGCGCTTCGAGAACGGGCGAAGGCTTTCCCCGATACTCGGCCGCGCCCAGAACCAGGATGACGTCGGCAGGCCGCACTTCGTCGACTGTCGACTGGTGGCGGATGTCGCGCGCCACCGAGAGCACTTTCATCAGCGAGGCTGCGGCGCCCAAGCCAAGAACCACCACCGCGATCCATGTTAGGGGCCGTGTCATTTGTCTCAGAGCCGTGACGTTTAGAATCATTGTAGTGGACTCTCTCAGCGACAAGAACCCTCTGGTTAAACAAATTCGCCGGGCCGTGTCGCGTGGAACCCTCACCGAGGACGGCTATGCGGTGGCCGAGGGCGCCCATCTGCTCGAGGAGGCGCTGGCGGCAAAATGTGAAGTGGGTGCGGTGATTGTGTCCGAGTCCGCGCGCCTGCACTACCCGGAAGCGCGAATCGTGAGCGATAAAACCTTTCGTGAATTGACTTCGACGGAGACGCCGCAGGGCGTGATCGCGCTGGTGCGTCCCCACGCGTCGACCCTGGCGCAGATGATGCGGGGCAAAGCGCTAGTAGTGGTGCTCGATAGTGTGCAAGATCCCGGCAACGCAGGAGCGATCCTGCGGGCGGCGGACGCATTCGGCGCATCCGGAGTGGTTTTTCTCAAAGGCACGGTAAATCCCTATAATCCGAAGTGTCTGCGAGGGTCCGCCGGATCGGCTTTCCGGGTGCCCCTGGTGGCTTCGATCGAAGTTGACGAAATTTTGGACCAAACGCGGTTGACGTGGTACGCCGCTATGCCGCGCGCGCAGAAATTGCTGGGTGACGCGGATCTGGTAGAAGGCTGCGGAATCATCATCGGCAGCGAAGCGCGCGGTGTAAGTCCGGCGCTGGCGGCGCGCGCTACCGGCCTGCGGATTCCGACGGCGGGAGTAGAATCCTTGAACGCTGCAGTGGCTGCCGGGATTCTACTATACGAGGCTGGCCGCCAGAGAGCGGCCCAGGGGACCCCATGAGTTTGTTCGACACCACGCCGCCCGAATATGCCCGACCTGAAGTGGATGCGCGGCGTCCCTTGGCAGAGCGCATGCGTCCGGAGAAGTTCGAGGACTTCGTGGGACAGGAGCACATCCTCGGTCCGGACAAGCCGCTGCGGGCGCAGATCGAGCGCGATGAGTTGCAGTCGCTGATTTTGTGGGGACCGCCGGGCACCGGTAAAACCACGCTTGCGCGATTGATCGCGCGTCTGACCAAGGCCGATTTTGTGCCGTTCAGCGCGGTGCTGAGCGGGATCAAAGAAATCAAGGCGGTGATGGCCGACGCGGAGCGGAGCCGTCGGCTGGGCCGGCGCACTGTTTTGTTTGTCGATGAGATTCACCGCTTCAACCGGGCCCAACAGGACGCGTTCCTTCCGTATGTCGAGCGCGGCGATATTATTCTAATCGGCGCCACCACCGAGAACCCCTCGTTTGAGGTGGTCTCGGCGCTATTGTCGCGGGCGAAAGTTTATGCGCTGCGGGCGCTGGCGGTGGAGGAGATTGTGACTCTCCTCGAACGTGCCCTCACGGTGTTGCGGCTGGAAGCGCCGCGGGAACTGCTGGAGCAGATCGCCGTCTACTCGAATGGGGACGCCCGTGCGGCTTACAATCTGCTGGAACTAGCTTCAGCGGTGGCGCGCGAAGGCCAACTCGATCGCCAAGCGGTAGAATCCGTGCTCGGCCGCAAGACGTTGCTTTATGACAAAGGCGGCGAAGAGCACTTCAATCTGATTTCGGCGCTGCACAAGAGCGTGCGATCTTCCGATGCGGACGCGGCTCTCTACTGGCTGGCCCGAATGCTGGAGTCGGGCGAAGACCGTCTGTACCTGGCCCGCCGCCTGATGCGGATGGCGATCGAGGACATCGGTCTGGCGGACCCGCGCGCTCTCGAACAAGCGGTAGCGGCACAGCAGGCGGTGCACTTCCTGGGTACGCCCGAGGGCGATCAGGCACTGGCGCAATTGGCCGTGTATCTGGCGGCCGCGCCTAAATCGGACGCGGCGTATCGGGCGCTGAATGCGGCGATCGAAGCAGTAAGGAAAAACACCGCCGAACCGGTGCCGATGCAATTGCGAAATGCTCCCACAAAACCGATGAAGGAATGGGGTTACGGCGCAGAATATCAGCACGCCCATGAATTCGCAGACGCCATGAACTCGATGGAGTGTTTGCCGGACAACCTGCGGGGAGTCGAGTTCTATCACCCGACCGAGCGCGGTACCGAGCAACGTATCTCCCAGCGTCTGCAAGAGATCCGCTCGCGCCGGAAACAAAGCCGGCCGGACCAGCCTGCTAAATAAGCGGCTGTGCGGCCTTCTGGCGGGAAGGCAGTACCAGGGGCGCGAGACCTTAGTACTAGCTCCAAATGGGCCTGCGAATCTATTGTAAGAACAGGCAGTTCGGGGCACACTCATAGAGCGAGGTGAGTGCGGTGAGCTTGACCGATAAAATGCAGTCCGACCGGCGGCACTCGGATCGATTCCCGATCGAACGGGACGTGCGGTTCCGGGTCCTGAACAAGCGCAGCGGCGATGAAGCGGGCGAAGGCAAGACCCTCAATATTTCGAGTTCCGGCGTGTTGTTTACGTCCGAACACATGCTGCTTCCGGGACGGCGACTGGAACTGGACATTAGCTGGCCGGTGCAACTCGACAATCAAGTTGCGCTGAAACTGGTAGCGCGGGGACGGGTGGTCCGGTTTGAAGATGGCCGTGCGGCCATTGAAATTCAGCAGTACGAATTTCGCACGCAGGCCCCGCTCGCACCCCCACTGCCGCGAACGAATGTGAACTAGATCTCTCCTTGTTTCTGCCTGCCCGCGCAGCATCCTTTAAAGAGGGGCTGCGCTGGTTCTCCCAAGGGAGGCGCACCGCCGTCGGAGGACGGTGCACCTCCCATTTTTTATTTGCCGCACCTCTCCCCTTCGCCGGCTCCCTTAAACTAGTAATGGATTCATGCGAAAACTTTACGCAAGGTGGATGTACGATTGGGAGAACCGTCTCTGCTCCGGCGCCACCAACCGCGTGGTGAGGCCGTTCGATTGGGGCCTGGAGTGGACCAGGGACTGGCCCGTTACCCGCCAGAATCCTCAGAATGGCCACGATTCCCATGCCTACTTGCAGCTTTTGAACCGGGCCGCGCTCGAATCGAGCGATCAGTTTTTCGCTTACGAATCGCCTACGGATTTCGAACTCACGGGCAATCTGTTGCGCTTTACCAGTGCCGTCGAGACGCCTCATCCGGAAAACAACCGGGTTCATGGCCAATGGTTCCCGGCCAAGCATAAGCCGGGATCGCGGCGAGTGGCGACGGTGGTGGTGCCGCACTGGAATGCGTCGGCTACTCAGCACAACTCGCTATGCGTTGGCCTGGCTAAGCTGGGAATCTCGGCGCTGCGGCTGAGCCCTCCCTATCACGATTACCGCATGCCGGCCGAACTCGAGCGCGCCGATTACGCGGTGTCCTCGAACATAGCGCGGACTATCGACGCCACTCGGCAGGCCGTGATCGATACCCGCAGCGCGGTCGACTGGCTGGTGTCTGAAGGGTACCAACGTATCGGCATTGTCGGCACCAGCCTAGGGTCCTGCTACGCCTTCCTCGCGAGCGCACACGACCCGCGCATTTCCGTAAATGTTTTCAATCACTGCTCCACCTACTTTGCGGATGTGGTGTGGGAAGGTCTATCCTCGCAGCATATCCGGCAAAGTCTGGAGCCTGAGGTTACGCTCGAACAACTGCGCGATGCCTGGATGGTGATCAGCCCGCCGCATTATATCGAGCGCTACGCCAAGCTTAAGAAGAAGTCGCTGTTCATCTACGCCCGCTACGATACGACCTTCCCCTTGCGGTTTTCCGAGCAAGTGATCGCCAAGGCGCGAGAGTTGAAGATGGATTACAAAGCGGTGGTGCTGCCCTGCGGCCACTACACCTTGGGAGAAACGCCCTTCAAGTTCCTGGACGGCTTCCATGTTTGCAGTTATTTGAAGAGAAACTTGTAGGGTTTCGCGGCGCCAATACCTCTATCGAGCGGCCTCATTTGCGCCGATAGTTCCTGTGATGACGAGTTTTTTGAATCTGGAATCCTCGACCCCCGTCGAAGTTGAGCCGGCGCTCGAAAAACTTTCCGAGACGAGTGATTATGAGGTGGTGTTGGGCCGGTCGCAAATCGCAAGCTGGCTTTTTGTAGGAGTGATCGCAGTGGCGGTGAGTTCTTCGCTCGCATATCTGGCGGGCGAAACGACCGGTGTCAGAAAAGCGGCTCGGGCCTCGGCAATTACCCGGGCGGCGGTTCCCGAGACAGCGACTGCTCCCGCATCCGTACCAATTCCGGAAGCCTCCCTTGCGGTTCCGGCCAAAGGCGCTCCGGCGCCGATGGTCAAGAGCGCCCTGATGGGCGGGGCGCCGCTCTTCGCTGAACCGGAAACCGGGAAAGTTTATCTGCAGATCGGAGCGGTAGAGAGAGGTATGGCGATGCTTCTCGCCGAAGGACTGCGAAGCCATGGATTCGATTCCTTTGTCGCGCCGGGCCCGCATGAGAATCTGTTCCGCGTAGTGATCGGACCGCTGCCCGACCCGCAGGCGTTCCGCCAGGCAATGGCGGGGGTGGAGGCGCTCGATCTGGCTGTCTACGCGCGGAAATACCAAAAATGATAGCGCGCCGCGCCGCGGATGGGTCTCAATCGATGCAGGGCCGGTGGATGGAATGATTCAGCGGATCGTGGCTTCGATCACTTGATTCCGATCAGCGGCCAGTAGAACCGTACCACCACTAGCAATAAGAGCGAGTCCACCAGGCTCATGATGAGACCGAGCCGCAGAATGTCCTTCGCGCGGAAGTAGCCATAGGCGTACCCAATCACGAGCACTCCCGATTGATACACGAAGATCTTGCCGCCCGCGGAAAACACCCACAGCATTCCAAGCTTGAGCGGGTTCAAGCCATGCGTGATCGCGAACTGCATGAGGAGCGGAGTAGAAGTTCCCAACATTGAAATTTCGCTGGCCAGGAACAGGTGGTAGATGAAGCCCGTCCAGTAGATGGCAAGTGTAGAAAGCATCGGATGGGTCAGCAGCGGCTCCAGCCGGGCGAATAGGACGTTGGTCAGGACCGCCAGACCATTCGATGCGCTCAACACTTTGCCCATGCTGACGGCGGCGGCAACAAAAAATAATTGCAGGAAATTTAGCTTCCTGATGTCGTCGATGCCGAGAATCCCCAGGAATGGCAGCACTGCCAATAGTCCAATGCCCAGTCCGATCATCGAAGAAGGAATGTGGTGGATAAAGTCGGTCGACCAGAAGACAATCGCTATCAGCATCAGCGCCAGCGACTTCTTTTCTAACGGCGTCCACGGGCCCATTTCGCGCAATTCGTCTTTAAGATATGCGACGCCTCCCGGCAGCGACGCGATTTCCGGAGGGTAGAGCCACAACATCAGCCGCCATGCCACCAGGATCGTGATGATGTCGGAAGGCAGATAGGCGAGCAGCCATTGGCTCCATAAAACTTCTACATGACCTGCGCTTTCGATGATGCCCCTGCCGGTGATTGCCGCCGCGCCCGCGATGATGGATTTGTCGAACACGCCCGCGGTGTAGGTGAGAATCAGAAACATGGCCCGGCCTATATTGCTGCCTGGACCTAGTCCAAAAGCCTGTATTAGCCCCAAAGCGACGGTCGCCATGATGGTCACGCGAGCCATGCCGGAGGGAACCAGAATCGTCAGCAGGAAATCCGAAAGGATCAGCGCGAGCAGCAGGCGCGAGTAACTGGTGCCAACGCGGATCGTCACCAAATACGCGACCCGCTTTGCCAATCCCGACTTGCTGGCCATGGTGCCGAATAAAATTGCGCCCATCAGGAACCACGGGGTATCGTCGGCGAATCCGCTGAAGGCGACTTCGAATTTTACTACTCCAAGCGCCCAGAACAGGTAACATCCGATCAGACCCGTGACTCCGTGATCCATCACCTCGGTAGCCCATGCCAGGATCATGAACAACGAAATGGCAATGGCGTGCTGGGCCTTGGGCTCGAGCGGCAGCGGCACAAACCAGAGCACCACCGGAATCGCTACTGTCGGTATCGCCTTCCACACGCTGGGGGAGGCGGCTGGCAATGCGATGGATGCAGACGGCTGCGTGGAAACAGTTGATACGGGGTCAGGCATCGGCGCGCCCTAAGTAGTAATCCTGAAGCATGCGCCAGCGCTCCTGACTGATGCTCCCGGATTCCACGCCTTTTCTCGCCGCCAGAATCGCTGATCGGGTTTCGGCGGAAAGCAACGGGAGCTTCGCGAGCGAGGCGGCGCGCAGCATGGTCTCCGCGCTTTTCTCCAGCTTGCAGGCGGCGACGCAGACTTCAGCAATCCCTGCGCCCGCGACGACGCAGCCATGATTCTTCAACAGGACGGCGCCCATCTGGCCCAGAGCCCGCGCCGCTTCATCACCCAACGCGGGCGTCGAGATACTAACCGCGCCGTTGTCTAAGACGGGGAGCCGATCCGTCAACGAGGCGCAGTCCTGATCGAGGGGTTCCATTTGGATATTGAGCGCCGCCATCATCGTCGACGCCGAAGGGTGAGCGTGAAAGATGCATTGCACGTCCGGACGGGCGGCATAGATGCGGGCGTGGATCGGCCACTCGGTCACACCGCTTGGTTGGCCAGGCTGATCGGTACGCGCACCTGCGAAATCGATCAGGATCAGGTCCTGAGGTTCGAGCTTCCACCAGCTAACTGGGCGGGGCTTGATGAGAATTTGCCGCTCGTCCAGCCGGGCGCTCAGATGGCCACCTAGTCCGTCGCCAGCGGCTTTCGCGGCGTATAACACTTTGCAAGCTCGGACTAGTTCTTCGCGCAGGGCCGGCTCGCGCATAGTAAGGTTAGACCTCGGCCTTCATTAACTCACGGGCGCCTTCATCCAGTTCCACTTGGCGATTCAGCACCAGAGAGCACGAGCGAACCCAATAAATATCCCCTTGCTGTGCGGCGAGCGGGGTTTCTCCTTGCTGAAGTGAGCGAATCTCTTGGAGCAACAATCGGCGCATGGCGATGATTGCGGTATCGCTGGTGCCGAGGCGTTCTCGTGTCCGGTCGACAAGCGGGCCCATGCTCTCCTGCAATGCCTGATCCTGAGCCGCAAAGCCGTGAATGCCCGTCATGGTTGCGCTTCGCTGCTGCTCGCGGTCGATCAGGTAGTTGTTGTCCTGGTTGCGCAGCGGCCGAAACGTTACTGGTTCCACTTTTGCGTGAACGAAGGAGTCGTTCTCAATTGCATCCCGGTCTTCGCGCGAAAGCGCATCGTCGGGATTCCAGGTCATGGTCCATACCCAGCAGGTCTGGTCGTCGCGCGGCACCCAGCAGTGGCCGTGGATCGAGTGGCCCTTCTGGTAGGGAATCATCGTATGGCTCGGCAGCAGGAATTGCGTGAGCCGCCAGTAGTAGGTGTCCTCTTCGGCGTTGCGGCGGACGGCGATCACCAAACCGTAATCGGTCTTCTTTACTGAAAAGCGCGGCGCTTTGTCCATCAGATGATATTTGGCTCGCAGATTCGCGCTGTTTTTGGTTTTCTCGACATAGGAATCGGTCACGCGAAACGCGTCGAGGGTCGCGTGCAGAAAATTGGAGTGGCTCGAATCAATCCCGCCTTCGATGGCCTGCAGATAGTTGGTCTCCTGGAAGCGCTTGGAGACGTAGCGGTGCGAATCCGGGACGCGCGCCCACTCCAGTTTGGGAAGTTCGGGAAGCTGATCCGGCGGCCCCAGGTAAGCCCAGATGACGCCGCCATATTCCCGGGTCGAATACGCCCTAGTGCGGACTTTGTTTTCGAACGCGTATTGCGCCGGCTCGTTGGGCATGTCGACGCACGCTCCGCTCGGGTCGAATTTCCAGCCATGATAGACGCAACGCAAACCGCACTCTTCGTTGCGGCCCCAAAACAGGCTGGCGCGGCGATGCGGGCAGAATTCGTCGAGCAGTCCGACGCGGCCATGGGTATCGCGAAAGGCGATCAGATCTTCGCCCAGTAGCTTGACGCGCACCGGCGGGCAATCCGGCGCGGGCACCTCAGACGCGAGCATCGCGGGGAGCCAATAGCGGCGGAAGTACTCACCCGCGGGAGTGCCAATGGCGGTCTGAGTGAGCAGGTCGTTTTCGGCTTGGGAGAGCATTACGAGGTCCTCGCCATTATAAGAGTCTTCGCAGCAGCGCCGCTGCATCCCGGGGGCGGCGGTCCGCCACCAGGTCGTGGGCCTGATGCGCGGACTCGTGTAACAGCTCCAGATAAGATCGCTCCGCTGAAGCCGGCGCGCCTCGTAGGGAAAAACCCGTGATCGACCAGATAGCGTCCAGTTCCGCCTCACGGTACACCAGGTGTTCGAAATCGGTGGACACTTCGAGATGTTTAATAATGTTCCGCAGCGTCGCCGGTGAGCAGTCGGTCATGGACACGATATGGGCGGGATTCAATTCCATGGTTACGTCCACGGTAGAACCGTCACATGAACTGCGCCGGGCGCTCCCTGGCCACCCACGGAGCGAACGGCCAAGTCTACATCGGCGAGTCCAAATCGATGCGTGGTCATCAAGTGTAAAGGAAAGCGGCCGGACGTAATGTAACGCAAGGCCAGCTCGACGGATTCATAGCTGTGGCCCCGGCACGCCTTGAGCGTGATTCTGCCGGCCAACAGCTTGCTCGCGTGAAAACCCTCAGAAGCGCCTGCGGGAGCCGCAGCGAGAAGCACAAGGCCATTCTTCCGGGTCGCCTGCATGGCTTTGACAAGCGTGTCCGCTGCGCCGGCAGTGTCGATCGAAATATCGACGCCAGAGCCCCCGGTGATGGCGCGCACGCTCTCTTCCAGATCATTCTGTTCGACATCAACAATATGATCCGCCCCGAATGCCTTCGCGATTTCGAGCCGCACTTTATCCCGGCTCAATCCACTGACGATTACGCAATCGGCGCCGGCGACTTTCGCTGCGATGACACACGCTAAGCCCTGTTGCCCGGGTCCTTGAATCAAAACTGTCTTGCCCGGTCCCGCGCGCCCGTCAAGATAGGTCCACTGGAACCCGTTGCCGAGGGGCAGGCACAGGGCTGCGAGCTCCGCCGGGGTCTCGTCGGGAACTCTATGGAACACCGAATCCGGATGCAGATACTGAAACTGGCTGAAGCCTCCCCACAGGCCGGGCTTTTCGGAGACAGGAGTTGTGCCGTAGCGGAACGCGCCCGGACGCCGGGCTTCCGTTTGCTCGCACAAGCGAAATTCACCGGAGCGGCACAGGCTGCAACGGCCGCACGGCAGGTATTCTTCGAGCGCCACCCGGTCGCCTTCAGAAAGCCCCCAGCGCTTCGCCGCAATCGCTCCGATGCGATAGATCCGGCCGACGTTTTCGTGGCCCATAATGCGCGGCGGACGATCGGACTGATACGCCTGCCAGTCACTGCCGCAAACGCCTGCCGCCTCGATCTTGAGAATGCCGGCATCGGGCGGGACCTCCGGCAACGGGTACTCGCGAATCTCGGTTTTCATCGCGCCGAAAGTGGTAGCGGCTAAGACCTTTTCATTCATGATTCGCGTGGGCTCGGCGGGCGCAGGAGACGCCGAACAAAATATAGCCGTATAAAAATGGTCCTGTCAAGCGAGTCCGGGATTTGACGCGCCAGCCGTCGTCGTCCAAGCTAGTCTCTATGGCTTTACTCGAACAAATCCAGAAAGACATGACGGCGGCGATGAAGGGGCGCGAGGAAGCCCGCCTCGACGCGATACGCATGATTAAGGCTGCATTGCAACGCTACACCGTCGATACTATGAAGCCGTTGGACGAGGCGGCGGAACTCCAGATCCTCAACACTTTGGTGAAGCAGAGGCGGGAGTCGGCCGACATGTTCCGCAAGGGGAACCGGCCGGAGCTGGCGGATAAAGAAGAGGCGGAGCTGAAACTGATCGAATCCTACATGCCTTCCGCGCCCACGGAAGCGGAGATCGATGCGGCACTCGCAGCCGCCATGGCCGAAACTGGGGTCACATCCTTGAAGCAAATGGGAGTGGTGATGAAAGCGGCGCAGGCTAAGCTCGCAGGCAAGCGTGTCGATGGCAAGGCGCTTAGCGACCGCGTGCGGTCGAAACTAAGCTGAGTGTTGCCTGGTACCGATGTTCGCACCGCATGGAGCGATAGCGATTTGTTAGCTCCATTACTGGGCGACTTATGGTGGGATTGATCTGCGCCCAGTCAGTCTGTAAACTAGCTCGACGTGAAGGCCGGGATCGCACAAAAGGAGTCCACACCATGTATGCCAAGGTCATTGGACTGGTAATCATCGCCTTTTCCCTTTCGCGCGCGCCGGGGCAATCCTTGTTGCAGCCGAGCCAGGCTCGGGTCCTTCAATTCGCCCATACCCAGACAGTGGAAAGCGCTCAGGAGATCGCGGCGGTTATAAAAATGATCGCCGGAATCACGCAGGTCAGTTTGTCAACCGAGCCCAAGCCCTTCACCCTGACCATCGGGGGAGCCGCAGAGCAGCTTTCGTTGGCCGAGTGGTTGTTTGTCGAATTGGATCAGCTTGACCCTGGGCAACCCAATCCGGTAATGCACGAATATCGGCTCACCGGTATTGAAGAGAACGTGGTGCGTGTGTATCATGCTGCCCATACCTCGACCATTCAGGAATTGCAGGAACTCGCGACCTCGCTTCGCGCCATTACGGAACTGCGGTTGCTGATTACTCAGAACGCGCAACGGGCAATCGTGATGCGTGGCAACGCCGACCAAATGGCGGCCAACGAATGGCTCCTTAGCCAGATGGACAAGCCCCGGAACGAGCCCATTCTGCACTCTGCCACAAGCCAGTACTTTACGGTAGACCAGGAAAATCGGGGTGTGCTGCAAGTTTTCTACGTCGCCCATGCCAAGACGTTCCAGGATTTCCATGTTGTATCCACCGCGATGCGTACAATAGCCGAGGTTCGGTCGACATTCGCATACAATCCGTCGAGAGCCTTGGCCCTCCGTGGAAGCGCAGGGCAGATGGCGACGGCCGAATGGCTGTTCAACCAGATGGATCAGCCTAAGCGCTCGCCCACAACAGCTCCCCCAGCAAACGAAGCCGTTACGCGCATTTATCGGGTGCCGGATACTATCGACAGCGTTCTCCAAGTGTTCTACGTGACTCGCGCCGCAACGATCGCAGATGTCGAGAATGCCGCAAACCAGATTCGCAAGGCGACCCGCAGTCCATGGGTGTTCCCCTACGACTCGACGGGAGCGATTGTCTTTCGGGGAACCGCTGCACAGATGGCTCAAGCGGAGCGGCTAATAGAAGAGATGAATAGGCAGTAGCGCCACTCGGCTTCACAACCCCACTTCCATCGCTACTCTCAACCTGGGAATTTGTCCCGGCACTCCGTGGAGCAGAAGTAATACGTTTGCCCGCCGGAGGATTTCTGAAAGGCAGTGGCGGTAGAGATAAAAGTCCCGCAGACAGGATCTTTTTTGAGTTCGCCGCCGGTGGGAGGGGAAGAAGGCGGGCGGGAACTGGAGGCTCCCGCCTGCGGAGAAGTACTGCTGGACAATCCACTAAAAGCTTTCGTAACGATCCCGAGTACGGACCGCACCACGCTCATTACGAGCAGGAATACGATCAGATACAGGAAGGCCCGGAACATCTACTCCACTTACTGCTTTTTCTTCTGCTGCGCCGGAGCCTTCGGCTGGGCGAAGTTGGTCGTCACCGTCGCACCCATGCTGGCCAGCATCGCTTTGGATGTTTCCGCGTTGGGACCGTTGGGCGCCAGCTCCAGATACTTCTGGAACGCTTCCGACGTGCCCGGAGGAGCCGTGGTCTTACCGTTCTCAATCGTGGCTTTCCCCATGAGCGAGAGTCCGTACTGGTAGTAAGCTTCGGCGTAATTCGGGTCCAAGTCGATAGCCTTCTTGAACGCGGTGGCGGCCGGATCGGAGTTGCCGGTGTTTACATACACAGCGCCGAGGTTGAAATAGAATTTGCCGGCATTGGCCGGGTCGATCTCGGCGGCCTTGGTCAGCTCCGTCTGGGCTTCGTCGAATTTCTTCTGCTGCGCGAGCACCAGCGCGTAGTTATTGTGGTACGCCGAGTCGTCGGCCTTTATGGCGATAGCTTTCTGATAGGCCTCGGCAGCTTTCCCCAGGTCCGCTTCGCGACCGGCCGGGGTGGCCTTAGAGCGGCTCACATACGAATCCGCCAGATTGCCCCAGACGACATGCTGGGTGGCGTCGAGTTCGCCGGCCTTGGTGAAGCTTTCGATGGCGCCGTCCCATTGGTTGGCGCCAGCGGCGGTCTTACCGGCGTTAAAGGCGTCATTGAGAGCCTTGTTCTTGGCCATCGCGGCGACCTGTTCTTTGTTGGCCTTTTCGATGGCCGCTTTCTGCTCGGCGGTCAGGGCGCGCCCGCTTTCATCCGCTTGCGGGGCGCCGCCGCCGGAAGCGGCGAGATCGAAGCTCACGTCCTCGGTGTCATTCACTTTCGTATGAACGTTATTGCGGAAATCCCGATCCTTGCCATCGACAAGAACGCTGATCTTGTAAGTGCCGAGAGGCAACCCTCCGTAGAAGTAGTGGCCTTTCTTGTCGGTCTTGGTAGGGTAATTCCCCTTTACGTCCAGACGTTCGATTTTGATCTGCGCACCTTGCATGGGCTTACCGTCCGGGCCCTTCACGATGCCTTCAAACGCGGCGGTCTGGCCCCAGCCGGTAACCGCAAAGATGAGGCTAACCGGCAGAATCAACAGGAACTTTCGAAATATCGACATGGACTTAAATACCTCCCGAGTTCTATAGACACTTTCCATCGTCTAGGATACTACAGCGGGTTCGAATTCGCCTACTGCCGGAAGCATTCGCTCGCATTAAAAAAGACGCATCCCGCGAGGCAAAAGACACATCCAAAACATGAACACGAGTTCATGTAAAATGAGTGAAAGGGAAAATTGCAGCAAATAGATAGCCGAATGCACCGATTTGTTCTCATCATTGCCGGAGTTTTGCTGGCGGGAGCCGCCGGGCGAGCGGAATCACTCGCATGGACCGAGGCTCACGAACTTTACCAGCGTACAGATTACGCGGGGTCCCTTAAAGAGTTGCTGGCCGTTGAAGATAAGGATGCTGCGGTTTTGCAGCTTATCGGTCAGGACTATTTCATGCTGGGCGAATATCGCAAGGCCACTGAGTCTCTGGAGCGCGCGGCGGCGCTCACGCCGGGCAATTCGGAATGCTTGCTGTGGTTGGGACGGGGCTACGGGCGGCGGGCGGAAACTTCGAATCCTTTTTCAGCTCCGGGGTATGCGTCGAAGGCACGTCAAATGTTCGAGCGGGCGGTGTCGCTCGATCCCACCAACCGGGAAGCGATTGGCGATCTTTTCGACTATTACCTTGGGGCGCCTGGTTTCCTGGGGGGCGGCGCGAATAAAGCGGAAGCGCTGGCCGCAAGAGTCGCCCTAAGAGACCCTGCCGAGGGGCACTACTACCAGGCCCAGTTGGATGAGCACCGTAAACAATACGATTCGGCCGAACAGCATCTGCGAACCGCGGTGGAATTGGCTCCCCGGCAGGCGAGCCGCATGATCGATCTCGCCAAATATTTGGCAAATCGCGGAAAGACCAGGGAGAGCGACGCCTTGTTCGAACAGGCCGAACGAGTGGCTCCGCAAAATCCACGAGTGATTTTCGAGCGCGCCTCTGTCTATGTCAAGACCGGCCGAAATCTGGACGAAGCCCGAAAATTGCTGCGGCGTTACTTGCAAACGCCGATCACTCCGAGCGATCCACCGAAATCCGAAGCCGAGGCGCTGCTGCGGAAGATCGGGGTCTGATGTTCCACGGCGAAGCGCTTCGCTTCAGCTTTCAGGCGCTCCAAGCCAACAAATTTCGAGCCTTCCTCACCGCGCTGGGACTGGTGATCGGCAACGCTTCCGTGATCCTGGTGGTCACCATTTCGCTCACCAGCCGCGACTATATTCTGGATCAGATCCAGCGCATTGGATCGAACCTTATTTACGCGCAGTATGAGGCTGGGAACAACGCCACGGGCGCGGCTGCGGCGGCGGATTACGTAAAAATCGCCGACGTCGATGCCGTGCGCGATCAACTGGGCTCGCGCGTAGTGGCCGCGACCGGCGTGATGAACAGCTTCGACCGCATTCGCGTCCAGGGCGGAGAAGAAGACGTGGCCATCATCGGGTCCGATCAATATTACCCGCAGGTGCGGAATCTGGATCTGCTGGCGGGCCGGTTCTTCGACATGTCCGACGTGAGCCAGCGGCACCGCGTGGCCCTGCTGATGGAGCGGCTGGCGCGGAGGCTCTTCGGGAGCCAGAGCGCGGCGGTGGGGCAGACTGTGAAGCTGCACGGGCTGCAATTCGCGGTTATCGGCACTTTCAAAGAGAAGACCGAGAGCTTCGGCCTGTCGGAACTTTCGGGCGAGAACGTGCTGATTCCGATCACGGTATTGCGTTACTTCGCGCCGATCGAGCGCATTGACCCGTTGTATGTACAGGCGCGGAGCGCGTCGGAGGTGCCTGCAATCACCAGCATCGTCAAGACTATTCTTGAATCGCGGCATCGCGCGGGCGCCAAATACCGCGTCGACAATCTGGCGGCGATTCTCGATGCGGCACGGCGTATCGCTACTGTACTCACCGTGGTGCTTATGTTGGTTTCGGCTCTGGCGCTGATAATTTCAGGTATAGGGATTATGAACATCATGCTGGTGACGGTGACGGAGCGGACGCGCGAGATCGGGCTGCGGATGGCCGTGGGTGCCGCGAGGCGCGACGTGCTGGAACAGTTCCTCGCTGAAGCGGTGATCATCAGTATGGCGGGCGGCGTGGCGGGGATTCTGATCGGCGTGGCGATCCCGCTCAGCGTGCGCTTCTTCACCGATGACTTCGCGATCCCGATCTCTCCGCTGTCGATTGCCGTGGCGTTTACGGTTTCGCTCATCGTGGGACTCGCGTTCGGGATGCTGCCTGCGAGCCGCGCATCGCGGCTGAACCCCACGGAAGCGCTGCGCTACGAATAGGGTATTGCGGGTGGCTACACTGATGGAGTATGAAACTCCCCTCGTTCGTGCTGTTTTTGAGTCTGTGCGTGCCGGTGTTGCCGCTCTACGGTGAAGTGCGGACGCTGACGTTGCGCCAGGCGCTCGATCAGGCTCTCGCACAGAACCCGGATCTGCTGCTGGCTCGTCTAGACCAGCAAAAGGCCCGCCAGCAAGTGACCGTGATGCGCGATCCCTTCATCCCCAAGGTTTTCGCCGGCAGCGGCGCGGCGTGGACCAGAGGGTTCCCTAACAGTATCGAGGGTAGCGCTCCTTCCATTGTGCAAGCTCGAACCCAGATGGCTCTTTTTAACCGCCCCCAAAACTATTTGGTGGCGCAGGCCAACGAGGAACTTCGCGGAGCCGGCATGGACGTGGCCAAGCGACAAGACGAAGTGATCTACCGGGTGGCGTCTCTCTACCTCGACGCCGAACAGGCGGCGCGCAGCCTGGACGCAGCGCGCCGGCAAGGCGAAAACCTGGCCCGGGTGCGGGAATTGATGGAGCAGCGAGTGGCCGAGGGGCGCGAGCTGGCGATTGAATCGAAGAAGGCGAATCTGGCGGTTCTCAAAGCCAACCAGCACGTCGACACCTTATCGCAGGACTTGATGACTGCTGAAAGCTCGCTGGCGCTGGCGCTGGGGTTCGGACCGGACGATCGCGCGCGAGTGAGTCCCGAAGACCGTTCTCCGCTGGTGGTGCCGGTATCGGAGGAGGCGTCCATCGAACAGGCGCTTGAAGGCAGCAACGAATTGAAGCGGCTGCAATCCAGCATGCAGGCAAAGCTGCTCGAAATCAAAAGCTATCATGCCGAGCGTCTGCCGAAGGTGAACCTGGTGGCGCAATACTCGCTGTTTGCGAAGTACAATTACCAGGATTATTTCGCCAAGTTCCAACGCAACAATGCGCAGGTGGGAGCGTCCATCGAAATCCCTCTACTCGTCGGACGGGCCGCCTCGGCGCAATCGGCAGAGAGCGAAGTGGATATCGCCAAGCTAAGAGTGGAGGTGGGCCGCACGCGCGCGCGCATTACTTCGGATTTGCGGATCGCCTACCAGAACCTGCGGCGGTCCGAAGCGGCTCGCGAGGTCGCACGCGCGGACTTGGATGTGACTCGCGAGGAACTCACCATCGACCTGGCGCAGATGGATGAGGGCCGCCTGCCGCTCGCCAAAGTGGAAGCGCTGCGCGCGACTGAAAACGAAAAGTGGCTGGCGTATTATGAGGCGCAGCACGCTGCCGAAGTAGCCCGCTTAAATGTGCTCCGGCAGACGGGCACGCTCGAAGCGGCGTTGCGCTAGGCGCGGACCAATTGTGCGACGGTTTCCAGGTGATAGGTTTGCGGGAATAAATCGACCAGCGTGAGGCGTTCGATACGGTAACTGGTGAGCCCGGCCAGGTCCCGGGCGAGCGTAGCGGGGTCGCACGACACGAGAGTTATGCGCGGAGGAGCCAGGCGCTCCAGTTGCGCGACTACTGCCTTATCGAGTCCGGCGCGCGGCGGATCGGCAAGAACGAAGTCCGGGGTCTCGGCTAAGGTGCGCAGGAAATCTTCGACGCGGGCACGCTCGGTTTCGAGGTGGACTTCGGCATGGGCCGCGTTTACTTCGAGATCGCGCGCAGCAGTGACACTCGACTCAACGGCGATCACATTCTCAAAGCGGCGAGCCAGCGGCACGGCAAATAAACCCACGCCGGCATACAAGTCCAGGGCTGTTTTGCCTTCGGCTTGGTAGAGAGCTGCATCCACCAACGGCTCGATCAGGAAGCGATTTATCTGGAAGAACGACCGCGGACTGACGCGGAACGTGCCGAACGATGTGGCGTAATCGATAGCAACGGTCGATCCACACCAGTCGTAAAAAGATCGGGCAACGGGACGGTCGGTTTCAAGCGCGTTGACCTGCACCTCAGTTTCATTGGTGAAAATTTCGAGCGAATGGACGAAGCGCGGGAAGCGCGGGTCGCTTAGCCGGCCGCGCATTTCAGCCAGCGCCTGATTCAAGCGAGGCGAGGAGACGGGGCATTCGCCCGTGACCGGTACCAGCGTATGCGAGCGCGCCGCAAGGTAGCCGATGCTCCCGTCCGCGATGTGAAATTGCGCGCGGTTGCGATATCCCAACGGCGGGCCGCTGATAGTTTCGATTTCACCGGTGTATTCGATCTTGCCTACTCGGCGCAACTGCTCGCGCAAAATTTCAACCTTGCGCGCGAGTTGAAAATCATAGGGCGCGTGCTGATAATGGCAACCGCCGCAGCGCGTGAACAGAGGACAGGGCGCCGCGACGCGCTCGGGCGAAGGGGTCAACACCTCGGCCAGGCGCGCGTGGATTCCATCGTCTGCCTCCAGACGCACGGTTTCTCCGGGCAGAACGAAGGGAGCCAGCACCACGCGGCCGTCAAGACGCGCCAGTGCTTCCCCCCCGTACACCCACTTTTCAATGATTACTGAGTTCGCCACCGGCGCGGACACATCGTTTACGATAGAAGTTCTCCCCGAACCCGAATGAAAGCAAGAGTCCTCTCCGGCATCCAGCCCACCGGCAGCCCGCATATCGGAAATTATCTTGGCGCGCTGAAGAACTGGGCCAAGATCCAGTATGACTACGACAGTATCTACTGTATCGTGGATCTGCACGCGGTAACGGTCTACCAGCAGCCGGCCGAGCTGCGCGCGAAGATCGAAGAGCTGGCCGGGATGCTGCTCGCGATCGGCATCGACCCGCTGCATTCATCGCTGGTGGTGCAATCGGCCATCCCCCAGCATGCCGAATTGGCGTGGATGCTGACCTGCGTCACGCCTCTAGGCTGGCTGGAGCGCATGACGCAATTCAAAGCCAAGTCCCAGGCGCAGGAAACCATCGGCGATGGCATCCTGCAGTATCCGGTATTGATGGCTGCCGATATTTTGCTGTATCAGGCCGCAATCGTGCCGGTGGGCGACGATCAATCGCAGCATCTGGAGCTGGCGCGCGACATAGCGCAGCGATTCAATTCGCTTTACGGCGAAACCTTCACCATGCCGGCCACGCATCTGCCCACCGTAGGCGCGCGCATCATGGGACTCGACGATCCGCAAAAAAAGATGAGCAAATCGGAAACGGGCAGCGGCCATGCCGTGAGCCTGCTGGATCCGCCTGCCGTGATTCGCAAAAAGATACTACGCGCCACGACGGATTCGAATCCGGCTGTGGAGTTTGACTCCCCCGCGGGTCATCCCGGGCCCGGGGTGCGCAATCTGCTGACTATCTTCCAGGCTTTCACTGGCTGGAGCGACGACAACACGCAGGCGCACTTTACGGGGATGCGCTACGGAGATCTGAAGAAGCAGGTGGCGGAGGCGGTGATTAGCGCGCTCGAACCCATTCAGACACGCTACCAGGAGATCATGGCAGACCGGGGCTTCATCGCGCGAGTACTCGCCAATGGCGCCGAGCGCATCACGCCCATCGCTCAGGACACCGTGAATAAGGTGAAGAAGGCGATGGGGCTATACAGCGACTCGTGAAGTGCACCTTAGGGCTGCGGCTCGAGGACCAATATCGCTGCGTCTTCCTTTTCATTACCCGAAGCTGACACGTACAAGCGCTTGAGTTGCGGAACCCAAATTGACGTTTGCGCGTTGCCCCGCGTAGGAATTTTTGCGATTAGCTCATAATGGTCGGCGTCTTTCTGCTGATAAACGTAAACGAAGCCCGCTTCGGAGCCCCTTCCTCCGGAGGCGTAGATGCGCTTCCGCGATGCGTCATACCACAGGTCATCGATACCGCCGACGCCTTCGAGCTGGGCAATTTGTTTCCCGGAATCGGTATCGAGAATGGTCAGCATCGGCGGGTTGCGGCTGCCGTCGAAAAGGCGGTGATGGCTCTCATCGAACGCCAGCGCGACATTCCCCTCGACCCCTATCACCGGCCAGGTGGTCATTTGTACGCGCTTCTTGCGGTCCGCCACGCCCAGCTTCGGAACTCCGGTTAGCGTCACGAAAATCCGCGAGCCCGATTTCTCGAACTTGATGCCCCCGGGGTGGACATCGGTCTGGATGTCCCCAATGTGTTTATTGGTGCGCGTGTCGATAATGGCCAGAGCCCCGGCTTTTGAATCGGGGATGCCAATGCCGACATACAAATACTTGCTCGCCGGGTCATACCCCACGTGATTCGCGTTTGTGCCCAGGGCCAAGCTTTCAATCGGCTTGAAGTCGTCCCCGCGAAAAATCTTGCAGGTGCCATCGGCGCCGTTGGCGACGAACAGTTTGTTGAATTCAGCAGAATAGAATACGCCCTGTGGCGTGCTTTGCCCCGGAATGCTGAAGGTCCTCTTACCGGCCTTGAGGTCGATGACCTCGACCGTGTTTTGATTTTCGCCCAGTGCGGCGGCGAACAGGCGCTGGCCTTTAACGTCCACACCGAGGTGATCCATGCGCCCGTGGACACCCGGCATGGGAATAGTTTGAACCAGTCGAAGAGGCGCACTCGGCTGCGCGGCCGCTTGCATCGCGAATACCGCAGAGCAGCAGATTGCGAGGAGCATTTTTACGCGCGGCATGGTTGCGCTCTTTTATTCAGGCACAGCATAGTTCCAGATTTGCGCCGGTTCCAATCCGGTGGCCGGCACGCCGACATACAAGCTGACCCCAAAGAAAGTTCCGGTGCGCACTCCTACGCTTGTCGGAAGATTGGCGGTTGCCGTATAGTGATTCGGGTCATTCTGCTGGACCACAGTGATAAACCCTTCACCGCCGATAGCGTAAATCCGCTTGCGGTCCGCATCGTAAAACACGTCGTCACACGATCCACCCACCGGCACTCTGGCAACCTCCTTGCCCGTTTCGGTATCGAGCACGATCACTAACGGAGGTCTTCGGGTGACCACGAAGAGCCGGTGATCGTCCTCATTGAGCGCCATCGGATAATTTGCCTTGGCTCCATTCAGCTTCCACTGCGTGAGCGCACCGGTTTTCCGGTCGATCACATTAACGGCAGCGTCATCGTCCGGCACGTTGACGAAAACGCGGGAGCCTTTCTTTTCCAACTGGAACGACTCGGAGTGACCACCGCTGCCTTTGAGATTTTGCTCAACATGCGCGTCGGTGGCCGCGTCGATCATGGCGATGCCGCCCACGATTCCGACGAAAACCCGTTTTGAGGCTTCATCCCAGCGGAGGTTATCGGTGTCGGCTTCTTCGCCGAACTCGATACTCTTGCGGAGCGCAAGAGTCTTTCCGTCATAAACATTGACTCTGCCGCTTCCTGCGTTGGCGACGAAGATCTTGTCGAATTCAGGAACGTATAATACGCCCTGAGGTTCGTCCAGCCCTTTGATGCTCTGGACCACCTTGGCCTGGAAGGTATTGAGAATCTCCACCGTGTTATTGCCCAGCGCGGCGAAAATGAGGAGCCGTTTCTTGGGGAACGCGGTGAAGTGATCGATGCGGCCGGCGACACCCGGCACTGGAATTTTCTGAATAAGTTGCAGCGGCGCAACTTCGTGGGAGGCCGCCGGGGCGTTTCCAGCGGTGGAAGCGGTGGAAGTAGTTGGCGCGGTGGCGCAGGAGCTCAGTAACGCTGCCACCACCGGCGCCATTATCATTGCAGAAGCTATTTTCATATTTTCTCCAGTCAGTTGTAAGCCGTCAGTTTGCGTTCTTCACGGCTGCGGTTCAAACACGAGTATTGCCGCTTCTCTTTTGTCATTTGAAGGAGCAGCGACGTAAAGACGATTAAATTCCGGCGACCAAAACGACGTGCCGGCGCCGGGCGCGGTGGGAATTTCCCCGATTTGTGTGTAGCGATCGGCGTCGTGCTGCTGGTAGACGACCACCGAGCCTACATCAAAGCCTCTGCCGCCGGAAACGTAGACGCGCTTATGTTGCGCATCAAAATAGACGCCATCCATGCCTTCAACCGTGGGTAGTTTTGCGACTTCCTTCCCGGAGGTCGAGTCCATGACGATCATCAATGGCGGGGTTCGGGTCCCCATAAACAGGCGGTGGGTGGTTTCATCAAGCGCCCCGTCGCCCGGTCGTTGGCCGCTCACCGGCCAAGTGGAGAGAATCTGGCGCTTGCGAGTATCGATGACCTGGATCTTATTCGCTACTGAATCGAAGACGAAAAGCGTGTTTCCGGATTTGTCGAGCAGAATCTCGGCGGGGCGGACTCCTACTTCGATGTCGCCCGTATGCTTGCCGTTTTCGGCGTCGATGATTCCTAATTCTCCATGATCCTTCTTGGCGGATGTGCCGCCGTAACCTACATACAGCTTTTTGGCGTGCGGATCGTAGATTACTCGGTTAGCGCCCAGGTCCAGCCGTATGGTGGCGAGAAGATCGAGAGTATCGCCGCGAAAAACTTTGAGCGTATCGTCATTTTCATTGGCGACGAATACCTTATTTAGCGATGCAATGTAGGCCACTCCTTGAGGGGCCTTGACGCCAGGGATGCTGCGCACCCATTTCCCGGCGTTGAGATCCACTAGCTCTAACGTGCCGTTTTCTAAGCCTGCGATGAACAGGCGCTTGCCCTTTACGTCCACATCCATGTGGTCAATTCGCCCTTTGACGTGGGGCAGTGGGATCTTTTGAATTAGCTTGAGGGGCGGTTTATCCTGGCCATGAACACTCAGGCCGAGTGCAAAACAGAGTTCCATGATCCATAACAGCGACCATTGCGTTTTCATATTTTCTCGAGAATATGTTGGTCTGGCAGAAGCGAGTATACTCCTAACCACCGCCGTTTTCATCCGTTCGAGCTGATCGCACAAACGCGATTCGTTGCAGAGCATTCACTTTCATGTTCCGCTTGTGTTTTCGGTCAATTTGGGTAACAATGAGCGGTTGCGCGAGAATCTGATTGCATCTGCGATCTCCACGGGTTTGCTTAGGAAGGCAAAATTGGGTTTGCTTAGGAAGGCAAAATTGATCGTTGTTCGCAGTGACTGGCCTGAGCCGGAAGAGCGCGCAAGTTCACGCGTTGCATCAAAACTTTACCGGCAGAGTTTTCTTTTACTTGCTGGGCTGTTGGTTTGTTCCACTCTCTATTGCAGTCGAGCGAACGCCCAGGTCCCCGAGGGGGCGATTTCCGGCACCGTCACTAGCGCTTCGCAGCTCGCCGTGCCCAACGCGCGAGTCACCCTGAAAAACGTGGCCACGGATGCGGAGCGTGTGGTCACCGCCGGTGCCGGGGGCGTCTACGCCTCCCCCCATCTCGAACCCGGCACTTACGAAATGACTGTGGAGGCATTCGGTTTTAGCACCCAGCGGCGAACCAATATCGCGGTCGCGGTCAGCGCGAAGCTGGTAGTCAATGTGGTGATGCAGGAGGGAGACTCGAGCCAAGTGATCGGAGACGCGGTTTCCGGGAACCCGGAGAGTCAGGCGTCGACTGCGACCGGCGGAAACGTGAGCGCGTCCACGGTCCGGGACTCACCCTTGAACGGGCGCGACTGGACGCAACTCGCGGCGCTCGAGGCCGGCGTCACTGGCATCCAGACCGGCGGCGCTAACGCGCAACGCGGTTTTGGGGCCGCCATCAGCGTTTCAGGAGCCCGTCCGGATCAGAACAGTTACCGCCTGGACGGCATCAGCATCAACGATTATTCGAACGGCGCTCCGGGCAGCGTGCTCGGCTCCAACCTGGGAGTGGACGCTGTCGAGCAATTCTCGGTGCTGGGCAGTAACTATCCTGCCGAATACGGGCGTACCTCGGGCGGCGTGATCAATGCAGTAACACGCTCGGGGACCAGTTCGTTTCACGGCGACGTTTACGAGTTTCTGCGGAACAGCGCGCTCGACGCGCGAAACTTCTTTGACGGCAGGATTCCGCCTTTTAAACGAAATCAATTCGGTGGATCGGCCGGGGGGCCCATCCAGAAAGGCCGCACTTTCTTCTTCGCGGATTATGAGGGGCTGCGCCAGTCTCTGGGCGTGACTCGCGTGGATACGGTACCGTCGCCGACGGCCCGGAAGGGCCAGCTTTCAACCGGGCAGGTGCAGGTAGATCCCTTTGTTGCGCAATTCCTCACTGCCTTCTATCCTCTGCCTAACGGACCTACGCTCGGCAATGGCGATACAGGCATCTTCAGTTTTGCCGACCAGCAGGTTACTACTGAGAACTACTTCACTACCAAGATCGACCGCAAGTTCTCCGACCATGACACCTTGGCAGGCACCTACTTACGAGACAACTCGAAGCAGATCCTGCCGGACGCTTTTGACTGGCTGCTCTCGAATGTGGTGTCGCAGCGCCAGTTGGTCACGCTTCTCGAGCAGCACATCTTAAGCCCCCGGCTCTTGAACTCGGCGCGCGCGGGCTTCAACCGCGCCGTTGCTGTCAACGGCGGCGTATCCAAGGTCATGAATTCTAATTTGACGGATCTCAAATTCGGCTACGTTCCCGGGGAATACGTGGGCTGGGTGCAGGGCGTTCCCGGTCTTACCGACTTCCCGGGAGGAGTGAACCGGGATCTACCCAACGCCTTGAGTTCATCACAAACCTATACCTGGAACTCATTCCAGGGGGCCAACGATGTCTCCTACACAAAGGGAATCCACGCCGTGCAATTTGGCGTGCTGGTAGAGCGCATGCAGGATAATATCGAAGCCAGCCTGGCCGTAAACGGAGGCTTCAGGTTCGCCTCCCTGGCCAATTTTTTAACCAACCGCCCGCGAATTTTTGAGGGTGTTGTTCCCCGTCCGATTCCGGTGGTGGGAATTCGCGAGACGCTGTTCGGCGCATATGTGCACGACGATATCCGAGTCCGCCGGGGCCTGAATCTCAGCCTCGGGGTGCGTTATGAAATGTCAACCGTTCCCACTGAGGCGCACAACCGGCTCGCAAATCTTCTTAACCTGACCGATGCTCAGCCGCACTTGGGCAATCCTTTCTTTCTCAATCCAACGCTGCACAATTTCGAGCCTCGGGTGGGTGTGGTTTGGAGCCCGTTCCCCGGTGACAAAACCATTGTCCGTTCGGGTTTTGGTATTTTCGACGTGCTGCCGCTGCCCTATGAATTCACGCTGACCATACCTAACGCGAGTCCCTTCTCCAGGCAGATATACGCTGAAAGTCTTCCGGCAGGTTCATTTCCCTTGGGGGCGTTTCAGCAGTTTTCCGGCAGTTCAACCGTTTCCCGCGCCGATTTTGTGGAACACGCCCCTAAACGGAATTACGTCATGCAGTGGAATTTCAACCTGGAGCGCCAGCTTGCGAAAGGCTTGACGGCGACCGTCGGATATGTTGGCTCGCGGGGCGTGCATCAGCCTTTCCGCCAGGACAATTTCGATATGGTTCTTCCAACACTGACTGCCGCCGGTTATCTGTTCCCGCCGGCAGCCACCAGCAAAACGCTGAACCCGAACTATGGGCGAATCACCGGGACGCTTTGGCAGGCCAACTCCTTTTATCATGCGCTGCAAGCTGTGGTCACGAAGAGTCTCAGTCACGGCGTTCAATTCCATGGCGCGTATACCTGGAGCAAAAGCATTGACACGCTCTCGGCTACTGTGGCTGACGACGCCTTTCCCAACGGCCTTATGAACCCGCTATTTTTCGACCAGCGCACGTCGCGGGGTCTATCGGATTTCGACGTCGGGCAGAATTTTGTAGTCAACCTCACCTGGCAGACACCTGCTCCGGTCACATACTCCCGGCTCGCGGCTTGGGCGCTCAGCGGATGGCAATTGGGCGGCATTTTCAAGGCTTCGAGCGGTCAGCCGTTCACCCCAATCTTGGGCGGGGACCCGCTGGGAATGAAGCTCGACGAGACTGCCGAGCCTCCGAATTGGGTGTTCGGTCCGGGCTGCGAGACACTCTCCAATCCCGGCAATCCCAACCACTACATCCGCACGCAGTGCCTGGCTTTTCCCAATCCATCAAATCTGCGAGGCAACCTGGGACGGAACACGGTGATTGGACCCGGCCTCGCCAACCTGGACTTTTCCCTATTCAAGAACAATCGAATCCGGAGGATCTCCGAGACTTTTAACGTCCAGCTTCGCGCAGAGTTTTTCAATGTATTCAACCGCGCCAACTTCGCATCGCCAGTCGATAACCGGATCGTCTTCGAACAAAATGGAAGCCCCACCTCCGGCGCCGGTTTGATTACTTCGACACAAACCCCAGCGCGCGAGATTCAGTTCGCTATGAAACTAATATGGTGACCGGCAACTCCCCCCGCTCGCCCCAGTTCGACTAGAATAGATTCCGATGGGAAGGTTCAAGGAGACTTCTATGAAACGAATTCTGGCGTCGTCAGCAGTTCTGGCGGTTGTGTTCGCCGCGCACGGGTTTGCCCAGCGCAAAGCGAGCATTGAAAATGTTCGCGATATTCCCTACACATCCGCGCCGAACTTTTTAAAACTTCCGCCGGGCGAGTATCTGGGCGAATCGGTCGCGGTGGCGACCAACTCCAAGGGCCACATCTTTGTTTATCACCGGAGCGCAAACACACGCTTGTTCGAATTCGACCAGGGCGGCAACTTCCTCAAGGAAATCGGCGCGGGCTATTACGGTTTCGAATTCGCCCATTCGGTGCGCGTCGATAAGGACGACAATATCTGGACGGTCGACGAAGGCACTAACATGGTGACGAAGTTCAGCCCCGATGGAAAAGTGCTAATGGTGCTGGGCCGCAGGCCTCCGGCAGTGCAGGGCGCGCAGGTATTCCCCGCCGGCCCCAATCAGCCGGCGCAGAAGTATATCTTTTGCCGGCCGACCGATGTGGGCTGGGACCCGCAAGGCAATATCTTCATCTCCGACGGTTACTGCAACAACCGCGTCGTCAAATACGACAAGAACGGCCGCTTTCTGGCACAGTCGGGTAGTGAAAAGGCGGGCAAAGGTTTGGGAGAGTTCGAACTGCCCCACGGCTTGCAGGTGGACGGACAGGGCAACGTCTGGGTGGCCGACCGCTCCAACTTCCGTTATCAGGTACTCGACAATAATCTGAAGCCCCTCCGCGAGATCACGAACTTGGGCGTGGGCTGGACCTTGTGCATTTCGCCTGGTCCCCACCAATACGCTTACCTGTCAAACTCGAACCCGAACGGCAACATGCCGGGATCGTGGGATATTACCGGCGAGATTTATAAGACGGAACTGGACGGCACCGTGCTCGGCAAGTTCGGCCGCCCCGGCAAGTTACCCCCGGGGTTCCAGGTAGTCCACATGATGGATTGCCGCAATCCGAATGAGATTATTGCGGGTGAAATCGAATCCTGGCGCGTGCAGAAGATTATTCTTGAGCCAAGCACGGCCAAGAATGTGGGCTCGCGGTAACGACTGGAGATCCAATATGAAACCTATGATGCATGCTTTGCTGGCTGCGGCAATGATCGCTGGAGTTTCGGCCAACGCCCAGCAGGAAGCGCCCGAAATCCGCTTCGACTCGGTACCCAACGCGCTGCAGCTTCCTGCCGGACTCTATCTCGGTGAAGTGGGCGGCGTGGCGACCAATTCGCACGGGGATATTTTTGTATATACCCGCACCAGTCATCCCACCATCACTATCGGGACCGCGCGCCCCTTCGCTCACGGCGGTTCAAAACTCTACCAGTTCGATCGCACCGGCAAGTTTGTCCGCGAGATCGGCAAGGACTCCTACGGCTTTATGTTCGCCTCCCAAGTCCGCGTCGATCCCGCCGACAACATCTGGGTGGTGGATGAGATGACCAACATGGTCATTAAGTTCGATCCGCAAGGCCGGCTCGCGATGTTGCTTGGACGGAAAGCCGAAGCGGTCAACGTTCCAGCCAAGCCCACCACAGGCGACGGCGCGGGACAACCGACCGACCTGTTTGACCGGCCGACCGATGTAGCCTGGGACGCGGCGGGAAATATTTTCGTTGCCGACGGCGTGGGCAATGCGCGTGTCGCGAAGTTCGACAAAGACGGCAAATTCGTCAAGTCCTGGGGCAAGAAGGGGACCGCGAACGGTGAGTTCGCCAACGTCCGCAGCATTGCGGTGGACGCGCAAGGAAATGTCTATGCGGCGGATGGCGGGAACAAACGGGTTCAGGTCTTCGACAATAACGGCGCCTTCAAGACGGCCTTCACCAATCTTGGAAACGCGCAGGCGATGTGCCTGACCAAGGGAGCGAATCCGTTCCTATACGTCTCAAATTCAAATCCGCCCAATGATATTGACCGCGACGGTGAAATCTACAAACTGCGCCTGGATGGAACCATGGTGGGCAAGTTTGGCAAGGCCGGCAAGTTGCCGAAGGAATTCGGAACGGTGAATGCGATCGATTGCGCGAACGAGAATACGCTCTACGTCGGCGAGGTTGGCAATCTGCGGGTACAGAAGCTGATGCTGCACTAACTGCTTCGAGGACCCGCATTCCCAGGCGTGCGATGCTATGATGACCGTGTGAGAATGGTTGCCTTCCTCGCGCTGGTGCTGGCTTCCCCGGCATGGGCGGAGAATGCAATGGACGGCGCAGAGATAGCGCGCGTCATCGCCGCTTTCAACGATCAAAGTACTCCGCCCTCAGAGCTTTTTATCCCGGACATTTCCGATGTGGATCGAGCCTATTTGTCCCCGGAACCTATGTCCGAAGTAACGCGCCCCCGGCTGGACGTTCGCTCGATTCATTGGCTTACTGAGGTAACGGCGCTGGTCGAAGCCGGGAATACGCAGTTTGGTTCGCTTATCATGAAACGCAACGAGTCCGTGCTGGTCCTTTTCCGAAAGTATGGGGTCCGGTGGCGGATTGCCTGTGTACTGGTTCCTCCCAGCCCTAAGGTTCACTTGACCGCTGATTTGACCAAAAATTAGACCTGGTATGAGCCCATTGCGAACCGCTGCGAAGCCCTGTACAATTGGGAGCGCTTTCGGCGCTCGCCTGCGTCGCTCGAATTAGGAAGAAGTAACCTGCATTAGAGAGGTGATCCTGAAATGGCAGACCTTAAGATTTCCGAAGACCAACCCAGGGCGTTCACGCGGCGGGATCTCATAAAAGGGGTCATCGCGGCGGGCGCCGTATCCTCGGCCGCCTATCTGTTCCGGGGCGCTACCGTACGGGCCCAGCCATCGGCTGCCGGTTCCGTCGAGCGCCTGGTCACCCTGAACGTCAATGGCCAGCAGCGCCGGGTCGACGTCATGAAGCAGGAGACCCTGGCGATGACGCTGCGCTACAAACTGGGCCTCACCGGCACCAAGCTCGGATGCGACCGGTCTGAGTGCGGAGCGTGCACGGTGCTGATCGACGATGTCCCGCACTATTCGTGCTCAATTCTTACGCACACGGTGCGGGGCCGGCAAATCGTGAGCATTGAAGGGCTGGCCGCGGCCGATGGCACGCTGCATCCGGTGCAGCAGGGCGTGATCGATGAACAAGGCTTCCAGTGTGCCTTCTGCATGCCTGGATTCGTGATGGCGACGGTAGGGTTTCTCAAAACCAATCCCAGCCCAACGCGAGAGCAACTGGCCCACGGCATTTCCGGCAACCTCTGCCGGTGTCAGGATTACGATAAGATCCTCACCGCGATGATGCGCGGCGCGGAAAACATGCGGAGCTCATAACCATGCCTACCAATAAAGTTGATTCACCAGCCCACAAACTGATCGGCAAGAATTACACCACGCCCGACCTGGTGGCGAAGGTAACCGGCAAGGCCAAGTATGCGGAGGACTATCGCGCCGACGGCATGCTCTTTTGCAAGTTGCTGCTCAGTCCCCTGCCGCATGCGCGCGTCAGAAGTATGGATCTCAGCGCCGCGCTCGCGATGCCGGGTGTGAAGGCGATTCTTACAGCAAACGATCTGCCTGCACCGGCGGCCTTCATCACCGATGACGGCGTGCTGATTCCGCCCAATCCAAAAGCGGAACGCGGTCTCACCAACGAACCGCTCTTCCAAGGCGAGCCGATTCTCGCCGTGGCCGCTATCGACGAGTACACTGCCGCGGAAGCGATCGAAAGAATTCAAATCGACTTCGAGCGCCTGCCTTTCGTGGTGGACCCGCTGGTGACCCTGCGCCCCGGCGGTCCGAACCCACGGCTCGAAGGCAACGTATGGGTGCGCCCCGTTCCGCCGCCGCCCGCACCGGGAGCGAAGCCGTCCGGCCCGCCACCGCCTGAGGTGCATGAATTCAAGTGGACCGAAGCGCAGTTCGCCGACGCCAAAGAAGGCAAGCTCCCGATGGGGAAGGCGACCGACGAATGGTCCTTCGGCGACCTCGAAGCAGGCTTCAAAAACGCGGCTCTGGTTCTGGACGAAACTTTTGTCACGCCAAACACCAGCCATCAATGTCTCGAAACCCGCACCGCGATGGCTTATTGGCAGAATGGCAAAGTTTACGTGCATTGCTCGACGCAGAGCACGGCTCAGACCGTCCCCGCAATCGCGCGCTGGCTGGGCATGGATCAAACCAACGTGGTGGTGATCAGCGAATACACCGGCGGCGGTTTCGGCAGTAAGGTAACCAGCGGAATTTCGCTCATCATTCCCGCGCTGCTGTCTAAGAAGGTGAATGCGCCCGTCATGATGCGCCTCAGCCGCGAAGAGGAGCATTTCATCGGCCGCGCGCGTCCCGGTTTTCACGGCCGGATGAAAGTGGGATTCACCAAAGAAGGCAAGATCACTGCCCTCGATATGTTTGTGATCTGCGATAACGGTCCCTACGATCCGCAGAACGATCCCAATAGCGCGGGACGCATTGTGTCGCTGTGCTACCAGCCCGAAGCCATGCGGTGGCGGGGAGTGACAGTCATGACCAACACCCCGCCGCGCAGTGCGCAGAGCCAGCCGGGCGGGATGCAGGGAGTGGTCCTCATGGAACCGCTGCTCGCCAAAGCCGCACGCAAGCTGGGCGTCGATCAGGTGGCGATCCGGCGGTTGAATGCTCCGGCGGGGAAGGCTCCCATTGGCGGACCGGTGAAGGGCAAGCGCGATCATGTCACCAGCGCGTTCGTCAAAGAGGCGCTCGACCGCGGCGCAGAACTGTTCCGCTGGGACGAGAGGAAGGCGCAGCCCAAACGCAGCGGCTCGAAAGTGCGCGGCGTAGGCGTGGCGGTCAGTGCTTATTCGGCCGGCACCGTGGGCTTCGACGGGCTCTTCGTCATCAGACCGGACGGCCGGCTCTATATCCAATCGGGCGTGGGCAATTTGGGAACGGAATCCGTGATCGATGTGCATCGCGTGGTTGCCGAGATGCTCGACGTGCCTTGGGAAAATTGCGAAATCGCCTGGGGAAACACCGCCAAGAATCTGCCTTGGACCTGTCCTTCCGGAGGCAGCCAGACCATCCACGCGATGACTCGTGCCGCGCATGCGGCGGCTACCGACGCTAAGAACAAGTTGCAGCAGATCGCAGCCATGGATCTCGGCGGCAAACCGGAAGACTACGAAGTCGGCGGCGGACGAGTGTTCCGAAGAGGCGGCGGGGCTGGCCTCACCTTCGCGCAGGCCGCTGACCGCGCGATCAAACTCGGCGGCATCTACGATGGCCACGAAGTGCCGCCCGAAATCAATAAATTCACGAAAGCCTCTGCCGCCGCGCTCGCTGGACAAGGCTTGATGGCCGTCGCCAAGGACAAATACCCCCACGACGGCGTGACCAATTCTTACGTTGCCGGCTTCGCCGAAGTTGAAGTCGATACGGAGACCGGCAAATATCGCATCGTCGATTACCTGGGCGTTGCCGACGTCGGCATTGTGATCCATCCCCGCGCTTTTGGCGGCCAGGTGCTGGGGCGCTCTACTTTAGGCTTCGGCCACGCGCTCGGCCAGAAGTGGGTCTACGATCAGCACTACGGAGTGGCACTCGCCAAACGATTCCACTACAACCGGCCGCCCACCATCCTGGACATTCCAGCCAAGATGGCTTGGGAAGCGGTGGGGATTCCCGATCCAGAAACGCCGGTCGGCGCGCGCGGCATCGGCGAGCCGCCGGTGGGTGCGGGATGCGCCTCGGTGTTGAATGCTCTCTCAGACGCGTTGGGCGATGAGATTTTCCGGCGTGCGCCGGTGACCGCAGACATCATTCTGGCATCGCTCGAAGCAGGCCGGGCCTCCCAGGATGGACTGACGGCCCACATTTAGCGAACCACAGGAAAGGGATTAAGGAGAACAGAACATGGCTGTGATTCACGACGTAATGCCGGCGTTCGAACTCTTTCAGCCGGCGACCATAGATGACGCCCTCGCCTTGCTCTCCCAGCACGGCTCGGACGCGTGGGTGCTGGCCGGCGGCCTGGATAGCTTCGATTGGCTGAAGGATCGCATCAAGCGTCCTAAAGTGGTGGTCGACCTGAGCCAAATTAAGGAGCTGACCGGGGTGCGCGAGGCTGGGGGCGGGATCGAGATCGGCGCGATGACGACATTGACCGACGTGGTGCGCAATCCGCTAGTGCGCGAGCGATACAGTATTTTGCTCGAAGCCGCCGAATCCGCAGCGTCGCCGCAGATCCGCAACCAGGGAACCATCGGCGGCAACGTGTCGCAGGATACGCGCTGCTGGTACTACCGCGCCGGCTGGAAATGCTATCGCGCGGGCGGCAACGTGTGCTTCGCCGATACGCCGACTGCCATTAACCGCGAGCACGCCATTCTGGGAGCGGACCGCTGCGTGGCCGTCAATCCGTCGGACACGGCGCCCGCCCTGATCGCGCTCGACGCCAAGATGGTCATCCGCAGCACGCGTGGCGAGCGGGTGGTAAATGCCGAGGATTATTTCATGGTTCCCGCCACCGACATCACGCGCATGACGGTGCTCCATCCGGGCGACCTGTTGACGGCGATCCGGATTCCGGC